>NZ_JBVJMF010000018.1:0-176760 GCF_055584345.1 Streptomyces sp. NPDC104106
GGGGGGGGGGGGGGGGGGGGGGGTGGGGGGGGGGGGGGGGGGGCGGGGGGGGGGGGGGGGGGGGCGGGGGGGGGGGGGGGGGGGGGGGGGGGTGGGGGGGGGGGGGGGGGGGGGGGGGGGGGGGGGGGCCGGCGGCCCCCCCCCCCCCCCCCCCGCCGGCGATCAGGTCAGCGGCGGTGAATCCACTGGCGGACCAGCACAGACCCGTGAGCGGTCGTCAGAAAGAAGGCGATGATGGGCAGTACACGCGGTGGCAGAGCGCCCGGGATCGCGAGCAGGGGAAGGCAGATCGCGGCGATGGGCAGGCTCCCGCGGAGCATGACAGCCTTGACATGCCATTGCGGGGTTTGGACCGGGTAAGGCGGCGGGATGATACGGTCGCGACTCGTTTTCCACGCAAGCGCATGTGCGCCTGCAGGAAGACGGGTTCGGCGTCGGCGAAGTGGCATCAAGGGATCTCCCTCGCTTGGGCTGGCGTTGAGAGCGACAAGACCCCGGCGCGCGGGCTACCAACCATTGGTGCCGGGGTCTTGGCCGTCCGGCAGAAGGTGCCGGGAGCAGGACGCTACTACCTTGCGCAGCGATCCGGTGCCAGAAAGTAGCGTCGTGGGTATGGGTGCCCACCACCACGCGGATGGTCAGGCCCAGAAAACCACATGCACGAATGGCAACAACCGATCAAAACCGGTCGCCGGAACGGGACATGACGGGTGAATCGGCAAATCCGGGTGCGCCCGCGCGGACTTCCGCGTCCCTCGGTGCACCCGCCGCGCGCCCCCTGCCCGGCCCCTGAAGATCCACAAGCGTGTCAACAAAAACCAGGCGGATCCCGACGCGTGTGCGCCACCCCGAGCGTGCCGACGAGCTACGGATGGGGCGCCCTCGCCTTCTGTGGTCCGCGGGACGCCTACCCGGTCGGGTGAAGCCCAGCCCGATCAAGAACCTCTTCCGGCGCCGGAGCGTGGTGCCGGGCATGGGACCGATCAACGAGACACACGTGGCGGAGCCAGGACTGGCCGTGGTCGAGATCGCTGCGGCCGACGATGCGACGGCCTTCGCTCTCCAAGAGGCGATCGCCGCGCGGTGGGCCACCTCGCCGGCGGACCGTATGACACGGGAGCCCGGCGAACCTGGCGTACGGCTGCGCTGCTACCTCGACCTGCGCCAGGAACTCAGCTCATAGGAACTGCCACGCCTGTCGACGATCGTTGTCTCGGACGTGGCCTGTGATGGTGTCGAGTGCGGGGAGGCGGCCCCGATCTGTCAGCTGTGCTCTTGGTAGCGGTAGTTGTAGTAGTCCTTGCCGCCTACGAGGACAGAGGTGACGAACCTCGGCAGGCCGTCGGAGTCCCGCTCGACCTCCTGGGAGGTCTGCCGGGTGAAGCCCAGCGACACCCCGGGGATCACCGGGTACTCGGGCTGTGACCGGTCGACCGTCCAGCCCCGCTCTGCGGCACGGCGGAAGAGGTCCTCGGCAGGGGTGGTGAATACCTCGTCCCCCTCGAGCAGGACGCGTGTGGTGGACGTGCGGCCCTCACCGGGCCACCACAGCTCGATCGCGGTCACATGGACTCCGCCCTCGGCCAGGGCCTGGACGCCGACGTGGTCGAGGGTCCAGGACGCCTTTGCCGAGTTGCGGCTCGGGCGCCTGAGCACTTTGGGCTCGCCCCAGTCGGGCACCGCGGCGAGCGCTTCGTCGAGCGTCATGCCCAGAAGGATCGGCGCGACTCCGCGCGGCGGGTCGAGTACCAGATCCATCGCCATCCCTCAATCTTTCACGGCGTCGTCATTTCAGGATGTCGTAGTTTATCGTCCAGCCCTTCTTCGTCAGCATGGCCTGGAACTTCTTGTTGTTCTTCAGGCTGTCGACCATGTCCTTGATGTGGGTGTCGTACTTGTCGCCGTACAGCTCACGGATCTCGTCGATGTCCATCTTCATGGCCTGGTCCCAGCGCCCGGCGTCGATCAGCTTCCGCTGTCTCGCGCGCCACTCCTCGCTCTCCTTGCTGGAGCCCGTGCTCGTCAGTTCGCGGTGGTCCTCGGCGTCCATGCGGATCGCGGGTCCCATGCCGGCGCCGCCGCTCTTGCTTGTCCGGAACCCGGGCATGTCCAGGTGGGCGTAGGACGCCTTGGCGGGGATGTGGTTGATCTCCTGGTCGACGGGGTTGATGCGCTTTTTGTCGTCGTCCAGGAGGTTCGCGGGCTTCAACCCGCTGTACCAGCCGCCGTTTTCCGTGCATCCCTTGGCGATCAGGCCCTCGGGGTCCATCCGGGTGTGCGGGTTGGTGACGTACGCGACCGGGTTGGGCGCCGGCCCCAGGCCGAGCGGGTCAGGGCTTGCGTAGCGGGCGGTGTCGGGGTCGTAGTGGCGCTGGTAGTTGTAGTAGAAGCCGGTCTCGGCGTCGTCGTACTGGCCGGGAAGACGCAGTGGGGTGTAGGCCGCCGCGTCCCGGTTCCAGCTGGTGGTGCCCCAAACGGTGGATCGGCCGCGCCAGGCGATCGCGCCCTGTTCGTCGACGAGTTCGCTTGGTGCGCCCACCAGGTCTGTGACGATCGCGAAGAAGCGTGCGTCGACCTCACTCTGTGGATGGTGCCCGGGGCTGGTGCGGCGCTCGAGCTGGGTCAGCGGGCGGTGGCCTTCGTAGTCCCAGGTGGTGGTGATGTGGTGGGCTGTGTCCGTCTGCTCGGCCAGCCGCGTGCCGTCCCAGGCAAAGTGGATGGACTGCACGACGGTGCGCCCGTCGTCGGCCATGCGGTGCTTGGCCGTGCGCCGCCCGAGCGGGTCGTAGGAGTACGTCCACCGGGTGCCGTCGGGGGTGACGCAGGCGATGAGGCGGTTCTCCTCGTCCCAGGTGTAGCGCCAGGTGTCCGGCTTCTTCGACAGCCGTGTTTTCTGGCGCAGTGTGGTGCGTCCCGCTGCGTCGTACTCGTAGCGGATCCGTCCGGCGGTCAGGACGCGTGTGCCCTCGTAGGTGCGTTCTCCGCGGGCCTCGGTGCGCGCGGCCTGATCGGGCCACTGGGCATGGGCCTCGTTGCCGGCGCTGTCGTATGAGTACGCCTCGGACCAGTTCTGTGCTGTGACGCGCAGGGGGCGGCCGACCGAGTCGAGGTCGAAGCTGCGGCTCGTACCGCTCAGTTCGTCGAAGATCCGCTCCAGGCAGCCGTCGGCCCGGTAGTCGTAGGTCCGGGCCCGCAGGGTCCGGCCGCCGGCGGTCAGCAGCTGTGAGGTCAGCCGGCCCATGTCGTTCCACCCTGAGGTGAGGGTGACCGGTGCCTCGGCGGGTCCGAAGCTGCGGGTTAGCTCCTTGCCCCACGCATCGTAGGTGAAGGTCAGGGCATGGCCCTCGCTGAGCAGGCCCGTGCGGTTGCCCACCGCGTCATAGGTGGAGCGCGTCACGGCGCCGGTGGGCGTGGTGCGTGTGGTGCGCCGTCCGGCGGCGTCGTAGGCGAAGCGGGTGGTGCACCCGTCGACGGTCTCGGCGATGACCCTGCCCACGACGTCGCGCTCCAGGGTCAGCGTGGAGGTGGGCGATATCAGCGAGCTGACGCGGCCGGCCGCGTCGTAGGTGTAGCGGGTGTGCCGGCCTGCCACGTCCTTGGCGATGACGCGGCCCATCACGTCGTACTCGCTGGTGATCCGGGCGCCGAGTGGTGTCGTGCGTGCGGTGGGTCGGCCCACCGGGTCGAATTCGTATGTGACCGTGCGTCCGTCGAAGTCGGACTCGGAGGTCAGATTGCCGGCCGCGTCATAGGTGTAATTCCAGGTCATGCCCTGTGGGTTGAGGACTTTTGTCAGGCGCAGCTCGGTGTCGTAGGCGAATGAGTATCGGGCGCCGTCCGCGCCGGTGCGGGCGGAGAGAAGGTCGAAGTGCGTGTACTCGAAGCGGGTGACGGCACCGCTGGGTCCGGTGTGGGACGTGCAGTTGCCCTCGGCGTCCCAGGTCCAGCGTTCCTCGGACGCGTCGGGGGCCACGCGGCGGGCAAGCCAGCCCTGGGGCAGCCACTCCAGGAGGGTGGTGGCGCCACCGGGGGCGGTGGCACGGACGGGGCGGCCGAAGGCGTCGCGTTCCACGGACGCGGTGTGGCCGTAGGGGTCGGTGCGGGTCAGCACGAGGCCTGCCGCATCGTTGGTGAGGTGCTCGGTCGCGCCGGTCGGATCGGTCAGGGTGAGCAGTGCGCCGCGGGCGTCGTAGGAGAAGTGTGTCTCGGTGCCGTCCGGTGCCGTGATCCGGGTGCGGTTGCCGCGCTCGTCGAAGGACTGGTGCCAGGTCGTGCCGTCGGTCCCCGTGACCTGTTCTGGCAGGTTGAGTTCGTTGTAGCGGGTCGTCGCCTCGGTGCCGTCGGGGAACTGGATCCGGGTCAGGTTGCCCCGATCGTCCCAGGTGAAACAGGCGGTGTCACCGAGCTGGTCGGTGCGCTCCAGCAGGTTGTCGTGGCGGTCCCACACGAAGTGGACGGTGTGGCCGAGCGGGTCGGTCTCGGAGACGGTCTGCCCGAGGGCGTTGAGCCCGGTGACGGTGACCGCGCCGGTCGAGTCGGTGAACCGGGTGACGCGCTCGGCGGTGTCGTAGGCGAATTGTGAGGACAGCGTCCCGTCGGGACCGATCGTCTCCACGACCCGGCCCGCTGCGTCGTACACGTACGCGTAGGTGTGGCCGTTGCGGTCGGTCCACGACGTCACCCGGTGCTCGTTGTCGTAGGTGAAACGCAGTGGAACGGTGTCGGAGAAGGACGTGACCTCGCTCAGATCGCCGTCGTCGTAGCCGAAGGAGGCGACTTTGACCGGGCCGTTCGCGGTGCGCAGCTCCAGGGCCGCGACGCGGCCGCTCGCCCGGTCCCAGGTGGCCCGCACGTCGTAGCCTCCGTAGTGGACGACGGCGCTGGGCAAACCCTCGTCGTCGCGGACGATCTGTACGGTGTTGCCGTTGCGGTCCTCGATCTCGTTGAGCCAGTACAGACCGCCGGAGGTGTAGGGGCTGCCGACGAAGCGGCGTATGTAGCCCGAGTACGGGTCGGTGGTGGCGTAGGTGACCTCACCCAGCGCGTTGCGATCGGCATAGGTGAGTGGAACGCGCTCGCCTTCGACCGGCTCGACCGGATCGTCCAAGGAGGTCGGCACTCGGGGATAGACGAGAATCGAACCGTCCTCGCGAGCCCAGATCGCACCGGCGCCCGTCAGTTCCAGGCGCTCGTCGAGCGTCGAGGCCCAGCTCGGCCCGAAGCAATGCCCGTAGCGGTAACCGGAGATGTGGGTGCGCCGCAGCACCAAAGGCAGCACGCCCGGCAGACCCAGGTCGCTTTGGGACAGCACCATCTCGCCACTCGCGACATCGACGGGGTCGGTCTTGCAACGGCGCCGGGTCAGGGCAACGGCCTTCCCGCGCGCATTGGCCAGCGCGTCCTTGAGGGATCCGGGTCGGCGCTTGCCCAGGCCGGCCAGGCGGGTGCCTACGCCGTCATCTCCTGCGCCATTCCTGCCGCCGTTGATGGCGTTGATCCGGTCGCGGACATCGAGGTCTATGCCCTCGTGCAGGCGGGAAGTGGCCTTCACCCGGCCCGGAATGGTCTCGGTGATGTGCGTGGAGATCCTTTTCAGGGCCTTCTCCGAGCCCTTGATCGCACCGTGCAGTACGTCGTCGAAGACCCGTGTGAAGGGGTCGCGGCCTTTGCTACGGCCGAACGCCCCCCTGACCCGCCCCAAAGGTGAGGACGCGGCGGTGTGCATCTCGCTGCCGTGCAGGAATACCCTGCCCGCGCCGTGCTCGAACTCAACGTGGTCGATCTTGGTGGTGTCGCCCGCGTCACTGCCTGGGACACCCGCGCCGCCGGCCGAGGCGAGCTGCATCCCACCGTGCCCGCCCTTGCCACCATGCCCGGCGCCACTGCCTGCAGCGGGCGGCAGTGAGAAGGCATCCTTGGTCAGGTCGAGGACCATGTCCTCGACCATCGCCTCCAGTTTGGCGTTGACCGGCTCGGTGACCTTCGCGATCACCTCGTCGACGATTCGGCCCACCGCCTCGTCGAGGATCCGCTTGACGACCTGCCGCATCGCCGTGATCTCGGCCGCGCCGAGCACCGCCGACAGGCCGCCGGTTACCCACGCGAGCCCGATGGACAGACCCGCGGAACCGGCCATGAGTGCCAGCTCGGCCTCCGCCTTCGTCTTCATCCAGAAGATGATCTCGGCGAGGCCGTCGCACGCGTCCGCGAACAAGCGGGCCAGTTCGGGGAGTTTCTCCAGGTGACTGGCCTTGACCTGGTTCCAGTGCTTCTCCATCGCATCGACGGCCCAGCCCTGGGACGAGGACAGGATCCGGGACACAGCCCTGTGCGCGTCCGCGCCGTGGCCCTCGAACTTGTCCGCGAACTCCCTCATGGCATCGGCCATTTCGCGGTAGTCGTCCTCGTCCACGTTCGGGAACCTGATCCCGATGAAGTCCAGGACCTCATCGAGCCATCCCGGAATCGTGTAACCCATCCCCGTACCTCTCCCCCGTGTTCACTCCGAGTCCACGGGCATACAGCCACCGCGTTCGCGATCATGAACCCTAATGGACGACAGAGACAGCAAGACACCGCAAAGCAAGCCAGCCTTGGCGGGGCGTCCACGTCCACGCGCCTGCCGCCGCGGACTTCAACGGGGCCCGTTGCACAACTGCTCCCCCACACCGCACTTGCCAGAAGAGTGATCGCCCCGACGAGCCTGAGCGACCTGCGCCCGGAGCTGAAGGCGTGCCACGCCTTCCTCGACGCCGGCGACACCTCGTGGTCCCCTCGCTCGATCGCTACGGCCGCAGCCTCCAGGACCTCATCAACACGGTCGCCGAACTCCGCACACGCGAGATCGGCTTCACCTCGCTGCACGAGAACCTGGACACCCCCCGGCGGACGGCTCGTCTTCCACGTCTTCGCCGCCCTCGCGGAGTTCATCCGCGAACTCATCGTCCAAGGCACCCTCGAGGGCCTGAGCGTAGCGGTCGGTAAGGCCGGGGATCTCGGCGAACGCGTCGACACTGCGGACCTCAATGAGGTCGAGCGGCGGCCAGTTCCTCCTCCTCGACCACAGCGGTACGGGACGGCACGACGCCGGCCGCGGGGCGGACCTCGTCGCTCCAGCGCAAAGCGCTGAGTGCCAAGACGCCGTTCAGGGGGCGAAGCATGCCGAGCCGCTCACGGTCGCCCCGAACCGCGTACTTGACGATCGCGACCTGAGAACGGCGGGCGAGTGCCTGCACGAGCAGTACAGACGGCCGCACGGTAGCGGCCGACGCGGTGGACGCAGCGAGGTAGTACGAGGCGGCGCCGACCCGGAGCGGGTCGATCGCCTCGGTGGGGAGCGTGCCGAGCAGCTCGATCGCGTGGGCGGTGGCCAGTGGCAGATGGTCGAGGTCGGCGTCGGTGACCGGCACGATGCCGGCGGGCGTCTCGTAGCCACGGCCGATGTCCTGGTCGGCGACCACGCGGTCCTCCAGCTCACACACCTTCCGGCAGCGGATCCTGCCGTAGCAACCGCCGGAGACGTGGACCAGGTGCAGCGGCGTTCCGCCGCGCTTGACGGCGCTGACCAGGCTGACAGGCACCGTGAGCAAGCCGAACACGATGTGGCCGCTCCAGATGACGGGACCGGGCATACTCCTGCCCTCCCCCTCGTGACCTGCAATTTCATGCTAGGCGCGCGGTGCACGGGTGTCCTCCTGGAGGCGTGCACGTCCCTCGACCACCACGAGGGCCGGGCTGCCATTCCGTCCTTGTCCTCCCTCCTGGGCGGGCTGCTCGTGCCGTAGCCGACATACATGCGCTCGCGGTGCCGGGGCAGGGCGTCGCGCCGGTGCTCGGACTCTGCGGGATCAACGCGGCCGCGCCAGCAATCGCCGCGCACAGCACAGTTGCGACATCACGCCAACCCGCCCTGGAACGCGACCCGTTGGAGCCGACCGCGACCCGGAACTGTCCTCACTGCCAGCAGCCGGTCACCATCGTCGCGCTGCTGGCGACCCCGGAAGCCGCCCGCCCTTCTGTCCCCGCGGCCATCCCCGACATCGTTCCGCTGCGAAGGACTCCATGACGTCCACCGACGGTCACTGATCAATGGGCCCGCCGACCTGACGGTCGGCGGGCCCATACCGTCAGGCCATCAGCTGGTCCAGTTCACTGCCGATCGCATCCCTCAGCGCATCGTGCTGCGGGCCGAGCCTGAACCGCTCGTCACTCCACCGGTCACCCGGATACAGCCACACCGGCTTGCCTACCAGCTCAGCCGGCTCCCACTCGAACCGCGGCCAGACATGGGCATGCAAGAACGGGTCCGTGTTGCCGAGGATCTCCAGGTTGACCCGGCGGAACTCGGGGTCCAACCGCCGGCAGGCCCGCTCAACGGCTTCTCCCAGTTGGCCCATGCCGGACAGAAACGACAGCCTCTTAGCCTTGGGCAGGTCAGACAGCTGTTGAACACCCGGCTCGTCCACGAGGAGAACTGAGTACCCGGGCAGGAACTGAACGTCGCCGATCGCCGCGAAACCAGACTCAAGTTGCCGCAAGACAGTCGGATTCTCGCCCCGCAGAGCAGCCCCGATCCGGTCCTTCCGCCAGTCACTGGTCATGGCCTGAGCCTATCCGCCGGTGATCAAGACCTGCTCTTCGCTCCCCACCCTCCCCACTCACTTCAAGAACCAACCAAGCGAGGCGAAGAGCGGCCCCGGCTTACGCTGCGGCTTCCAGTTCGAGGTCACCGCCGAGGACAGCGTTCCGGCCGTGGCGGCGCTGTACCCGGCGGCTGAGCTGTCCCGGGTTTCGTAGAGTCCGGTGATCTTGTTTCAGGCGGGCTGCTGGGTGGCTTCCTGTTGTCGCCACCAGTCGCGTTCGTACTCGGCGGGCGGTACGTAGTCGAGGGCGGAGTGGAGCCGTTCCTCGTTGCACCAGGTGACCCACTGGAAGATCGTCCGCTCGACCTGGTCGACGTCTCGCCATGGTCCTTGCATCTCGATCAGCTCGGCCTTGAAGGTGCCGTTGAGCGCCTCGGCCATGTGGTGAGCGCCTACGAGTCCCTGACCTGCGGCGTTGTCGGCGGTAAGCAGCACTGGTCGCCGAGGCGACGCGGTGTTGTCATGGGTAGGGAGACAGGTGTGGACGAGCGGCCGCGAAGGCCGGGGCGCCGCGCCGTCGCGAAGCGGAGGAGGCCGATGCCATGCTGCACCGCCGCACGGTCGGTGACGTGATGACCGAAGAAGTCATCACTCTCCGCTCCGACACACCGTTGCACGAGATCGCCTCCCTGCTGGACGCTAACGACATCGCCGCGGCCCCGGTCATCGACGACGAGGGCGCCCCCATCGGCGTCGTGTCCGCGTCCGACGTGCTGCGGCACGAGACCGGCAGGCCCGATCCGCGGGGGCAGGACGGGAACGACGAGCGCGCGTGGGGCAAGGCCCGGGCCCGGACCGCGGGCGCGCTCATGAGCAGCCCTGTCTTCACCGCCCGAGCCGACTGGACGATCCCCCGGGCCGCGCGGGAACTCCGCAGGCGGCACGTCAAGCAACTGCCGGTCGTCGGGGACCAAGGGCTCCTGACCGGCATCGTCAGCCGCAGCGACCTGCTGAACGCCTTCATCCGCTCCGACGTCGAAATCCGCGACGAGGTCGAGCGGGACGTCCTGGGGCGCATCCTCGGCCTGGAAGAGGGCACTGTCACCGTCGAGGTCCGGGACGGTGCCGTCACTCTGCGGGGTCACGTCCCGGAACCGCGTCTCGTCCCGGCGGTCGTGGGCCTGTGCCAGGGCGTCGACGGTGTCGTCGCCGTGGACGCCCACCTCGCGGCCGCCCGGCCGGAGTAGTCGCCAGTGACTTCGCGCGTCGGAACGTGCACGTCGGGCTGTACGCCCGTGCTTGATCGCTCGACGTCCGGAGCTCGCTGAAGGCCCTGGAGCAGCCCACGGCCTGCGCTGCGCGGGCAAGGCCCGCCACGGCGAGCCCGTACTGTGCGACATCCCCTGGGTTCCCCTGGGCCCTGCTGAGGCCCTTGCCCCTGTGGCCAGGGCGTTCCGCCTCTTCCTGGGGGCTTGCCGTCGAGTGACGTGGCAACGGCCGCACGGCTGCGAAAGTTGAGAGGCGGTCCTGGGCCCGTGCGGCCAACACCCATCTCGCCCTGCCCGGCATCCGGCACCAACATCGGCTTTTCCGGGCGTCCCGGGCGGGGGCCGTCACTCGCCCCGCCCGGAACACCCGGAGCGTATGGGCAGGCCGACCTCGGTTCTGGATGCGAGGACCCGGCAGCGCCGGCACCACAGGGCGCAGGGCCTCGCAGCGGCCCGTTCGGCGGCGAGGCTCGGGAGCCTGCCGGGCCCACGATGACGGGATGTCCGGCAAGCCAGGTGCATGCGGCGGACCTGTCCGGGCTCCTGCCGGGATAGCTCACCACGTGTCGATGCGGCGCCCCGTGACTGCGGTGAGTTCGATTCGCATCCACAGGTCACGTACCCCTCCGGCCCACGGCTCGCTGTAGGCGCGCTCGGCGTAGCGGCGTACGGCGGCGGGGTCGGTCACGGCTTCGGCCGGCCCGCGTACCAGGACGCTCCAGCCCTGACTCAACGCGTCGTCCACGCGGTCGATTTCGAAGGCCACCTCGCGGCCGCGTCCCTGGGCGGGTACCGAGTCCGCCCGGGTCCGGAACACGACGGCGTCGTCGACGACGGAGTAGTTGACGGGGACGACGACCGGTGCTGCTTCGGTGGGCACCGCTAGGCGACCCACGCCATGCGCCGAGAGCAGTCTGCGGCACTCCTCCTCATTCAGTTCGGTGAGGCGAGGACTTCGAGCGGCGCGCCCGATACCGGGTGGCAGGTCGACGTTTCCGCCGCCGAGTTCCGTGGGAGTGGTTCGCAGGGCTCCGGCCAGCCAGAGCAGGGTGCTCGCCTCCGGTGCCGCCGTGCTGGACTGCTCCAGGTGCGCGACATAGCTGGGTGACATGTGGGTACGGAACGCGACTTCCTCACGGGTGATCCCAAGTTCCCTGCGCCGCCGCTCGATGCGCCGCCCGAGGTCGCCCTGCAGAGGTTGGTCCGTGACATCCGGCGGTGTCTGTTCGGCCATGCTCCCTCACTCCTCGTCGGAGCTTCCCCACAGCGGCCGGTCCCTGCCGCCGGGTCACCATGGCAAGGTCTCCGGTATCGCCTGTAGATCCAGCATGCACGGCCTCGTGGCGATCCGCTTGGGCCGGACGGCCCCTCCCCTGGGGCGTGCGGAAACGCCCTCACTCTTCCGGACACGCCACTGTGTGATCGACCCCGCCGCCTGCAGCTCAGCGCCGCCAAGCGCCCGCTGTCCCGTTACGCACACGAGATGGGAGCAGACATGAACGGCATCCTTCCGGGGCACATCAATGTCTCCATCAAACCCGGGGCGCTTCACCGTGCCTGGACAGGCGGTGACGTGCGCGGTCGGCGCTGGCGATCTCGATGGGAGCGGTGCCGGCGTACTGGGCGAAGACGCTGGGGGTCTGGAAGCGGTGGGGTTTCCGGTCCGGCCCAGGAGCCTGTTCGTCCCCTTGGCGATCTGGTGCGATGTGGGGATTCATCATTCCAGGGCTGCCCATGCCGGTGGGTGGATTCCCAGCATTCGGAGACCTTCCAGGCGGGCTGGTCGGCGATCTTGTGGTGCCGACTCCTGTCCAGCCGATTGCTAGCCAGCGGTATCAGTGGCTAGCTAAGGTGGTGGGTATGGCAAAGCAGACGAATGTCCGACTGGACGACGACGTGAGGGCGGCCGCTGAGGAGCGGGCTGCACGCCGCGGCCTGAGTCTTCAGGGATACGTGGCCGACCTGATCGAGGCGGACGTGAATCAGTCGCGCGCGGCTTTCATGGCCGGCGCCGCATCGTTCCTGGCCGCGTACACGGACGTGTTCGATGCGGAGGTCGGTGAGGACCGGTACCCCGGCCTCCCGGAGACCCCGGCAAAGACGGCACCGAAGGACGCCGCGTGAACCTCCGGATTGACCTCGCGTGGATCCTGGCAGTGGCGCAGCAGATTCCGGGAGACCCCCAGGTCGTCGACTACGGCGTCCCCGTAGCGGCGGAAGCACGTCACCGGGCGGAGATCCTTGACCACCAGGTCTACCCCGAACCCCATCACAAGGCCGCGGCGCTGCTGTGCGAGCTGGCGAGAAACCCGAGCCTGGAGATGCGGAACCTCCTCTTCGCGGCAACCGTGACCGCGGCCTACCTGTCGGCGTGCGGCCTTCCGGTGAGCCCTGGCCTGGACACCGTGCTCCCGCTGGCCCGCGCCGCCCGGGACGGGCTCCCGGTGCGCGAGGTCGCCGCTCAGATCAAGACCTGGACGAGCTGATCTAGCGGCCCCGGTCACGCGGCAGAGGGCGCCTGGCTGGCCTTCGAGCCGCCGACGAAATTGGTCACCAACGCGCGGGTCCGGGAGCGGAGCTCGGACCACTCTTCGCTGGTGCGGCACTCCGTCTCCATCTGCTCAAGCACCTTCTGGAAGGACAGCAACGCAACGCGGCCGCGACGACGGCCCAGCGCGGTCCGGGCCTCCTGCAGAAGGGGCTCCCTGGCCTCCGCGCCCTCGGCACGGCGGTGCAGAGCGGTGATCCGGGGAAGGAGGTTGACGTCGCCCAGGACTCGGACGAGCTGTCGATCCGCCCATCTGCCGAGCACGGCTCGTCGGCCCTTCCAGACCGCGAGCCCAACGCCGGCGATCCACGTCAGCAGCATCACGATGCGGACGGCCGGAGCCTCAGCCTGCGGGATCAGCCCGCTGACCAGGAGCATTGCGTACAGCCCCTGTGCCAGCGTGAAAACCACGAACCACTGCAGCAGAGCCGTGGGATACCAACGTAGGCGTCCGTCGGCGAGCACCACCATCGCACCGACCACCGCTAGACCGACCAGGAGCAGCCAAGCGGCCTCTGCACTCACAGCTGTCATGTCACGTACATGGGGACTGTAATGCCCGACACTGACAGAGGTGACCACGAGCGGGTGCGCTCGGCTTCGTCCCGGTCGCCGCCGGGCAGGATGCTGCGGTGGGGCGTCGGGACGCAGCCAGCTGCTCACGTCCACCGCGAGCACGATCCGCCCGTCGGCGGCACGCGGCAGCGGCGTGGAGGCCAGCAGCCTGCGCAGGCGGCGCGGCTCCAGCCAGCCGTGGTTGACCGCGTCGTACATCGCTCCGTGCCCACGCCGGTGCTCGGTCGTGAGGGTCAACTCGACCAGCGACGTCCCCGGCCCGTCTGACCACAGCACCGCGTCGGTGAGCTCGAAGAGCGCATCCGCCGGGGTGTAGAGGAAGTCGTAGAACTCGACACGAAAGTGGGACAGCACGCTCAGCGCGGCGTCAGCGGGACCTACAGAAGCCAGACTGTTCCCAGCGGCCGTTCCTTCACGCGACGTTGCTCGACACCTCGAAGCGTGAAGAACGGCCGCCCTGCTGTCTCACGAAACAGCCAAGATCAGCAGGTCAGGTGACCCGGCGAGGTTAAAGATCAAGCTAACAGGGGCAGAAAGCGATTCTCAGGGGGCGCCTGGTCAGGTGTTGTCCTGCCAGGTCAGGCGCAGCGCGAGATGGGCCCACACGGCCAGAACCATGAGGACGGCGGCGATCCCGCCGAGGGCCATGACCAGGGACGGGGAGCTGTGGTCGACGACGACTCCGCCAGCCAGTGCGCCCAGGGAGATGGTCGCCTGGAAGGAGGCGGTGAACAGCACCGACGCCTGTGGGGCTCGGAAAGTCATCGCTGCAGGTGGGGTCGTGTGCAAGGCGCAGGCTGGTGGTTGAGATGCTGCAGTGGTGATCGTCTCGATGGTGTACCGGATCACCCGCGCGTTGCTATCCGTGCCGGGCGTCCTGTTGCGCCGCAACACGGCCAAGGACGCCGAACTGCTGGTGCTACGGCACGAGAATGCTGTGCTGCGACGGCAACTTGGGGGCTCGGTCCGTTACGAGCCCGCGGACCGGTTCTGGTTGGCTGCGCTGTCGTCGCTGATACCGCGCTGCGACTGGAGGCGTGTCTTCCCGGTCACCCCGGGGACGCTGCCGGCGTGGCACCGCAGGGTGATCGCCAAGCAGTGGGACAACTCCGCCCGACGCCGCTGCACCGGCCGTCCACGGACGGCGGCCGTGCTCAAGAAGCTGGTCCTGCGTTTGGCACGTGAGAACCCGCGGTGGGGCCACCGGCGGATCCAGGGCGAGCTGGCCCGGTTGGGACATCCGATCGCGCCGTCCACGGTCTGGCAGATCCTGCACGCAGCCGGCATCGACCCGGCTCCGCGTCGCACCGGCCCGAGCTGGCGCGAATTCCTGACCACCCAGGCCGAGGGGATCATCGCGGCGGACTTCTTCCACGTCGACACCATCACTGGCAGGCGGCTGTACGCGCTGGCGTTCCTGGAACACGGCACCCGCAAGCGCCACGTCACCGGCGTTACCGCCCATCCCACCGCGCAATGGGCGACCCAGCAGGCCCGCAACCTCACCACCGACCTCGGCAGCCGCGTCGAGTCGCTTCGCTTCGTGCTCCGTGACCGCGACAGCAAGTACACCGACGCCTTCGACGCCGTCTTCAAGTCCGAAGGCCTGCAGGTGCTGCTCAGCGCGCCCCAGGCGCCGCGCATGAACGCCCACTGCGAGCGCGTCATCGGCACAATCCGACGCGAAGCGCTCGACCACGTTCTGATCATGAACGAGGCCCACGCCCGACGCGTCCTCGCGGAGTACCAGGAGCACTACAACCGACACCGGCCACACAGATCACGAGACCAACGGCCACCCCAAGGCACGGATAGGGAGCCGGTCCTGCCCGAGGGTGCGCCGTACAACCTCCTGCGCACCCGCATCCTCAGCGGAGTCATCAACCAGTACCAGTACGTGGCTTGACCTGCAGCGATGACTTTTCGAGCCCGACAGGGGGCGGTGGGGGGGGTGACGGGGCGGGGGTCGTGGCCGCGGGCTCGGTCGGCGATCTCTCGGCCGGTGGCTTTGCCGAGGAGACGCTGCAGGGTGAGTGACGGGGTGGCGGCGAGGGCGCCGATGGTGTGCAGGCCGTGCCGGGTCAGGAGGGTGGCGGTTGCGGGGCCGATGCCGGGCAAGGCGTGGACGGGGCGGGGGTTGAGGAAGGCGGCGATCGCGGCCGAGGTGGGGTCGACGATGGTGATGCGGCCGGGTGGGGTGGCGTCGGCGGCCATGGCGGCGATCAGGATGGAGTTGCCTCCGCCGATGGTCGTCTGGACGCCGTACAGCGCGGCAGCCCGGAGCGCGATGAGCTGGGCCAGGTCGCGGGGATGGCGGTCGATTCTCCAGGGCGCCGCGAGCGTGCGGTTCGAGTTCATGCAGCTCAGAAGCGGTTGGGACGACCATAGCGGTGCAACAGGTGTGGTGCACGCAGCCCAGCGCAAGATTCACCCGGGCGGGAGGCTGACGAGGGTCGGGCCGCCCGCTCAGGGACCGCACGGGCCAGGGGTTCCGGATCTCCGTACAGGGCGGCATGAAGCGCGGCGGCGAGCTCGCGGGCTCGTTCTTCGCTCCGCACCCCGTGCATCCTGAAGTAGATCGGTCCCGTGTAAGCGCCCCATTCGACCTCATGGCTTTGCACCAGCCGTGAGATTGCGCCTTGGACTTCTTCGTTGACTGCATCGGCGACTGCATGGCCGGAGCCGACGGTGAGCGTGTCTGCCTTCACGGCCCATCGCCGACGTCTTTCGGATTCGATGGCGACGAACACGGCGTTGTGCGCCATGGCATTCCGGTACGCATCATGGAAAGCGGCCGTGCCCGTGGCGTCCGGGATGAGGGCGGCGGGGCAGGGAATCGGCAGTGGCTGCACGCCGCGTTTCCATTCATTGAGCTGCGACACCTCCAGTTTCTCTTGATGTAGGAATTCTTCTTTCGCGACGGTATCGGGCAGGGAATCGTAGAATGAAAGGACGGCGTTTTTGTAATCGACGCTCAGTGTATTGGGGTCACGCGCAAGGAGGTTGATCGTACTTCCATTCTTTGCCTCTGCGAGCTGTACCTTGCTGAGTAGTCCATCCTCGATATTTGCCTCTTCCAGGTCAACTCCAGCAAAGGACACGTTTGCCAGGCCCTGGACTTTGATGAGGGTGGCTCTCCTTATCTCGGCGTTCTCTAGGGTTACTCCGTCCATGTGGGCCTTTGTCAAGTCGGCTCCCACGAGATTTGCGCCAGCGAGGTACGCTCGATCCAGGTGAGCGCCAGCGAGAAAGGAGCGGCGCAAAACGGCGTTACCGAGATTCGCACCTCTCAGTCTGGCGCCGCGAAGATCCGTGTCGCGCAAGTCGACTACGTCTGAGGCCCCTGATATGCTCGCCAGAACGGTTAGCGCCGCTTGGATTCGAAAGGACGGTTTAAAGTAGTCTCGTTCCGATTCGAGTGGCGGCCATGGTGTAGCCCCATCTGCTTCGCGCTTACCTCTGCGGCGAACGAATGCGGAGAGTACAGCGACGATGCCGTCCTCATCCTCTGGACTATCCTTCATAATCCGCCTCAGGGCGTAAATTCCGCCAATGGAGATGTCTGGATTATCGTCTCCGAGCTGCTCAACTGCTTTTGAATAGCGATCTGTGATCTGGGTTGTCCGGGTTAGCTTCAGGGTTTTGTTTGTGAAGTACGCCCAGCCGATACCAGATGCTCCTAGGAGCGCCAGGAATGCGACTAGCCCCGTTCGAACATCGGCTGCAGCCTTTTGCCGCTGTACGGGATCAGTGATGCGCGGATGTGCTGTCAACCGTACAGGAATGATCCATACCGCCCATAGCGCTACCGCGAAGAGCAGAACGAAGCACAGCGCTCCTGTAAGTCGGTCTCGGGTTACGGCGTTCGGAACCTTCATGCATTCAGCCTGGCATGTTGACTTTATTGGCTTGGTGCGACTTCCCGCGCATTAGCTCACGTGGTGCATCGGACGCGAACATCTGGGTGAATTTGCGTTCGATCGCACCACTAGTACTACAGCCGGTTGCTTTACGGTGAGTGAGCGCGGGCGGTCCGGGTGCGGTAGTGGCTGGCGCGGGCAGGGGTCTGGTGGCGGGTGCGCCAGTGGTGCCAGTGCATGGCGAGCCAGGTCTGGGCGGTGCGGCCGGGGGCGAGGACGATCCGGTCGTACAGGCGGCGAATCTCGTTCAGGCTCGGGGGCGGATGACGTCGGCCGGGTGCATATGTGCTGGCTCCGGACGGCGGCGACCGTGCGCCCGCCTGCATACTCGCGAGAATGACCACGCCCAGGGGCGCCCGCATGATCCTTGCGGCTGCCATATCCGCATCCGCGTCGGGGGCGAGCTGTACTACTTCGACCTCTCCGACTTCGGATGGTCGCTGCTATGCGACAGCAGCGCAGTCACGCAACCCGACGGGAGTAAAAGGTGGGCGAGTCCCGGAGAACTGCCAGTACGTGATCCTCTCGCGCATTCCGGTCAACTGGCGGAATCCATCATGAACGCCATCAAGAACAACTCCTGACCTCTGCGGCGAACACGGGCAGGCCGCGCCTTCGCCTTCTGGCCGCCGCCGTTCCGGCGGGCCTGCACCATCGCGGCCCGCAGCGCGATCCGGGCCAGGTCCCCCACCGGACGTCTCACCGCTGCTCATGCCTGCCCCCACGGGATGTAGCCGAGGTTCAGGTGCCCGAGGCCGGACATCTGCCGGACCTGGTCCACGAACCGTCCGGTGAACAGCCGCCGGGCCGACGTCTCGCCATACCGGTCGATGTGGTCGAACACCACCTGCGGGTCCTTCTGTCGACGGTCACACGTAATTCCCCACGGCTAACTTCACGTAATCCCCCAGGGCGTCGTCCCTCCGTTTGGGCACCGGCCTCGTCCGTCGGGAACTTGGACGATCGACTGATCGTCTTCTTGGGCATGCCCCGCGTTCTTATTCTTGGAATCGACCCGCGTGCAGTGCCCGGGATGGACGGAGACGCCATCCGAGCGGCCCTGGAGCAGGAGCTGGCCAGATTCGGCGAATACGCCATCGATGCGTCCATGACGCTGATCGAGCTGGATGAGTCGGCCGAGTCGACGATCGTTGCAGCGCTGTCCGAGCAGGCCTGGGACGTCGTCGTGATCGGGGGTGGGATCCGCAAGCCGGAGCCGCTCATGCCGCTCTTTGAGCAGGTCGTGAATCTGGTTCGACGGCATGCGCCGAAGGCGGCGATTGCGTTCAACACGAGCGGCGGCGACAGCGTCGAGGCCGCCCAGCGGTGGCTGTGAGCCTGGAGCCTGTCGACGGTAATTCCCCAGGGGCTGTGGCCACGCAACCGCCCAGCCCCTGAGGTGGGTTCGCCTACTTGGCCGGGGCTTGGTCGGGTCGGTGGGACCCTTCGGCCGATTGTTGGGTCGGTAGCTGGGGCCGTTCATGATGACCTGGTGGCTGGCGTTGATCAGCCGGTCGAGGAGAGACTCGGCGACGACCGGGTTGGGAAAGAGGGGATACCAGTCGCTGGGCGCCCGGTTGCTGGTGATGATCATTGAGGGTGAAGAGCGTCAGCGGATCGCTCCGCTGAGGTGGCACCAGCCTGGGTGGGCTGGTGTCTTCCCGTGGCCGCCCCGTCCAGCAAGGCAGCGCCCGGTGCCGGAGCGCCGGAGTCCGAGAGTTGATCACTCGACGACGTGCACGGTGACGTACAGGTCTCCTGGCGCACCGCCGTGCTTGCCGGGGCCACCGAGCTCGCGGATCCGGACCTTCTGGCCGTCCTTGATGCCCGCGGGGATGCGGACCTTGTGGGTGTGCTGCTCCCGGATGAGTCGGCCCTCTCCCTTGCAGGTCGTGCTGGCCCGCGCCGCGTTCGCGTCTGTCCTGGTGGCACAGGCGGGGCAGGGCTTGTGGGGCAGTGATCCGCAGGGGGATGATCGCGCCGTCGGTGGCTTCCGCCGGGGTGACGTCGATGTCGTGGGCGATGTCTTTGCCGCGGCTGGGCGGGGTGGATCCGAAGTACCGGTCGTTGATCTCTTTGAGAGTGGCCCACGCATCTGCAATGGCTGGCCTCTGGGCAGGGTCCTTGGCCAAGAGCCGGTCGACGAGCCGCTCCAGCTCTGCAGGGGCGTCCGGGCGCAGGGTGCGCAGCGGTGCCGGCTGTTCGGTGAGGTGCTGACTGACCAGGCGCCAGGAGGTGCCAGTGAAGGGCCGACCGACGACGTACGCACCGCGTACTTGGAAGGCCGCTCCATCGCCGCCCTCGCCCGTGACCACGGCGTCAGCCGCGGTGCGATCCGTACCGCCGTCGCCGACCTCCTGCCCGACCGCACCGCCATCGAGGAAGACGCGCCCGCCCCGGAGCTGCCGGTCACCCTCGACATGCCGGGCAAGGTCGCCGACTACCTCCGCACCGCCGAGCTGGAGCCCGCCGAGCGCGCCGCGCTCGACCAGGGGGCGACCGTACGGCGCGGCCAGGGCTACACCCTCCGCGTCAGCGCCGTCCCCGCCGTGCACCGAGGGCTCCTCGCCCGCTGCCAGCCGCTCGACGGCGGTCAGGGCCTCCCTGCGGTCCCGGCCCAGCGCAAGGCCCGCCGCGAGTACGAGAACAGGGTCAGCGCCCTCACACCCCGAACAAGATCGTTCTCACCGATAACCGCTGTACCGATGTTCCCCGAGGCCGTGGATCCTCGTGGGTTCAAGGAAACCGAGGACTGTTCAGCCTGAACCCACGGGTCCACCGGTCTGCTTGAGGTCGGCGCATCCGTGGGTTCGGCTTGAACACGAGGATGCTGTGCGAGCCACAGAGCTTCGGACGTGACATCGGCCAGCCTGTCCACCCGCCCCTCCCGCCGCCATTGCCCGTCTCACCTGACCGTCTAGGCGGACGCCCGCCCGGAGGCCGAGCGCGTCACGTCAACTCGGCTTATCGGCTCGGCAACCCTGAGTTCGAGGGCTGCGCCGTGCTGGTCGGCGACTTCACCGGCGGCGCATTCCCGGAATCCGCGGTAGCCGCACCCTCTGGGAGTCCCAGCACCGCGGCGAGGAGTGCACCGACGGCCGCCGCCGCACCGACGGCTTGGCCGAGGTCCCCCCGTTGCTGCGGGACCCCGGTCCCCGTCCGCCGCTGGGACCACCTGTAGACCACGACCCCAGCTGCCACTGCTGCCGCGATGACCCACAGTGCGGTTGTGCTCACCTATACCGTCATTTCAAGCCCCTCCGTGGGTTTCGGGGCCTACCCGTTCCGCATTCGGCAAGATCACGAACGGGTAGGCTCTGCCTGGTATGGAAGTACGCTGACGCGACCTGGTGGACTCCGCCGGCGCCGTTCGTGGGGTTAGGAGGCGGTGCGCCCCCCTGTAAACGGTCGCTTCTAGCAGTCGTCGATCGCATGCGTGCGCCCTTGTGCGCCCGAGTGCACTGGGGCGCATGAACAGGATGAACGGCTCCGAGTCTCGGAAGAAGTCGCAGCGGGCTGCGCAAGCACGCTCAAGGGGGCGCATGACTCATATGGTCAAAGCCCTACTCGCCGGTTACTCGTCCCCTGGTTCCCGAAGTAGGACCCCTGGGCGCAGATCCCCGCGAGTTCGCGGAAGTGCGGTCTCCCGGTTCTGAGGGATGGTCCCGTGGGTTCGCGGTCAACCCGCAGGGTCTGCCTCGGCCGTCTGCTCCAGCAGAGCCCGTGCGGAGTCCGCGTAGCGCATGGCGGTCTTTTCGTGAAGGCCGAACACTTCGGCGAGGTGGAGCGGGTCGGGGCCTCGAACCATGGCCTCTTCGAGCTGGCGGTCGACGCGGAGTCTCTCCAAAGTGGCGTCCTGACCGCGTAGAGGTGCGCTGATCCAGTGGTTGCTGACGCGACCGGTGCCCGTGGCGGTCTGGTTGTTGATCAACAGGTGCAGGTTGGCCGTGTTCGGCCACCGTTTCCGGCGGTGCTCCAGCCACTCCAGCAGCAGTTTCAGGGTGAGATCGTCGAGCGGGCGGACACGGCCGGCGATGGTCAGCCGGCGATTGCCGACGTCGGCGTCGTCGAGCATGAGGGTGCCGATCTGGGCGACTCTCGCGGCGTGCACTGCGGCCAGAGCGAGGATGAGACGCGCGGCTGGAGTGGTGGCTGCGGCGACGGAGCGCTCGATCTGGTCGGGTGCGAGCGGTTGGAGCACGCTGTACTCGTTCTGGCCGACCTTGATCCGGCTCGCCGGGTTGCGGAAGATCAGGCCAGATCGCTTGGCCCGCGCGAACAGCGAACGCAGTGCGACAAGTTGGTCTCCGCGGTGGTGACCGTGCAAGGTCTTGATGTGGGTAAGGACGTCCTGGCGGGTTACTTCCCGCAGGTGGTCGTAACGGTCCGACCAGGTCAGCAGGGCGGGGCGGACTCGGTTGAGGTAGAGCCAGACCGTTCCTTGTCGCCGGGGCAGGCTGCGGGGGCCGCCGTCACGCAGAACCCGGGTCCAGCTTTCGGCTTCTGCCGCGATGCCGGGGGCGAGACCCTCCAACCGCTCGGCGAGCCAGCGCTCGAAGGAAGGTTCGCTGTCGTCCAGGAAGATTCCCATCTCCTCAAGGACCGTGATGATGTGCCCGACCCGCAGGTCGAGGGCTCTGAGCGGGGTGAATATCTCGCTGTGTCGGATGACGTCGCCCTCGACGTAACCGGTGAGGACGACGGCCAGGCCACGGTTCACAGCGAAGCGGATGTTGCGTCCCCAGCCCCGGGCCTCGGCGAGTTGGTGGGCGAGATGTTTCGCCCAGGCCAGCCATGGGCTAGCCAGGTCGGCGGCCTCCGGGGCGAGCCGGCCATAGTCGCGCGGAACCTGCTCGAACAGCGGTAGTTGCCTCCAACCGGTGCTCGGCCGTGAGCACGACACGGGCGGCGCCTTGCGAAAGGTTTCTCGTGCCCTGGCGTGGTGCAGGGCAGTGAGAGCCGATCCTCTGCTGTAGTGCAGTCCCACGAAGAAGAGCTGGTGATGGCGGACGGCCCGGAGCCACGGGGTCATCACCTCGCCGCTGACGGTCGGCATGCCAGTGGCGGTCTTGGCGTTGAGCCGGGCCTGGCACCAGCACAGACGGCAGTACTCCCACTTCAGTGGCTGGACTCGCCGACAGCCGGTGCAGACGGCCGTCTCATGGCTGCGGCTGAACATGTAGCAGGTGTGACAGAGCCGTCTGCGGGCCACCGGGCGGAAGGTGTACTCGATCAACCCGATGGCGGTCGCCCGCTACCGTGAGCGTCACCGCGTCGCCCGGGCGAAGTCCGACCACGCCGATGCCATGGCGCTGGCCAACATCCTGCGCACGGCCGCCGCCGTCCACCGGCCGTTGCCCGCCGACTCCGAACTGGCCCAGGCCATTTCAGTCCTCGCCCGGGCCCAGCAGGACGCGGTGTGGAACCGGGCCCAGCTGAACAATCAGCTCCGCTCCCACCTCAAGCAGTACTTCCCGGCCGCCTTGATCGCCTTCCAGGTCCGGGGCATCGGACTTGACTCCCGGGAAGCGCGGGCTGTGCTCGCCGCTGCGCCGGACCCGGCGACGGCCGCCCGGCTGACCCGCACCCAGCTGCGGTCCCTGCTACGCAAGTCCGGACGGCAGCGAAGCATCGAGCCTGTGCTGCTACAAGCGATTGATCCGCCTCACCACATAGGACACGGTCTACCCCCCCCGTGGTGCAACCGGCAGTGTCGCGAACCGCTCCGATGGCTGTCACTTCCCGGTCGCGCCGGGCTCCCCGTGAATGGATTCCTGGTAGGCATCCGCGTAGGTGGGAGAGTCCTTGATCAGGTCGTCGCAGAACGCGGCGACGTCGGCACCGATGAGTTCCACAACTCCCTTGCCCGCGGCGACGCCCTCCTCGAAGAAGTCAACGATTCCAGAGAGGAGGGACCCGTCGGACAGGCTGACCGGTCCGACCTTGAACAGGTACTTCTGCATCTCCTTGTAAACGATTTGGTAGTCCGGCGGGAGTGCCTTGACCCGGGCCACGTGCGCCCGCCACTGTTTCTTGCCTTCGATGATGTCCTTGATGCTCACGTCAGCCTCCCAGCCGGCTCAGTTTCCTCGCGACGTTCCTGTTCAACTGCTCGCGCCACCGGTCGCGATAAGTCCGGGCTCCTTCTCCGCCGGCAAGCGCGGTGCAGAAGCCTTGGACGTCGTCGCCGAGCACCTCGTGGACGCTCTGCCCATCCGCCGCTGCTACTTCGAGCAGCCCCAGAGCGGCGTCGAGGATCGGCATCAGGTTGCGGCCGGTGAAATCCCCGTAGGGGAAGAGGTGGGCGATGATCTGTCCCCACGCCGCCCGGTAGTCGTCCGGCAGGGCCTCGGCCCGGACTTCGAACGCCTTCCATTCCCTGGTGAGATCGCTGCCTGTGACCTTCTCCCAGAAGTTCATCCCCCGCCCTCCTTGAGGCTGTCGATGCGTGATGAGAGGTACTGCCATTTCGTCCAGAACTTCGCGAGTTCCTCGCGTCCGGCGTCGTTGAGCGCATAGAACTTGCGCGGCGGACCGACCCCGGAGGGTCGTTTCGTCACCTGAACGAGCCCGTTCCTCTCCAGCCGCAGCAAGATGGTGTACACGGTCCCCTCGATGACGTCGGTGAAGCCGAGCTCGTTCAGTTGACGGGTGATGGCGTACCCGTAGGTTTCCTCCCTGTCGATGATTTCGAGCACGCACCCTTCGAGCGTGCCCTTCAACATCTCCGTCAGGTCGTCCATCGCGGGTGCTCCTCAGCCCTGTCGGTACTACGTGCTACCGAGTACCACTATACGGTATCACCGAGTAGTGGAAGACAAGGTCTCCGGTGGACGCAACCCCGGGACCGATCGCTGGGCGAGGGAGCTCCTGGGAGCCCGGTGGTCCCCGACTCAAGCAGTGGTTCAACCAGCGCATCGGGGTGCTGCGCTTGACCGAGGAGATGAGGCAGCTCGTCTTCGAGGGAAAGCTGGCAGCCTTCAGGGAGATGCGCCGCTACGCGGCTATGCCGCCCGAGGAACAGTACGCGGCGTGGGATCGTGTCCCTCGTCGTGGTGTTCGGGATCAGCGGGTGGGAGTGCGCGGGCGTCTGCCCGGGGCGCACTTCCACGGGTGAGTACCGCTCCCTGAACAGGGGATGGGCCACCGCGTAACTCTCCTTGGTGAACAGCCAGTTCAACCACGAGGAGTACACGATGGCCCTGTCCCAGTCTGAGCTGATACGGCTGCTTGAGTCACTACGCTCGACTGACGGAATCGAGCTGATCCGCGCCATCGCGGAGCGGATGGTGCAGGAGCTGATCGAGGCCGAAGCGAGTGCCCACATCGGCGCCGAGTGGAACGAGCACACACCGACGCGGACCAACATCCGAAACGGGCACCGTGAGAAGGTACTCACCACGCTCGCCGGCGACCTGGACCTGGAGATCCCCAAGGTCCGCACCGGCAGCTTCTTCCCCAGCCTCCTGGAACGCCGGCGCCGCATCGACCAGGCCCTCTACGCCGTCATCATGGAGGCATACGTGCACGGCGTCTCCACCCGCAGCGTCGATGACCTGGTGAAAGCACTGGGCGGGGACAGCGGGATCTCCAAGTCGGAGGTTTCACGGATCTGCGCGGCGCTGGACGAACCGCTGACCGCGTTCCGCACCCGCCCGCTGGACCATGTCCGCTTCCCCTACGTCTACCTGGACGCGACCTACTGCAAGGCGCGCGTCAACCACCAGATCGTCTCGCGGGCCGTCGTGGTCGCCACCGGCATCACTGAGGACGGCAACCGCGAGGTCCTCGGCCTGATGGTCGGAGACAGCGAGAGCGAGGCGTTCTGGAAGGAGTTCCTGCGCTCCCTGCGTGAACGCGGCCTGTCCGGGGTCCGCCTGGTCGTCACCGACCAGCACGCCGGGCTGGTCGCCGCGGTCCGCAAGGTCATGCTCGGCGCCGCCTGGCAGCGATGCAGGGTTCATTTCCTGCGCAACGTCTTCAGCGTGATCGACCGGGACTCCGGCAAGATGGTCGCCGCAACGATCCGCACGATCTTCACCCAGCCCACCGCGAAGCTCGTGCGCACCCAGCTCGACACCGTCGCCGACATGCTCGGCACCCAGTTCCCCAAGGTCAAAGCCATGCTGCTGGAGGCGAAGGAAGACCTGACCGCGTTCGCGGACTTCCCACCGAGGCACTGGAAGAAGATCCAGTCGACGAACCCGCTGGAACGGATCAACCGGGAGATCAAACGCCGCACCGACGTCGTCCAGGTCTTCCCCAACGACGACGCCCTGCAGCGGCTGGTCACCGCCGTGCTCTTCGAGATGCACGACGAATGGATCGCCTTCCCCCGTCGCTACCTCCCCGAAGGCAGCATGGACCAGCTCTACCCCGCCGAGCTCCCCGAAGGCGCCCCCAGCCAGGTCGATGAAGCCCACCAAAATCCCTCGAACGGCGTTGTCGCAGTCGGTAGAGTCCGGTGAGGCAGAATGCCCGGGGATCGTGCGGTCATCAACCACGCCGCGTCATCGCTCACAGGACCGCGAGCAGATCGGAGGCGGCGGATGCACAAGCACGTCATGACAGCTGAGTCGGCATTGTCAGTGATCGCGGAGCTTGATGCTCACGAAGTACGAGCCTGTGTCGGTGGCGGATGGGCCGTTGACGCGCTGTTGGGCCTGCAGACCCGCGAACATTCCGACCTCGACCTCTGGCTTCCAGCAGCTGACCTTGACCCGTTGATCGCCGCGTTTTCCCGGCTCGGCATCGACCGCGTGCTGCCTTGGGGCGGCGACAGACCGTGGAACTTCGTGCTACACGATGGTGAGCACCTGCGAGTCGATCTTCACTTGTACGAGGAGCTCGCCCACGGAGTCGTTCACTACGGGAGCGTCGTGAACGGACATCAGTTCACTACGGCCGACCTCGGTGGCGTAGGCCAGATCCTCGACACGGTCGTGCGCTGCGAGGCCCCGGAGTGGGCACTGCGATGCCACACCGGATATACCCCACGCGCAGTTGACTTCTCTGACGTGGCGCAGCTTTGCGCCCGATTCGGGCTTCCCGTGCCCAAGTCGTATCGCACCAGCTAGTCCAAGCGGTGAGCAGTCAACTTCGATGAGCCAGGAGTCGGAGCTTCAAAATGGGTCGCGCGCTCATCAAGGAGCGTCCAGTGGATTACAGGCACTCCGGGCGCCCAGTTACGCACAGCTACATCCAGCGCACCCCGGCGCACGCCCCGGGCTGATCGGCTACACCACGAGAAGGGACGCGATCCGGCGTGGAAGGCCGACCAGGAGCAGCCCCGGCCTCCGAGGCCGTCACCGCAACAGTCAGGGCATACGTCTCAGGCGTATACCGCGGTATACGCGGAGGTGGTCGAACCGACGCAGTCAGAAGTCTCCAGCCCCGGACCACAGCCCGAGCCGACGCCACAGCAGACGTATACCGCGGTATACGCTCCCGCTGCCGCGTCTGACCCAGCGCTGCCTGCAACGGCATCCGCCAATCGGCGAGACAGCATCCCGGAGCCTCGGGGACGCCCCGCCGCAGGCGCCAACAGAAAGGCCGACGCCGAAGCTGTTCCCGTACGACGACGGGTTGGCCGCGGCCCAGCTGCTGCTGCACAAAATGCCGGCGGTGGAACGCGCCAAGGTATACGACATCAAAGATCAGGAGACGCAGGCGGCCCGGCCCAACTGACTTCGACATGAGCGGCTCCGTTCCCTTGCTTATACCGAGGGGCGGGGCCGCTTTCTACGTTGTGCCTGGAACGGCAGGAGGTGGATTCGCCCGCAGTACGCAGCGGTGGCCCCTGGGACCGCTCGGGAGCGTCGGTCCGGGGCAACGGCTGGGGACCGCCGGCCCGCGACGGGGGCCGGGCCGGCGGGGTCTATCCCGCCGCGTGTGGCGGCGCGGCGACGAGGGCCAGGAGCACGGTCTTGGCACGGTGGGCGCGGCGAGTGGTCATGCGTCACGGTCTCAGGGGTGCGCCTCCAGCAGGGCCCAGACACGCTTTCCCCATGGTCGGGTGGTGTCGCCGAGGATGTCCCAGCCCCAGCGCAGGGCGTACGCGTCGACCAGGAGCAGACCGCGGCCGGCGGTCTCTGCGGGGCCCGGGGTACGTCGGGCGGGCAGGCGGCGTGGGGCGCGGTCGACGACGGCGACGTACACGCGGTCGGTGCCGGGGCGTTCCACGATGATCCGCAGCGTGTGCCCGGCTGCGTGCCGCACGGCGTTCGCTACCAGTTCGGCGACGATCAGCTCGGCCGTGTCGATGTCGGCCTGGTCCAAGCCCCACGCAGCCAGCGCCACACGGACCAGGCGCCGTGCTTCCTCGCCGCTTTGGGGGACCCGTTCGTGCAGGACGGTGTAGCCGGGGTGTCCCTGGCTGCGGGGCCGTGCTGCTGTGCGGGTCACCGTCGGCTCCCGTCCGTGCTGAGCTGCTGGTACAGGGTCAGCAGAGCGCGGCAGTGGGTTGCCATGTCCAACAGGCCTGCGTCGTCGCTCGGAGCTATGCCAGCTGCGGCGCGCCGGGCCTGGAGAGCGCGGCTCATGACGTGTACGACGGTGCGCTGCTCCTCGCCCTGGGCGCGGTGGACGAGGCCGGCCACTTCGGGCAACAGCAGGTTGATGTGCCCGAGCAGCAGCCCGCCCATGTCGCGTTCGCCTTCGGTGAGGCGGGGAGCCCACAAGATCGCTTCACAGGTGCGGCGGATCGTGTCGACGTCGACCATGGGGAACTGCCCGTTGATGCGGTCCGGTTCATGCCCGCTGGGGCGTGCTGGACGGCTCGCTTGGGTATCCGTCACGGTGCCCTCCCTGCCCTGTCGTCACGTGCTGCCTTCACGCAACCACCGGCGCGGCAGCGAGTGCGACGTCATCGCGATGCAAAAGCGATGTAAGAAGCCCCCTGGTGGGGTGGACTGACGCCGTTTGGGAGCAAGGGAATGGGTGGGAGCGGTACGGTCGCCGCGTCCCGTTTCCCTTCGGATGCCGCCCGGAGCCGGTATGGCTGACCGCCGCCAAGTCCCCAGTCCTCGGTTACGCGCCGTGCGCGAGGACCGATTCCAGATGAGCCGTGGGGAGTTCGCCAGCCTCGTCGTGAAGACAGGCGAGGAGATGGGCGAGCGGGTCGGCTGCACGGCGCGTCTGGTCGCTGCCTGGGAGGACGGGGAAGTCCGTCTGCCCCGGCCGGTCTACCAGCGCATCTTGACCCGGCTGACCGGTCTGGGCATGGGGCAGTTGGGGTTCGGCCGCCGCGTAGCTGCCGTGGTGTCGGGCACCGCGGCGCACACACCGGGCGAGGAGGCGGAACCAATGCACCGACGTGCGTTCCTGGCCGACGGCGCGGGCACGGCCCTGGCGCTGGTCTCCCTCGGCCCCGATCAGGGCCGCTCGTCGGGCCGCATCGGCGCGGCTAACGTCCAAGCTGTACACCGGGCTGTCGCCACGCTCTACACACACGATCACGACCACGGGTCCGCCGCGCTGCGGCGGGATGCCACCGAGGCGCTGCACCGCGCCTACGGGTGGCTCCAGGACGGCAGCTACAGCGAGCAGACAGGGCGCCGCCTGCGCTCAGCGGTCGGCGCGCTGTCGATCGCCGCCGGGTGGCTGTCGTACGACTCCGGCCGGGCGGGAGACGCCCACTCGCTGTACGGGGAGGCCTTGGCCGCGGCACGGATCGCCGGCGATGGCGAGCTGGAGGCGCACGCGTTCGGCTGCCTGTCGCTGCTGGCCCGCGCCTCGGGACGCCCCCGCGAGGCGGTCTCGGCCGCGCAGGGCGCGCAGGCCGCCGCCCGTGACTTGGGCTCGCCGCGGCTGCTGTCCCTGATGCACATGCGGGAAGCCGGTGGGTGGGCGCTGATGGGTGACGCCAGCGCGACGGACCGAGCGATCGTGAAGGCCCATCACCTCTACGCCCAAGGCCCCTCAGACGCCGACCCGGCATGGCTGGGCTTCTTCGTGCCGGGCGAACTGGCAGGACTGGAGGCACTGGCACGCGCCGACCTCGGCCAGCACGAACGGGCCGCCGCCGGCGCCGAGCAGGCCGTCCTGCTGCACGGAGACACGTTCGCCCGAAACCGCGCCCTGTACACGGCGGACGTTGCAATCCAGCATGCCGTCAGGGATCGTCCCGAGCCCGAAGCGGCTGCCGAGGCCGCCGGGAGGGTTCTGGCGTTCCTGCCCGACGTGCGCTCCGACCGGCTGCTGCAATCACTGCACAACGTCGCGGGCGCACTACAGCGGCACAACCGCGTCCCCGCGGTGGCCGACTGGATCGAGGAGTACCGCACCATCACCTCTACCGCAGGAGGACAGGCGTGACCGACAGCACCCGTGAGGACGTCGTGATCCGCACCTACGGCCCCGGACAGGTCGAGCCCCTGGCCGACACGCTCACCGAGCTGTGGGCCGACGCGCACCCCGAGATCGCCGGCACCCCGGGCGCCGCCGCCGATGGCTTGTCCGCGCCCGCGCTGCGCCGCCAGGTCCTCACCCACGCCCGCCGCCACCCTGAGGGGTTCACCCTCGTCGCCGCATACGCCCACGGGTCGATGGTCGGCTTCGGCTACGCCTTCCCCTGCACACCCGAGTACTGGTACGGCCCCGAGCTGCTACCCGAGATCCCCGAGCACGTGCGCGCCGGCCGGCTCATGGGGCTGTGCGAACTCGCCGTCATCCCGGCCTGGCAGGGGCAGGGCATCGGCTCCCGCCTCCATGCCGCCCTGCTGGAGGCGATCAACCCGGAGTACTCCTCCCTGCTCGTCCGCCCCGACAACAGCGACGGGCGACGACTGTACGAACGCCTCGGCTACCGCTACGCCGGTCCCTACCGCAACGAACCCGGCGGACCGGTGTACGACCTGCTACTGCTGCGCGTCCAAGCCCCGGCCACACAGCGGCCTGCCTCCTGACCGGGCTGCACTGGAGGTTCTAGACGAACAGCAGGCTTCAACGCAGGTCCAAAAACAGGAAAAGCGGCCCTTGCTGCCCAGACAGGTGTCCGGGCAGCAAGGGCCGCTACGTGCCTGTGCGAGAACCTTCCAATTGAGGTCAGGGTCAGCGGATGCCGTGGGCCACGCTGAATGCTCCGTTCACAGCAGGGTGCCGAGCGCGGCCAGGGCGAGGAGGGCGAGCGCGGCAAGGGTGCAGTCGATCGCGCGGCGCAGCTGCTCGTACTTGGCCACGGCGAGGACGGACAGGACCCGGATCCGGGCGGCGCGGGCGTCCTGGGCGAGGCATGCCTGGATCTGGTCCTCGGGCGCGCCCAGTGCGGGAAGGATGCCTGGTCGTCGCCGCGCAGGCGGGGGCGGACGACCAGGAGCAGCAGGACGGCCGCGATACCGAGGGTGAGGGCGGAGCGCGCCGCATGCCTTGGTACCTGTTTCTGATCCCTGCCCCGGTTACGGCGGGGTTCAGTTGGTCGCCCCAAGCACGGCTATGGCGGTCCCTGGACGGTCGACACCCTCGACCAGGCCCTACGCCAGAACGCTCCGCGCCGTGGGCTCTGGCTCGGCACCTCCCGTCAGACGCCTGACCAGACCGTGGACCAGATCCTCGCTGGCCTCGCCACGGCGCACGTCGCCGACCCCGTGCGCTCAGCGGCAGATCGCTGAGAACACCTCATTGACCAGGAGCCTCACGTGACCGCCCGGCTCAAGTGCGGCCGGATCCCAGCACCCAGACCCCGGCAACGAGAGCGACGATGCCAACTGCCACCCAGGCGCGTCGACGCACGGAGCCAGTTACTCTCCCACCGCTGTACGACAAGACGGTCGTCCTCTCTCGGGCTGATCCGGCAGACAGGACGCGAGGGCTCCCTCAGCGGTTTCAGGAGCCGGATGTCACTTCTGTTCGATTCCTGATCTGGGACAACAGCCCTTCGAGGCTTGGAACAGGTACTGAGCTCAGCGCCAGTCGAGCCCCAGCTCGGCGAGTCGGTCCAACTGATCGACCGTGAGTTTGGCGCGAAGGCTTTTGGTGTTGGAGCTCCAGACTCCCAGCTTCACGGGCCCGTCCTTGAGTTCCTCCGCATGGGCCCCTGGGCACGGTCACGGAGCCGGTCCGGGCCTTGTCGTGGGCTGCGGATGCTGAACGCAGGTCAACGCCCGGTGAGCACTGGCTTCGGAGCTGTCGGTCAGCGTCCGCCGGGCTCGGGCTGGTTGCCGACGGTTGATCCGTGCACGAGGTCTGTGCCGAGTCGGGTCGGGGCGTGGTGGACCGTTTGGCCGTTGCGGGCGGTGGCGATGAGGCCGGACTGGCGCAGGACGGAGGCGTGTCGCGAGGCGGCCGCTGCGGACACGCCCAGGGTCGCCGCAAGCCGTCCGGTGGTCAGTGCCGGCGTCCTGACAACGGTGACCAGCGCCGCGGCCCTTGTTGCCCCGAGCAGAGACACCAGGGCCTGGGCAGGAGCGTGGAGTTCGGGGTCGCGCGTGATGGTGCTGGTGGTAGCGGGGTAGATGACGGTCACTGAGTCGGCGAGCGGGTCGAACATGATGCGGCTGGCCAAGGCTGTGGGCTGGAAGATCAAAGGACGTCCTTCGAGGGACTCTTCGGCGTGGACGAGCGTGTTCAGGCGTAGTTCCCGGCCGGTCCAGCGGATCGACGGATGCAAGGAGTTCAGCAGGCCGTCGACGCCACCGATCGCGGCGCGAATTCCTGCCGTGGCTCCCGCCGTGGCGACAGCGGAGGTGATACGTCGTCGGTAGGGGTCCAAGGCCGCGAGGCGGAAGCCGGTGAGTATGCGGTTCAGGGCGCTCACCGCGCCCACGTGCCCATCGGCAAGGGATCGCGTGAACGGAGTCAGGGCGCCGGACCGAGCCAGGTCCCGCAGATGCGCGGTAGCCGGTGGAGAGGCGGGGTCTATCCCTGCAGGGGTCTCCTGAACGATCCCGTCGAAGAAGGCCGGAATGTACAGGCTCGAGTACAGATCGAAGAGTTTGTTGCCGAGATGCCAGCCACGGGCTACATCTAGGCGCCACGCCGCCAGCCTCCGGCTCGGGGCCCGACCAGCGAGCTGATCCCCACCCAGCGCGAGCTCGTACGCAAGGTCTGGCGTGTCGGCGACCTGCAACCGCTCCAGGTCGTCCGTCGACAGAGTGATCCGTATCAGTGTGGTTCCTCCCGAACCATGTGCTGGCGGACCTTTTGCATGCTCACGCAAAAGCCTAGCCGTTGGAGTACTGACAGTCGATCGTTGATTCGCCGGCAGGGACGAACAGCGGGAACGTCCAGCGGCACGCAAGGTCGTGGAGGGCACGCACCCGCCACGAGAACCAGGCCATCCAGGCCCCACGGAAATCCTCGGAGGTAGCACATGAAGATGCAGCTCACCCGGCGCGCCGCGACGATCCTGGCGGCAGCGGCGCTGACCGCCGGCACCGCCGTCGCCGCCACCCCGTCGAGCGCGTTCGCGTCCAGCTCCGACATGGGAATCCGCCTGAGCACCGGCCACAACGTGGGGGTGTACGGGTCCGACACGATCATCAACAACGGCACCAAGGTCGCCAACGACCTCATCTATGCCAACGGGGACGGGATCGAGACCGACTGCTACACCACCCAGGGGGCGGACCTGGGTTACGGAAAGATCTACTACCACACGATCAGCGAGTACTACAACAGCATCGGGGTAACCGAGCACGTCTACGCGTGGACCTATGCTCCCTACGTGGACGGCGACTACGCCGCGAACCACGGCCTTCAGAACTGCAACTACTAGGCCGTTTCGGTTGGATCAGTGGGCGGGGCAGAGGAAGACCGCGATGTGGAGTCTGGCCGGGTCGCCGGCGGGGGGCTTCTCATAGCGGATGGCGAGGCCCCGCCACGGGTCGGGTAGCCGGGCCGGGTCACGTTGTCGTGGCCCGGCCCCCTCAGAACCGGGCACGTCTGGTCGAGCATCTCGGCGCGCATTGCGGTGCGGCCGGCCGCTATGGGCGGGGTGAGCTTGGCATCAACACGCCAGCGCCCAGTGCCGCCCACAAGCACTCGCCGGTGTGTGCGTCAGCGCCAGTCGACTCCGGGTTCGGCGAGGCGGTCCGACTGATCGACAGCGGCGGCGTAGTACCGCCGGATGCGCTGCGCTGGCTTTGGCGCCCAGACGCAACTTGAGCAGATCGATCGGGGCCTCACGCCATTGGGCGTGCTGGGCCCAATGGCGCTGTCAGGACGTCGTGCTGGGGGTTGTGGAAAGGAGCCGGGCCGGTGTCCGGTGCGCACCTGGCACGGAGTGGTGACCACCACCGTGAGAACGATCAGTCGCGTTGGGCTTCGCGCGAGGGCGGCTGGCCGGCCCGGCGGGAGGACCGGCGGGTGATGCGCCTGGTCATGAGCGTGATCGCGGCCCAGGTGATGAGGGCTTCGGAGTGCTGGACGAGGCGTTCGTAGTCGCGGGCGTGTCGGCGGGCGTGCATGACCCAGGCGTGACTGCGTTCGACGACCCAGCGGCGGGGAAGGACCACGAACCCCTTCGCGTCCCTCGGCCTGCTCACCGTCTTGACGGTGAGGTTGAGGTACTTCTTCGCCCAGGTCACGAGCTGTCCGGCGTAGGCGGAGTCGGCCCAGACGATCGTGATCTCCGGGTGCATCAGCCGCAGCCGGAACAGCACTTCCTTCGCCGCGTCGCGGTCGGTCATGTCGGCGGGGGTGACCATGACGAACAGCGGCAGGCCTTTGGTGTCCACGACCAGGTGCCGCTTGCGGCCATTGATCTTCTTCGCCGCGTCGTAGCCGCGCGAGTCCCTGCCGACGGTCTCGGCGGCCTTCACGGACTGCGAGTCGATGACGGTAGCGACCGCGCCGGGTGCCCGCCCCATGTCCCGACGGACGCGCTCGCGCAGCTGGTCGCGAAGCCGGCCGACGACGCCGGCCGCGGCCCACCTGGCCATGAAGCCGTAGCACGTCCGCCAGGGCGGGTAGTCCCACGGGAGGGCTCTCCACTTGCAGCCGGTGTCGACGACGTAGCGGATCGCGTCGACGATCTCCCTGCGCGGGTGCTTCTCCGGGCGCCCGCCGCGCCTGGTCTGACAGGCCGGGACCGGCAGCAGCGGCTCAATCAACGCCCATTCGTCGTCGAAGGTGTCGGAGGGATAGCAGCGGCGCCGGGCCATTGTGCTTCTCCCTTCTCCAAGATGGTGCTTGTCCCGGCCGCTGTGCGGCCGGGGCCAGCGGTCAGGTGTCGCTGTATTCGGTGATCACGTCGAGCGTCGACTCGACGGAGTTGAGCTGGGTGTTCAGGTGCTTGATCCACTTGCCCTTCGGCTGCAGGACGGCGTGCGGGGCGACGACAGAGGTGATGAAGCGTCGGATCTCGGTGAGCTTCTCCCGGATCACGGAGACCTCGTAGGCCTGGAGCTCGGCCGGGTCCGAGCAGAACTGGTAGCCGTCCGCCCGGGTCCAGATCAGGGGCGGCCAGTCTCGTTCGGCGATCATGTCCCGCAGGCAGGCCAGCCCCGACCGGACCTGGCTGGTGCTCAGGCCCGATGACCTGGACAGCTGGTGGAAGAGCAGGCCGGCGGGCCTGGCCTCGAAGAACACGAAGCGGACGGTGTCGGCATGCCGCTCGGCCGCGGGCGACCGGCGCCGGGACGCGCGCGGCATCGCCTACTCGCCTTGCAGCAGGCGGGCCAGCTCACCGTCGACGTCGACCTGCCCGGTGTCGACCGCGGTCTCGATCCAGTCCAGCGTCGCGCGGACGCGGGCGACGTTCTCGTGGATGATCGTGCGCTCGTTGTCGCCGAGCTGTCGGTCGCGCAGGCCCGGGACCACCCGGCCCGAGGCGGCGACGAACGCGTGGCAGGCGGTGACCAGGTCCAAGAACTCCACCGACCGGTCGATCTGCCGGACCACCGGCGCGATCGGGCTGGTCTGGTCGAAGTGCTCGCGGGCCTGCCGGCCGCGCTCGACCTGCGCGGAGTTGACCTGATGACGGGCGGTGTCTCTGTTGACCGGACTACCAGGCGACACGCCGGGGCATCGGGCGAGTCGGGTACGGGCTGACCGGTAGACCTCACGCAGTACACGAGGAGGTCTGTGGGGGGTCGTTGGATGAGGTCGAGCGGGATCTCGGTTCAATCCGTCTGCCGCGTTGGGGCAAGGTGGTCCCGTCGGGCGGCATGGTGCCGTGGCTCGTGGTGGATCCCGATGGGGTGCCGGTCGAGCCCGTACGACGGTTCCTGCGGGACTTCGTCGCCCGCAACCGGCCAGGCTCGGTTCGCAGTTACGCGTACGCGCTGCTGCGGTGGTGGCGGTGGCTGCACGTCGCCCAGGTCGAGTGGGACAGGGCCACCTCGGCGGAGGTCCGGGACCTGGTGCTGTGGCTGATGCGCACGACCAAGCCGCGGAACTCGCCACGCACGAAGTCGGCAGCCACGGCGGGCACGGTCAACCCGATCACCCGCAAGCAGAACCCGGGAGACCAGTACCAGCCCCGGACGATCCGGCACAGCAACGCGGTCATCCGCAGCTTCTACGAGTTCTGGATCGAGACCGGTCAAGGCCCGCTGGTCAACCCCGTCCCGCTCGACCGCAGAGGCAGCCGGCCGCACGCCCACCACAACCCGCTGGACCTCTTCCGGCCCGAGGGGCGGATCCGCTACAACCCCAAGATCCCCAAGAGCAGGCCCCGCGAGATCCCAGACGAACGCTGGAACGACCTCTTCGCCGCCCTGCGCTCCAACCGCGACCGCGCGATCCTCTCCCTGGACATCAGCAACGCCGCCCGGGCCAGCGAGGTCCTCGGCATCCGCGGCCTCGACCTGGACTGGGGAGAGCAGCTGGTGCGAGTCAGCCGCAAGGGCAACGACGACGCGCAGTGGCTGCCGGCCAGCCCGGATGCCTTCGTCTGGATCCGCCTCTATCTGGCCGAGCTCAGCCCGCTGGAACCGGATGAACCGATCTGGTGGACCATCCGACGACGCGACCGCGGGAAAGGACTGCATCGCCAACCGCTCAACTACGAGGCCCTGCGCGCCGTCTTCCGCCGCTTCAACGCGGTGCTCGGCACCAACTACACGATGCACGACCTCAGGCACACCGCCGCTCTGCGCATGAGCCGGGACAAGAACCTGACCCTGCTCGATGTGCAGACCATCCTCGGTCACGCGCACCTGAGCACCACCGCGGACGTGTACCTCTTGGAAGACGAGGCACAGGTGATCCGTCGTGTCGCCGAGCACCTGGCCGAGCGTGAACTCCGTGCTCAGCAGGCCCCGCCACCGGTCGCCGTCGGATACGAGGCCGACGACCTGGCCGTGCTGTTCGGAGGACTTCCGCGATGACTGCGACCACGGACAGACAAGCGGATTCCGTACCTTCCCCGCGAGATGTCCCCGACCACCAGCGGATGCTTGCTGCCGACCGCGGTCCGTTCGATGGTCTCTCGGTCGAGGGCGTTCTGGAGCTGTTGCCGTCCCTGGCGACCTTTCCGCCGGCGACAAGCAAGCGCAGCCGGAGCAAGCGCGCGGATCGGACACGCGGGGCCGCCCGAATCCTCCACTGGTTGTTGTCCTTCCCCGGGGAAGGCTGGCAGGAACGGTGGCTCGTCTCCGGCGTTGACAGCGGTCTGCACTGGGACTGGATCGACCTCGTCACGGCCGAATACGGGTCCGCCGAAGCGCCCCGACGGGCAGTGACGACGGACGGTCTGGGCTGCCTGCTCCTGGCCAGGGTAGTGCGGCCGAGCTACGAATTCCTGCAGAGTTATCGGACCTCTGGGCTCTATCGCCACGCCAAGCAGGAGTTCGGCGCCGAGTCGTTCGGCAAGGTCCGCCAGGCAGGCGTCGCCCGGGGAATGATCCCCAGTCACCTGAAAACGGCCGAGAACTGCCTGGTGAAGGTCGCGTTCCGGACTGGCCGCGATCTGGACCGGCTCACCGCCGAGGACCTGATCGCCTACCACGAGTGGAGCAGAAGAACCTTCGCCAAGGCCCCGGCAGGGCTTCACGCCGCCTGGGACCTGATGCGCGACGCCAGCCTGCTGTCCGCGGCGTTGCCGTTGCGCCGGACCGTTGCACGGGGACAGCTTTCCACGGCGGCCATGGTGGACCGGTACAGCATCCAGTGCCGACCGGTGCGCGATGTGCTGGTCTCGCCGACACGATCCCTCTCGTCGCGCGCTACGACTACCACGAGCTGGTCACCGGCCCGCCGCTGCCCCACCTCTTCCAGCGCCGGATCGGCTGGAAACGCGACGTCATCAGCACGAACACCCTCTACCAGTTGCTCAACGACACCCTGGCCCGAGCTGCCCTCACCGACCAGACGGGCGAGCCCCTGCACTTCACGCCGCACGACTTCCGCAGGATCTTCGCGACCGAGGCCGTCGCTGGCGGACTGCCCGTCCATATCGCCGCTCGTTTGCTCGGCCATACCAGTACGAGCACCACGGAGGCGTACTTGGCCGTGTTCCGGGAGGACCTGATCCGCTCCTACCGGGCCTTTCTCGACCAGCGGCGAGCGACACGGCCCGCAGAGGAATATCGCGAACCCACGACGGACGAATGGCGCGAGTTCCAGGAACACTTCCACACCCGCAAGCTGGAGCTCGGCGACTGCGCAAGGCCCTATGGAACCCCGTGCCAGCATGAGCACTCGTGCCTGCGCTGCCCGATGCTACGGGTTTCCCCCAGGCAGCGGCCCCGGCTGATCGAGATCATCCGCAACCTGGCCGAGCGCATCGCAGAGGCGCGGACCAACGGTTGGCTCGGCGAAGTCCAAGGACTCCAAGTCAGCCTCACCAAGGCCAAGGAGAAGCTCGTTGCCCTCGACCGCACTCTGGAACGCAGCCGCAGCACCGGCCAGGGCGGTCCCACCGACCTCGGCATGCCCGTGATCACCAAGCCGCAGTGATGTCTCACCGAAGGCTGACACCCCGACTTCCCGGTTCCGGAAAGCAGCAGGTGGCGACCAGATTCGGGATTTCACTGTGGGCAAGGGGCGGCGCGCCGAAGCGCGCCAGGCAATGCCAGACCTTCTTGAGCGCCTGAGGGTCGTAACGGCCAGAGGAGGCGGCCTCGCCGATGATGCGAGGATCGAGGTTGCCGTTGGCCGCGATCTCGGCGCCCAGGTCGACGTACTCTTGTCCGCGGTAGTCCGGGTGGCGCCGCAGATGCTCCACGGTCAAGTGGTAGCCAGGGTGCCATTCGACAGGGCACGGAAGTCGGCGGGCATCGGCTTCTACAGGTGTCCCGCGATAGCTGGGATCCATGACCAGTGCCTCCACGTCACGGTCAAGCCTGACCGGCCCGTGGATCTGTGCCTCGATGTGACCGTCCAAGGCGTCCAGCGCGTCGGCCTCGGCCAAGTCGATCAGGGCAAACCGGCTCGCGACACCGAATGCCGAAGGATCGGTCGAGCTGTCCGGGTAGCAGAACGTCGCGCGTTCGAGGGTATGAGCAGCGAGCCTGAAGTGCGAGGAGCCGAACCGCGGCGCCCCGCCGACGGACGCGTGCCGGTAGTTCAACGCACCGTAGACCGGCCGCTCGTGAGCTGCGGCGCAGTCATAGACGCCACCGAAGATACGACTCTCCCAGCGCCACCGGTCACCCCCCGGAAACGCGGTCAGACCGCCGTTGCTGGTGCCGGTCACGAACTGCGACCGGTAGACGCCGTCCTCCGCCATCGTGAGAAGGATCGGACGCTCGCCCACCAAGCGGTCGGGATGGAAATTCATCGTCAACCGCAGCCGCGAATCGAGTGGGCGCCCGAGCGACAGGGACGCCACATGCCGCAGAGCCTTCTCCTGCAGCCACCAGGAACCCTCACTACCCATCCGCGCAGTGTGCACGAACGCCTTCCTGCACGGCACCCGGAATTTTGCGGCCTCACGCCACCAAGCCGTAGTCCGGATAATCGTCGGCCATGGCCTTCGAGGCGACCGCCGGGCGGCGCAGGAAGTCGGTGGCAACCCGCGCGGCCAGGGCTGAAAACGCATCTTGCAGAAGCGCTGGCGCAGGGGATGCCCGCCAAGGACGTCACTCGCCACTGCGAAGCTGCCCTGGCTGCCCTCAGCCCTCACACTCCGTCCGAGAACTGACAAGGACCTTGAAATGAGTGCCTTAACCGCGATCCAGTCCGCAGTGTCGATCTTCCTGGTCGCCGTGGCTTGGTGGATGCCCCGGGCCGTCAAACCCACGCTGCCCTTTGGCGTACGCATCCCCCACAGCCACGTCGACGACCCTGTCATCCCGCTGGAGACGCACCGCTACCAGCGCAGCGTCCTGGCCGGCGGAGGAGGCGTCGCCATCCTGGGGATCGCCCTCGCGCTCCTGCTGAAAACGCCCCTGTCCGTCACTTTGTCCACCATCGCCGTGCTCGCCGTGCTCGCAGGCTGCTACTACCGCTCCCACACCGCGCTGAGCAAGATCAAGGAAGAAGGCGACTGGTACGCCGACCGCACCCAGGGCGTCGTCGCCGACACCTCCTTGCGCACCGACCCCGTACGGCTGCGCGCGCGGTGGCTCGCTCCTGCCCTGGGCATCCTGGCCCTCACCGCCGTCGTCGGCATCCTGCGCTACCCTCACCTGCCCGCCCGCCTGACCACCCATTACGGCACCTCAGGCGCCGACCGCACCGATCCCACCTCGGCGGGCACGGCCTTTCAGACCGTCTACGTCCAGGCCGGCGTCACCGTCGTCGTCCTGCTGCTGACCCTGCTGGCCGCACAGGGCCGCCCCGAACTCGACGCGGCACAGCCCCGCACAACAGCCGAACAGCACCGCCTCTTCCTCACCCGAATGCTGCGCGGCACGGCACACTTCCTCACCGCGTTCAACCTCGGCATGCTCGCCTCGGCCCTGGCCCTGTGGGACCTCGCCCCCGCCGCCGTGATGCTCCCTCTGAGCCTGGTGCTGATCATCGCCGGAGCCGCCGTCCTCGTCATCTCCTGCCTGCGCGCCGGACAAGGCGGCACCCGCCTGCCCACCCACACCGCCGAGGCAGAGACCGAAACGACCCAGCGCGACGACGACCGTCACTGGAAAGCCGGCATGTTCTACGTCAACCCCAACGACAGCGCCGTACTCGTCCCCAAACGCTTCGGCATCGGCTGGACCCTCAACTTCGGCCGCCCCGCCGGCTGGGCAGCCCTGACCGCCGCGATCGCACTTCCCATAGGACTGCTGATCGCCTTCCGGCTGTAACCAGCTCCGAGGTGATGCTCACCCTCGCAGCCATTCCCCCCTGGGCGGTGCCGAGGATCTCGTCCCGGCCCTGACGGTGCACGGTGACTCTCCGGCCGCCCGTTCCTGCGGGCCGGTGCACGATGATCAATGCGCTGGTCACGCCTCCCAGCGTGTCCTTGACGCCATCGCGGGGCGAGCCGGCCGGGCCGGTCTGGGAGTGTCGCCGCCCCAGTCCCAGCGGGTCGGGTCGCCGGGGCGCGGGTCGTACAGCGTCCGCCCGTCGGGGCTGAACTGTCCCAGCTCGGTCTGGAGGGATACGCCAGTGTCGACTTCCGTCTGCGTCCAGCCAGTGATGTCGAGCAACAGGCCGTCCAGCGGGCCGCCGACCAGCTCGGCGTAGTGCCGGTCTGGCCGCGGGCCCGGGTGGTCGTAGTCGGCGCCGTAGACCCGGCGGCGCAGCAGCTGCTCGTCATCACGGTCCATGCGTTCAGCCTTGCAGCCACCACTGACAGCGCGGGCCTGTCCGTGTCAGCTGCGGAGGCGCGAGAGCCAGGTGCCGCCGGCCATCTGCTCGGGCACAGCCTGGTCCTGATGCTCGGGCTCGGTGCGCTCGGCTTGGCATTCGGTCGTGATGGCGCACTGCTTGCAGTCATCGCACAGGTGCGAACGAGTCCTCCCGAGGGTGCCCCACCCGGCGGACTCGATGACCTTCCACCGTTCGTCGGTGAACCTGGTGCCGCAGTCGGCGCATACGGGACGTCGGGCCTCCCGCTCGGCCCGCTGCTGCTCGGCCGCGCGGCGCAGCTGCTCCTTGTACTCTCGCTCGCGGACTTCGTACTCGGCCTGCTGGCGGGCGTCGTGGGCCTCGCGGCGCGGGTTGCCGATCGCCTCCAGGAGCGTCTGGTTGTGCGGGCGGCCGAAGCGCCGGAAGATCGCCCCGGCCGGGCTGTGCTCACGGGAGGTCCTGTGCCTGTGCTGCCATCATGGCTGACCGAACTGCTGTGGTGACGGCTGTGGTGTTGGCGGCATCCCGGCGGTGGCTGCGGGCGTCGGCGCGTCGTAGCTGGGAGTGGCTGCTCGAAGGGCGGCGGTCAGGTAGCGGTGAACGATCTCCAGTTCGCCGGGGGTGAAGTCCTCGGCCATCTGGACTAGGTTGGCGATGAGCGGGCCGAAGAAGGACCGACCCAGCTCCACGGCTTTCTGCTCCACCGTCAAGACGACGCGTCGTCGGTCGTTTTCATCGCGCCTGCGGCAGACGAGCCCCAGGCGCTCCAGCCGGTCGAGCAGGGCAGTGATGCCGGGCGAGTTGAGCCGCAGCGCCGCACCGAGTCGTCCCGGAGTGACGTCGGTGCCCGCCCGGTCGGCGTCGAGCAGATGGATGAGGGCCCGCAGATCGGTGGGGTGCAGGCCATTTCGCGCCGCGAACTCGGCGCCGCGCAGATCGAGTTCCACGGTCACTGCGCGCAGTAGATGGACCAGCCGCATCGCGGGGTTGATGTCATCACTCACCGGGTGAGTATCTCGCCGAGCGAGATACTTGGTCAACGAGACGATTCCCCGGGGGGTTCACCGTGTCCTCATCCCAAGAGTTCTTCGCCGCTTACGATGCACTGCTCGCCCGCTGGCCGACCGGTACCGCCGAGATCGACGTTCCCACCCCGTACGGGACCACCCGTGTCCACGCCTACGGCCCCGCTGACGCCATTCCGGTCCTCCTTCTACACGGCGGCGGTTCCACCGGCGCGGTCTGGTTCGCCAATGCCCCAGCTCTTGGCACGCACCACCGGGTGCTGGCCGTCGACATCCTGGGCGATGCCGGACACAGCATCCCCGGCGGGCGCCCGCTGCGCACAACCACCGACCTGATGGCCTGGTTGGACGCGCTGCTCGACGGCCTCGCCGTGTCCCGCACGCACCTACTGGGCCACTCCTACGGGGGCTGGATCGCCCTGACCTATGCCCTGCACGCCGCGCGGCGGGTCGATCGGCTGGTACTCCTCGACCCGACCCAGTGCTTCGCCAACTTCCGCCCGGGTTTCCTGCTGTGCTCGCTGCCGATACTGCTCCGCCCGACGCAAGCCCGCGCACGCGCCTACCTGGACCGCGAGACCCTGGGGACCGACACAGACTTGAGCTGGAAGCGGCTCTATGCCTTGGCGGTCTCGAGCTTCGCGAACCGGAAACTGGTCGTCGGCCGCCGCCCGGACCCCACAGCACTGAGCGTTCCGCTCCTCGTCCTTCTCGCCGGCCGCAGCAACGCCCACGACGCCGCCAAAGTCGCACCCTGCGCCCGCAAAGCCGTTCCGGACGCCCGGATCGAGATCCTCCCCGAACTCACCCACTTCGCCATGCCCACCGCCATGCCCACCCAGACGAACCACCGCATCACCGACTTCCTGGCAGACAAACAGAAGAGGTAAGCCGCCCCAGGGTGCGGTTTGATGGAGATCAAACGGTTCGGCCTGCGCTGAGGCCATTCAGCAGCTCGGTCCATACTGCGGGGGAAGGTGCGTGGTCGTTCACGGTCGGCGCCGGGGGCGTCCCAGATCGCTGTTACACCACTCGACGGGACACCATCCCATGCGAAGTAGGCCGAGCGCCGTTCCCCAGTGGGATCGAATCCTTGCCGGAGAGTGCTCGGCGCTGTCGCAGGGTGCTGTTTCGCCTGATCAGCGTGCTGCGGCGTTGTGCCCCATCCCGCTCATGACACCTCGTGTCGGACCGTCCGCTCACGCATCGCGCACGCATGGGAGGGGCCGAACTTGCTGCTGGGCCCCTTGGACCGTGCCCTGCACTCGCGCCGGGACCGGAAGGGAGGGGGGCGCGAATCCGGGAGCCGATTCGAGGTGTCTTGGCGTGACCTTCGTACTCGGGGGCGCTACGGAAGTGTGGTGCGGTGTCAGCCTTGCGATCAACATGGCCCTCCCGCACTCTGGGTAATGCTGGGCTGCATCGGCGCGGCTGACGCCGTCCCGTGCACGTCATCGCTGACGAGGTTGTTCGACTCCAGGCGCAGTCGCGCATTCCCCACCGCGGCCGACTTCACGTGCAGCATCACCTCTCACATTTGCTCACTTGCGCGATTGTGCAACTATTCGGGCCGCTTCTTCGTCTCACTGGTAGCAGTCGGGGCGACTCTCGGAACCAGCCGCGTCGCCCCGCGTCGAGATGAGCGAGAGCGAGCGTATGCGCCATCAGCAGGAACGCATCACCGGCGCCATCGGTGCGCAGGAGCGGCACAACACTGTGACGCACGGTCGGGTGATCCCGCGGGGCCGGGAGGGCGAGCGGACGCCGTCGGTCGGCGCTCCCGGTGCACGACGCTCGCAACGGGACGGGGGTGGCGCCCGCCCTGTGCGGGGGCCCGGGGCGGGCGCCATCGCGGCGATGCTGTTGGGGCCGTTGCTCCTGGGGGACGGTGTGGATGCCCTGGTCGGCCGGGGGCCCGGCTGGGGTGTGGCGGTCGGGGCGACGGCGGGGGCCCTGCTCGCGGCCTTGGCGGCGGTGCGCCGCCGCAGTCTGGGAATGGTGGCACCGCTGCCGGTCGTTGCCGTGGCCATTGTCACGGCGGGGGCGGTGCTGACGTCGCACGGTCCGCTGGCCACGCGGCTGGTGCGGTGGGCCGTGGCGGTGTTCCCGGCGATGGCCGCGGCGGAGTGTGCGGTGGCCGTGGTGGCGCTGGCGGCAGTCGGGCTCCGGTCCGGGATGAAGGGGAGGAGCCGTGCCTGAGAACAGGCGACACCGTCCGCGCCCGGCGGCCGTCCGGCGTGGGCGGCTGGCTCCCTGGCTTTTTGTGCTGCGTGCGGCGACGTGGCTGGTTTCGGCGGCTCTGCTGCTCGGCTGCGGTGCGACCTGGTACGCCTACAAGTCCCTTACGCATGGCCTCACCACCTCCGACGCGCTCGACGCGGTCCGCGGCAAGGCGCCCCGGCACCTGGACAACTCGGTCAACCTGCTGCTCGTAGGTCTCGACTCGCGCAAGGACATGAACGGCAACGACCTGCCACGGCAGTTCGTGCAGACCGAACTGCACGCCGGGTCGAGCGACATCGGCTACTACAACACCAACACCTTGATCCTCATGCACATCCCCGCGAATGGCGGCAAGGTGCAGGCGTTCTCCATCCCACGCGACGACTACGTGCAGACGCTGAACGGAGACGGCTCGGTCCAGGGCCACTTCAAGATCAAAGAGGCGTACGCCAACGCGTACACCACCGCGCACGACAAGTACGCCGCACAGGGCGTCAAGGGCGCGGACCTGGAAGCGAAGAGTCGCGAGGCCGGACGGGAGGCGACGCTCGCGACGGTGCAGCAGTTCACCGGTGTGGCCATCGACCACTTCGCCGAGGTGAATCTCCTCGGCTTCTACGACATCGCCAAGGTTCTGCAGCCCATCACGGTGTGCCTCAAGCACCCGGTCAAGGACCGTTATTCGGGTGCTGACTTCCCGGCCGGCGTGCAGCGGCTGAACGCCCGTCAGGCGCTGGCGTTCGTGCGGCAGCGGCACGGGCTGGACGCCGGGGACCTGGACCGTACGCGCCGGCAGCAGGCGTTCATCTCCACGGTCACACATCAGCTAAAGACCGAGGGCGTCTGGGGCAGCCCGTCCAAGCTTCAGGGGCTGTTCGATGTCGTGAAGAAGGACGTCGTTCTGGACAGCAGCTGGAACGTGCTCGACTTCGCCCAGCAGGCCCCTGACCTCACCGGCGGCAACGTCGTGTTCCACACCCTGCCCATCGAGGGCTTCGGCATCCGCAATCGCGAGGACGTCAACCTCGTGGATCCGGAGAAGATCAAGTCGATCGTGCAGCAGGCCTTCGGAGCGGCCGCTGCCCCGTCCCCCGCGGCCTCCGACACCACTGCGGCCGCACCCGCCACCGTGGATGTCCTCAACGGCAACGGCGGTCGGGGACTCGCTTCCGAGGCGCTGTCCTCTCTGGTCGAACTCGGCTACACGGCTGGTACGACGGGCAACACCGCCACGCAGCCTGCGACCACCGTCCGCTACGGCGCCGGAGCACAGCAGGCGGCCCAGCAGATCGCCGCCCGACTGCACGCCGGCACAGCCATTTCCAGTCCCGCAGCGCCTGCGGGCCACGTCGTCGTGACCCTCGGCGAGGCGTACACGCCCCCCGGCCAGGCAGCCCACACCTCGACGGCAAACGCTTCCGCGTCGAGCACGGCAACAGCGGACGACTCCGGCCCGGCCGTGAAGGCGGGCGGTGTGCCGTGCGTCAACTGACGCGGTCCACACCTCCACGCTAGACACATTCACAAATCAGGGCAGAAGTGTTTTTTCCGTGTCCCGGTGATGGCCGTTCTACTTGCGATAAGCGCGCAGCAGGACCACAGCGGCCACCGCGACACCTACCATCACGACGACGAGGACGATCCGGAGTCCTGCGCCCGCCAGGAGCGGCGCGGCGCGGCCATCTCGTGAAACTGGCTCATCGTAAGTACCTACAGCCTTTCAGGTCGCAGTGCACTGCTCGTGTTCTGTGTATGGCGGTTCGGGGTCAGGTCGCGTCGTCGTAGCCGTTCGTCCCGGCCGGGTCTGTGCTCGACGGGTGTGGCAGCGGGCGGCTTCTTGCCACCGGCTCCACCTCCCCGATGTCCTGCGGGGTCAGGTCCAGTTCGGACGCCTCGTCGTCATCCGGGCCCGCGGGCTCGCGTCGGGCCCGGCGGCGGTCGTTGAGCACGGAGAAGAGGACCGCGGCGAAGTACAGCAGCCAGATCGGCGCGGCGAGCGCCAGCATGGTGAGCGGGTCGGTGCTGGGCGTGGCGACGGCGGCGAAGACGGTGATGCCCACGATCATCCCGCGCGACCAGCCGAGCATGCGCCGGCCGGAGAGGATGCCGGTGAGGTTGAGCATGACCAGCAGCAGCGGCATCTCGAAGGCGATACCGAAGACGACGACCATGCGGGTGACCAGGTCCAGAAGCTCGTCGAGGGGCAGCAGGTTGTCGATGCCGTGCGGGGTGAAGTCGATGAAGACCTTGGCGGTCTTGGGCAGTACCTCGTACGCGAGGAAGGCGCCGCCCAGGAAGAGGGGGACGCCGGCTCCGACGAAGACGTAGGCGTATTTCCTCTCGTGCCGGTGCAGGCCGGGCGCGACGAAGGCCCAGAGCTGATAGAGCCAGATCGGCGCGGCAAGTACGACGCCGGCCATGAGGGAGACCTTCAGGGCCAGCGTGAAGGGGGCGAGGAGACCGCTACCGGGGTCCCAGTAGGAACGGAACAAAGAACCGGCGTAGCTGTCAAAACTTCTGACAAGGCGTGAGCGGGCCTGCCAGGGTGGGGCGTGTGAGCGACGACCCGACGATCGGCTTCCTGAAGGCGGACGTGGCGCGGTTCTGTGCCGGTCTGGATGAGCTGGCTCCGGCGATCCGGCTGCGGCTGGTCGTCCAGCTGCGTGCCGCGCTGGCCGAGGTGACGGATGCGGCTCTGGATGAGGGGATGGCCGCGGCGAAGGCGGAGGGGTGGGGGCTGCGGCAGATCGGTGCCCAGGTGGGTCTGTCACACGAGAAGGTCCGCTACCGGCTCGCCCAGCACGCGGGCAAGGACGAGCCGGCCGGAGACGCTCTCTAGATCGTGGTGGAGGCCGTTTCGGGCTTGGCCGTCGAGCGGAGCTGTCCGCTCTGGACCTCGACTGGCAGGGCGAAGCTGTAGCGGCCGTGGAAGTTGATGTGGGCGAACTTCAGCGGTGAGAGCCGGGCGACGTCCTCGTCACGGACGTGGATGCCCTCGGCGCGCATCTCTTCGATGATCTTCTGGAAGTAGACCGTGTTCCACAGGACGACGATGTTGAGCATCAGTCCCAGTGCTCCGAGCTGGTCTTCCTGGCCTTCCCTGTATGCCTGCCTGAGTTCGCCCTTCTGCCCGTGGAAGATCTTCCGGGCGAGTTCGTGGCGGGATTCCTGCCGGTTGAGCTGGGTGTTGACCCGGCGCCGCAGAAGTTCGTCGGTGAAGTAGGAGGACAGGTAGGCGCTGCGGTCGAGGCGGCCGAGTTCCATGACGGCCTTGCCGGTGGGGGTGGGCTTGCCGCCGGGGGCGAGGACGCGCAGGGCCTCGGAGGCTTTGATAGTGCCGGAGTGCAGGGAGCCGGCGAGGCGGAGCATTTCGTCCCAGTGGGTGGTGATCTGCTTGAGGTTGATCTTGTCTCGGGTGACGGGGTTGAGCGGGCCGTAGTCGGCATCGGGGTCGGCGCGATAGAGGGTGGCGCTGCCGACGTCGGCCAGGCGCGGGGAGAACTGGTAGCCCATGAGGCGGAAGAGGCCGAAGACGATCTCGCTGGCGCCGTGGGTGTCGGAGGTGATCTCGACCGGGCGGAGGGCGGTCTCCTGTTCAAGCAGGCCGTCGAGGATGTAGAAGGAGTCGCGCTGGGTGCCGGGGATCAGGATGCCGTGCAGGCCGCTGAACTGGTCCGAGAGGAAGTTGTAGAACGTCACCCCGCGCCGACGGGTGCCGAAGTATTTCGGGTTCGGTCCGGAGTTGAGGGTGCGGATCGGGGTGATGAAGCGCAGTCCGTCGGCGGAGGCCAGCTCGCCGCCGCCCCATGCCTGCACCAGGGGCAGGCGCATGTGGTATTCGACCAGGCGGGCGTTGGCCGCGGACAGGGTCTGGGCGCGTACGTAGTTCTGCTCGACCCAGAACAGCCGGTCGCGGCTGAGCGCGTCGACGCCGTCGTGGACGATCGGCTCGATGCCGACGTTGGTGGCCTCACTGGTGAGGACCGCTGCCACGGACAGCTCAAGGTCGTCCATGCGGGAATTGGCCTCGGAGACGTGGGTGAAGTCGGACAGGTAGGGCACCCAGGAGTTGACCTCCAGCACGATCTCGGGCAGGTCGACGGCGGGCATCCTGGCCTCGACCTCCTTGTTCAGCTCGACCAGGGAGGCGGGTTCGTCCAGGCGGTCCAGGCCGGTGAGGATGATGCGGTCACGGCCGCCTTGCTGCTCGATGCGTACGGCGGGGTTGGCGGCCAGGCCGTCGGCGAACTCCCGGTGGGCCTTGTCAAGCCGGTCGGTCCAGGTCTTGAGGATCTTGCCGGGGTTGGGGTCGAGGTCGAGTTCCTCGCAGACCCTGGTGCGGGCCGCCTCCCAGGCCGCGTCTTTCAGCAGGCGGGCGTTGGGATCGCCCCACTTGCGCAGGCCCGGCACGAACACCTCGTGCCGGTGCAGCGCGGACCGCAGGGCCTCGGTGGACGCGACGATCAGCGCGCGCTTCTCCACGCTGCCCACGGGCATCGGCGGGGGCGGGAAGACCAGGCGCCGCCAGGCGGAGGTGAGGACCTTGGCAGGGACCTCCCACGCCTGGATCGGGCGGCGCCGGCCCTTGAGAGACTTCACGAAGTCGATCGCTTCCAGGACCGGCTCGCCGGCCGGGCTCGCCTCGAACGTGAACGTCTTGAGCAGGCCGGGCAGGAAGCGGGCGATAGTGTTGTAGCGGGCGGCGAGCATCTGCTCGGCGCCGTCGTCGGGCTGCTGGGCCAGCAGCTTGACGGTGTCGGCCGCCGCGTGGACAGGGCCGACGTCCATGGCGTCGAGCGTGGCGCGCAGATCGCCCTCGGGGTCCGCGGCGGTGGCGCAGATGGCGAGCCAGGCTTTGCGCAGCTCGATCGCGGCGGCGTCCAGGTCCTTGAGGGTGCGCAGCCGCTGCTTGGTCATCTTGAAACGGTGCAGCCAGCGGCGCACCGTCTTCTGACCACACCGCAGCTCGTCGGCGATCTGCGGGACCAGCCACCCGTCCCAGCTCAGCTCCACCATCCGGCACCGCTCCACCACATCCTTCGGCGCCTTTCTGGCCGATGCCAGGCGGTGGACCACCGCTTGCTCGCCCTCGTCACGTCCCGGCCGTGCCCTTAGCACCATGACCCAGCACCCGCCCCCGAGCACCCGCAACTGCCCCGCTACCAGCAGCTATACCCACCGAAAGGGGAATCCAGCAGTAGTACAGGTAGTACCTATGTGCGGGTTGTAGATCCTTCCCCCTGAGGGCAGAGCTCGGCCCGGGACCAGCCGAGGGCCGCATGTGACGGGACGGCAGCGGCAAGGCGATCCGCGCCTCCGACTGTCCTCTGACAGGCGATCTTGACCGATTGCCAAGTGATCTCGACCGGTCGGAAGGAAGCTGGCGGCTCAGGTGTAGACGTTGCGGCCGTACTTCTCACGGCTCACTTGGAAGCCGTCCGGCCGCTCGCGGCGGAGCTCCTCGTACCGCACTCCGAAGAGGTCGATCGCCTCCTTGAGCGTGCAACCGGACGCATCCATGATCACCTTGAGTGCCAGGACGATCCGATGGTCGAGGATGTGGCGGTCCACGCTCTCGGGCAGCTCATTCATGGGCTGACCGTACCGAGAGGCATTCGACCCCGCCGGTCGATATCACCTGGCAAACGGTCAAGATCACCTGGCAGAGGACACCGACCATCCAAAGCGCTGAACGGCGCTGTGATCGCCGTTGCGGGCCTTGATCGTCGCCTTGGCAGCCCGGAGGGCCTCAGAACGCCGCAGACGGCCGTACGGGGCCGGGAAGGATCATGTACGCCGAACGCTCGCGGGTCGTTGTCACAGGCGAGTGCAGATGATCGGGCCCTGTCCTGCGAGCTCTGCTCTCAGGGGAAGGATCTACAACCCGCACATAGGTACTACCTGTCCTAACCACTATTGGGGTGCAAGACCGCCGTCGTGCCGTAGGCGCATGGCGAGCGTCTCGCAGCACGTCAGGGATGTCGTCGCCACCCCGAGGTCCGCGGCTTCTGCCCGTATCCCCGATGCTCAGCCTCCCCCCGAGCACGGGCTGCGGTAAGGCACGCCGGGGGCGTACTTGTTCCACTGAGAGGTGGTGATCGGCGTTCTCAACGTGAAGGAGCACAAGGTGTCGGCGACCTTGGCCGGCTCGGTGTCGTAGAAGGTGACAGAGTCGAATGCGGCGACCGCGATCGTGCTGCCCGATGGGGAGAACGTTGCGGTGAGCTGATCCCCTGTCGCATCCGTGGGTTCGAGGGTAGCCAGGAGCGTGGGAGGCGACGAGGGCTGGGTCCTCCACAACTGCACCTCTGGCTGCTCATTGCTTCCGTCGGCCAGCAGCCTGTCGTTTGCTGAGAAGACGAAGTTGCTGGTGCCGCGCAACGTACTGATAGTGCCGAGGACGCGCGGGTGCGCAGGGTCGTCGGCGTCCCAGACGGTGGCGGTGTTGTCGCTGGTGCCGGCGGCCACCAAGAGCCGGCCGTCGTCGCTGAGCCCCATGGTCGAGCTGACGGCTCCGGGAAGGGCGACGGTGCTGCGCGGGCGGCCGTCGACGAGGACGAACAGGGACAGCGGCGCTCCGGAGCCGACGACTCCGGGCGTGGCGGCGACCACTCCGGTTGCTGCCGCGATGAGGCTGCCTTTGTCCGCCCGCGGCAGAGCCGAAGTGGCACTGCGGACTGGGTGGTCGGGGTTGTTGACGTTCCACCAGCTGATGCCGGAGCCGGTGAGGATGCAGGCGGTGTGGTTGTTCACCAGTCCGGCTATGTCCGAGGTGGGGTCGGGCAGCGGGATCGAACCCGCTCGTTCGGCGTGCAGGGCGCTGGTGACACGCCACAGCACCAGCCGGTCGTGGCTCTGGACCGCGACGAGGCCGCCGGCTTGGTCGGTGGTGACGCCGGGCGTGAGGATGACGGGGCCCAGACCGGAGGGTTCGGTGGGGAAGTCGACGGAACCCAGCGATGCGGTTTCGGCCGGATGGTGCGTGTCGTGCAGGTCCCAGAGTTGCACCGCGCCGTTGTGTGCGACGGTCAGAAGTGCCTTCGGCGCGAGGAACGTCACCATCTGCGCGCGGTCCGACAGTTTGAGGATGGCGTCGAGGACGGGATCGCCCGCCGCGGAGGCGTCCCAGATGCCGAGCGGTGGCGGGGACGTACGAGAACCGGTGTCGCGCGGCGCCGCGATCAGATCCCCGTCGGGACTCATGCTCCACACATCACGGCCGGTGATCGCCATACCGGCCGCCTGCGCCAGAGGCCGGCGCCACAATCGGAGCTTGCCGTCCTGACCGCCGGAAAGGATCTCGCCGCCCGCGGTGTAGGCCACGGTGAAGGTGTCGAACCCCGTCGAAGCGCAGTCGGTCCGTACCGTGTCCTGGAGGTTGGCGGGGGTCAGTCTCACCTGGCACAGGGCGCTCTTGGGGTCGTCGGTGCCGACGCCGCCGTAGACGAGCCGGCTGCCGTCCGGGCTGAAGGCCACACTTTCGAGGTCACCTGGCGCGATCCCGGTAATGACCTCGACGGACTTCGGGTGGGCCGGATCGTCCATCTTCCACAGCCCGAGGCTGGCGTCTCCGGCGGCAGCCATCATGCGGCCGTCAGGGCTGAACGCCACGCTCTGGAAGCCGGGGGAGAGGGAGGCGAGCTTCTTCGGCCTGGTGGGGTCGGCGACGTTCCATACCTGCGTCGCGCCCCGCTGATTGGTCTGTGCCAGCAGGTGGCCCCGAGGGGCGAAGGCGACCCCCGCGAGGAGGGCCTCTGAAGCGGGATCGGGCAGGACGGCCCGTATCCGCGGGTGCGCTGGGTCGGCGATCGTCCACAGCAGCGTGAAGCCCTGCTCGGCCGCGGCCGCCAGCAGCGATCCGTCAGGGCTGACGGCCATGGCGGAGAGCTGCATCTTCCGGCCGGACAGCCGCGCGGGGACCGGCAGCTTCGCCCCCGCCCGAGGATGACGGGGATCCGTCAGGTCCCACAGACACAACGCCTTGCCGGTGGCGGCGCAGTGGCCGGCGAGCAGCCTCCCGCCGGGTGCGAGTGCGATGGCCGAGCCGCCGGCCGGGATGGTGGACTCAAGGACGGGCGCGCGGGGGTTGGCGAGATTCCAGATCCGTACCGACGCGTTCGCATCGCTGTCCGCGGCCAGAGGGCCGTCGGGCTGCGTGGCGATGCGCAGGACGGGGCTCCCACTGGCGAGCACGCCGTCCACGGGCGTGCCGAGTGAGCTGTAGAGCTGGTCGGTCGCCTCCCGCGTGGGAGCGGATCGGTAGGCTGCGACGGCGAGTTGGGCGGCCAACCCCGGATCGGTGGACCGGACCGCCTCGGCGTCGGCGGCGAGATTGGTGGAGTGCACCACGGCTGCCTTCCGCGCCGCCTGCTCTCCCTCCCGCACGGATCTCCGTTCGGCGATCACGCCCAGGACGGAGGCCAGCAGGGCGAAGACGACGAGCACTGAGGTGACCGCCCACAGGCTCCGGCGCTTGCGGCGGGCCGCCCGCTGATCCCGCAGACCCTGGTCCAGGAACGCGCGGGCGGCCGGGCCGAGGGCCTTTCCGGCACGCTCGTAGTCGCGTGCGGCACGGACGGCGGTCTCCAGACGGTGACCGCGGTAGAGATCGCTGGCCCTGCGCCCGGCCTGATCCCACGCGCGGGCGGCATCGGACAATTGCTGAAGGGCGAGCAGGCCGGCGCGGTCCTCGTCGATCCACGCACACAGGCGTGCCCACGCGTACAGGAGCGCCTCATGGGCGATCTCGACGCCCTCCTCATCCACCGTGACCAGCCGGGCCGCGGCCAGCGCGTGCAACACCCGTACGGCGGCGTCTCGTTCGCCGGGCTCGGCCAGGTCGTCGAGGGAGAGCCTGCGCCGGGTGTCCTCCACGCCCTCGCCGATGTGCACCATGCGCAGCAGCAGACCGCGCACCAGCGCCTGCTCCTCGGCGGGCATCGCCGTGTACGCCTTCTCCGCGGTGGTCGAGATCGCGTCGTCGATGCCGCCGGTGGCGCGGTATCCGGCAAGGGTGAGCAGCGTGCCGCTGCGTTGCTGCCAAGTGGCCAGCAACGCATGGGACAGCAGCGGCAGCACGGGAGAGCGCACACCCTGCCGCCGTACGCCGGCCTCGCGCAGCAGGGTGTCGGCCAGCCCCTCCTCCAGGCGCAGTCCCGCAACGCGGGCGGGCTGCTCGATCACCGCCAGCAGATCTTCCGCCCCGAGCGGGCCGACCACGACCTGTTGCTTCTCCAGCGCCGTCACGAGCGCGGGATAGCGGGTGCACGCTTCGTAGAAGTCGGCCCGTAGAGCGATCACGACGGTGGTCTGACCGTCGGCCAGAGCGGTGAGTTCGCGTACGAAGCGCTCCCGGTCCTCCTCCGTCGCGCCCGCGGTGAACATTTCTTCGAACTGGTCGACCAGCAGCACGGCCGACTCACCCTCCGTCAGCGCATCGGCGTACCGGGCGAGCGCACGCAGCGGATCGGCGCCGGGCTTCATGGCGGCGATGTGCCGATCACCGCCGAGTTCCTCGAGGGCGGGTACGACCCCGGCGCGCAGCAAGGACGTCTTGCCGCTGCCCGAGGCCCCGACCACGACGATCAGACCGCCACCATGGATGCGCGTGACCAGGTCCTTGACCACCTTGTGCCGCCCGAAGAAGTAGCGGGCGTCCTCGGGGCCGAACGCCTCCAGTCCCCGGAAGGGGCACGGTACGTCATCCGGCTCATCGGCTGCCGCGACGGACAGCTCCGCCGGCGCGGGCACGGAACGCGGACGGTAGGCGGGGTTGTGGGCGATGACCAGCTCGCCCGCCCGGTCACTGCTGTGCCGCCGGGGACGCGGAGCGCCTTCCTCGGGCAGGATCCGGGCCAGGTAGCGGTAGGCGTGGTCGAGCGTCAGCTCCTGCGGGCCGGCAGGGTCGCCGTCCCGCAGCAACTGGATCAGCCCGCCGGTGAACGCGGTGTACGCCGCCCCCGGACGGGCCAGCCCGAGTTCCTCGCGGGCGGTCGAGGTGAGCAGGAACCCTCCCCGCACCAGGCTCTGCTCGAAGACGGCGTCCAGCGCCGGAGGCCCCAGCGGGGTCAGCGCCCGGCCGGAGAAGCAGCAGTCCAGTAACACGGCGACGGAGCGCGCTCTGCTGGCGCGGATGGTCTCCCGTAACGCCTCGTACCGCAGCGCCTTCCAGGACAGGCCCTCCACCAGATCGTCGGTGGCACAGGTGGCCAGGCACAGCCCCTCGTCGCCGCCCACCAGCCCATGGCCGATGAAATGGACCAGCAGGGTGTCGTCCGCCTCCTGTGCCGCCTGCCGGACAGCGTTGCCGAACTCCAGCGGGCTCGGCGGATCCAGCAGGACGCGCAGATTGGCCTGCGGCACCCCGATTCGCTGGTGCAGGACGCCCGCCAGGTCCGTCAACGACGGTTCGACCGCGCGGATGCCGGGCACCCGCGCACCCTCCGGATACCGGCCCGTCCCGACGAGTAGGACACGTGAACCCGGCCGTGCCAGCGCCACGGGCCGTAACCCGCCCCCAGCGTCCTCAGTGCTCGGAAGCGTCATCAAGGACTCCGTCGCCCCGCACATCCCGCTCGGCCGCGTCGGGCCAAGCCGCCTCGGCCAACTGCGCCACCTGGGCGCGCAGCTGGTCCGCGTCCAACGCGCGCACACGGTCCGCGCGCAGCTCGATCCGGCTTCCGTCACGCCGCGACAGGCGGACCGTGACACTTCCCGTACGCCGACGCAGCCAGGCGACGAGCACGCTGGCCATGGCCGTCGCGACCCCGCCGGAGCCGAGGGTCACCACCAGGTGCTCCAACTCCCCGCCGAGGGCCCCTTCGGGGACCGGCCCGACCTCCCTGCGCACGCATCCGCGCAGGCCGTCCTCCTCGTCCATCCAGCGGGCGAGATCGGCCGCCGCCGTCACGTCCCCGTCCACGGACAACGTGACGATGCCCACCCTCGACCCACCGCACCGTACGGTCCTGGCCATGTCACCCGCCATGAAGGCACCCCCGTTCTCAACGTCCTTGGCCTTCCGATCACCCGCCCCGGAGACGCGGACGACCAGTGTGGGCGACGAGCCCCCAGCCTTCAAGGACCCCAACGAGCTACTCCTTCCGACCAGATGGCCGGGCTGGTGTTCGGCAATCGGTAGAAGGCGTGGGTGCTGTCCGCGCCGCTCCCGGTCCTGGAACACCGGCCCCAACGGACGAGCGGTGTAGTGCAGGGCCCCCACCTGGTGCAGGTCGCCGGCCTGACGGACCGCATGGTCAAGGGCCGCCAGGAGATGCCGGATGGACACGGCTTCAGCGTCTTCGACACGCGGGTCGAGGAGTATCACCGGGGGAGCGAAGATCATGCGTAGGCGCTCGGCCTCGTCCTGGACTGTGCGTTTCCCGCCAGGCGTGGCGCCAGCGGGAGCAGCAGGAGTGTGCTGTACGGCGAGCCAGCCTTGCTGCACGAGCAGCCCCTGTGTGCCGACCGAATCGTGCGAATGCTGCGCTGCCTTCGGAGCCACCATGCAGCAGCCGTGCAGCACGACCTGGAGCGCGAGCAGCAGGAGGGCAGCGGGCGGCTGCTACACCTCGATGAAGGCCACGACCACCACGGTGCGAAGCGCTGCGACCCAGTACAGGAGGCGTACGCGCTCGACGTCGTCGGCGTACTCGCGCAGCTGGGGGCCGGCGGTGTCGCCGGGGATCGGCTCGCCGACGTCTGGGTCGACGGAGACGACGACCAGGGCGCGGTCCAGGGCGTGGATCTCCGCCTCGCTGGTGATGTTCTCCAGCTGCTTGGCGGCGGAGTCGGAGAACGCGATCCGGGCGCGGCGCGGGCCGTGCTGCGGGGCCATCAGGCGACGGCCGGGCGCTGGGAGGCGAGGCGGGCGAGGTGGGCCTCGCGTAGCTCCTCCCACGGGGTGCACTGCTCGGGATCGGGCAGGCCGTTGGCGGCGATGTCCTCCAGAACGGCGGCGAACCGGTCGGCGTCGGCGCGGGTCTTGGCCGCGTACGCGCGGACCGCGTCGGCGGCCGCGGGCTCCAGCTGCTGCCGGGCGGTGTCGGCGGCGGGGGCCGGCTGTTCGCTCATCGAGGGCTCCGTAAGGCGCGGAACGGTCGGGTCTCACCAAGGTATCGCCGGGCGGAACGGCCAGGGACCACTCCGGCAGAATCCGGCAGCGGCTGCGGAACGTAGTCGGGCTGGGAGAGGTGTCACGCTGATCGGCGAGAGGCCCAAAATTGGGGGTCAGCCCCGTGGTTCCGGGCCGGATCGGCAGCGTGACACCCCAGCGTGACAGCTGGATCAGGGGTCCGTGACACTCCAGCGCGACAGCATGACAGTCACCCTCGGTGATCAGGGGTGCCCCGGGCCGGAGGCCGGTCAGTCCTCTTCCGGGCCATCCTGTACCAGGTCTCGGTACGCCTGGCGCATTGCGTCCAACGCGGCGTAGCGCGCCACGATCGCGTTCATCTCCAACGCGCCAGCTGCTGCGCGCTATCGGACAGTTCCTCACCGCTGTATAGGACGGTTCCGTGGGCGAAGGCCCGGAGCCTGTCCGAGAGCCCCAGCAGGGCACCGGACAGGTCCGACGTGCGCAGGTCGATCTGTTCGTACTTCAGGTGCAGGGTGTTGTCGGCCACGTTCTCAGGATGTCGTCGGTGTGCCGGGCGCGGCGGGCGATTCCCAGAACGCGTCCGGGAGCGGGTGGCCGTCCGAACTCTGCGCTATGAGCGGGCGCGGGCGAGGAACACGGCGAGGTCACCAGCGGCCTCGGGCTCAGTGGTGGCGAGCCGCGCCGCGAACGCCAGCTGGTCGATGTCGGCGCCGGGGACCAGGCGGGTGAGTTCGGCGAGCAGCGCGGCGTGCGCGAGGACCGGCGGGGGGAGAAGGCCGACGGCGGCCTCGCGGGCGGCCGGGTCGCGGTAGTGCCCGAGGTGCGCGGCGAGCGCGTGGGCGAGCCAGGCGTCGACGTCGGCCTGCACGTAGCCGCCCGCACGGCGGGTGAGTTCGTCGCGGACGGCTTCGTCCCCGTCGCGGGGCTCGGTCGGCTCCAGCGTGCCCATCTCGCGCAGCGCCTGGAGCTCATCGACGCGGGCCGCGATCCGCGCGGCCTCGCGGTGCTCGGTTTCCCGGGCGGCGGCGGCCGCGGCTTCGGCGGCGAGCTCGGCCTGGACGACGTCGTCGGCGTCCGGGTCGTACACGGTGCCAGGCGCCGCGTCGGCGAGCAGCTGCGCGATGCGCACCCACTCCGCGAGTTCCGCAGGGCCGCGGACGTCGTCCGCCAGGTCCTCATACCTGGAGTCCTGCCGTGCGTCGAACCGGGCATCCTCGAGGGCCGCTGCGAAGGCGCTGGCGTCCATCCCCTTCGCCCGGCGCCGTACGCCGCGGCGGCCGATGCGGGCGGGGTCGACCGGCTCCCGGGGCGCGGCGACGCGCGGGGCGAGCGGACGGCGCGCAGTGCGCCGGGGCGGCCAGGGCGTGGTCATCATCGGCCTCGTATCCGTGGTGCAGATTCGGAGCGGGCCGCCGACACAGCGCTGTACGACGGCCCGCGAATATGGTTTATAGCAGGCTGTTAATTCGGCCGGATCAGAACTGGAAATCTATGCACTGGACGTGTGTCAAATCCGCGCGCAGGCCATCGGCCCGGGTGCCCCATTCCGTGAAATACGACTCGGTGATGGCCTCCGCGACGATCGGATGCAGATCCTCCTCCGTCGCTCCGGCCTCCTGGAGCTCCAGGATCTGCTTCACGTAGGTGGGCGAGATCGGGGTGGTGATGGTGCGGATGCGGCCGTCGTCCGAGCTGCCCGAGCACGTGAACCCGAAGTATCGCCGTCACCCCACCATCATCCCGTCTGGACGTGGAAGCCTGTTCGCGTGCACGGGCCCTGACCTGCGGTTGCCACTCGGACTCGGTCGCCTCCACCAGAGCGGCCTGGAGCCGCTTCTGTGGCTTCTTCAGCTTCCCGGCGCGGTAGCGCTCGATCGTTCGAGTCGAGGTGCCTACACGCTCCGCCAGGCTCCGCGCTGACTCCTTCATCCGCGTGAGGAGGAATTTCACCTGTGCATTTGCGGACTTCGGCGCGGGCCGTGTGAAGACCTTCAACGACCCGGACCGCCACGGCGACGCCGTCGCACACTGGGCCCTCGCCGACTCCTGGCACCCACCCAGCCAACCCCTGTCGACCTACATGCCCGGCCGGGTCCGTTGCACCCTCCCGGGCATCGCCGCGAACCGGTTTGCCCGGCACGAGAAGAGCGCACTCTGGTTCAGCCGAAGCCGCCGTAACCAGGGCCTGACGCTGCTCTTCCACGGTCACCTCAAGCCCGTCCTCCTCCGGGACAAGGAACCCCAGTACGTGAAGTGGGAAGGCACCCTCTGGCACAGCCGACGCACCGACCACCAGATGAAGGAACAGGCCGAGAAGAGACGCCGCGCACTCGAAGGTTCATCATCGCCGCCCATACCCAACTCCGGCTCCTCCGCGCGGCCGCCGCGGACCTCCGGCATCCCTGGGAGAAGCCTGCTGAGCCCGGCCGCCCGCCTTACCCCGGCCCAGGCCGACCCGTCGGGTCCAAGAACAGATGGCCCGCCACCAGGCACGACGTCGGCAAAACCGTGAAACGGGCTGACACCTTCGGAGAGCACGTTCGGTTGAAGACTTAAAGATCAAGCTCAGGGCTGGACGTGCCGGTACGGCCCCGCGCGATGCCGGTGTGTGCCGCGTGTCTGCACTGTGCCGGACTCGGGCCGAGCCCCAAGTGGGGTTCGGCCCGTCGGAGCGGCAGATCAGCGTCCGCTGATCCAAAGTGAGGACGATCCGCTGAAGTCAGAGGCTGTTGTCATTCCGACCTTGTTGGGTGGCACGCGAACGTATGTCTCAAGTCGGAACCCGCACAGGTGATCTTCGCGTGCCGCACAGAAACAGGGCCTTGCTGGTAGCTCAGGAGTGCGAACCCGCTCCGAGCATCTGGAGGCCCTTTTGCCCTAGCCTGTCGCGTCCCTGCTGTCGGAGTCCAACTCTCATGTGCCGCTGTGCGATTGCCTCGCGCGCTGGTTCGGCAACGCAGGCGATCACTCTGGAGCCGATCGCCGTTTACACCGCGGCCTTCACTCGTGCGGGCTAATAGACGATCTTGCCCCGGTTTTGACCGTGCGTAATGCCTAGCCTTGCCGTGACGGCGAGTGGCCACCAGTGAGTGCGTGCCACCGCCTTAGAGCTCGGGGGTGCGGTGGAGGTTCGGGATGTGCGTCACGCATACGGTCGCCGTGAGGTCTTGCGGGGCCTCGACCTTGGTCTACGGCCTGGAGTGCTGGCCGGGATTGTCGGCGAGAACGGTGCGGGCAAGTCGACGCTGCTGAAGATCTTGTCCGGTGAGCTGCGCCCGCTGGGTGGCACGGTCCGTCATGAGGGCCGTTTCGGCTACTGCCCGCAGGACGTGGTGGTCAACGAGGCGCTGACCGTGCGACAGCATCTGGAGTTCTTCCGCGTCGCGCACGGGCTGTCGGATCTGCGGCACGCCGGGCAGGTGATGGAAGTGTTGCGGTTGTCGGAGTACGTCGATGAGCGTGCCGGCCTTCTCAGCGGCGGAACCCGTCAGAAGCTGAACCTGACCCTGGCGCTGATGCATGACCCACAGGTGCTGCTGCTGGACGAGCCTTACCAGGGTTTCGACTGGGAGACTTACCAGCGTTTCTGGGACTTGGCAGCCCGATTACGCGATACGGGCCGCTCAGTCCTTGTCGTCTCCCACCTGGCCTATGACGCTGAGCGCCTGGACGAGTTGTGGCGCCTTCAGGGCGGCGTGCTGCGCCCCGCTGAGGGGGCGCCGGCGTGAGGCGGCACCTGAACCTGTTCGTCACAGCAGTCCGCTTCGACCTGGTCGAACACGCCCGGAACAGGCTCGCCATGGTCCTGGTCGCCGTGTTCATCCCCTGCTGGATCAGCCTGGCGTACGCCGTCATCCCCAGCAGGCACCTGACCTTCCGCCTGCGGGCGACCGGCCAGCTCCTGGCACCGGCCGGCAACCAGATCACGCAGATCACCGGCGCCATCAACGCCGTCACCCTCATCACCGGGTTCATGATGTTCGCCGTCACGTTCAACGGCGGGCGCTTCGACCGCCGCCTGGCCTTGGCCGGTTACCCCCGCATCCATCTCGTCCTGGCCAAGACCACCTCGCTGACCCTGGCCTCCGGCGCCATCGCCGCCTATGCCACCGCGGTGATCTGCACGGCCTGGAGCCCTCGCCAGCCCCTGCTGCTCGCCGCCGCCTTGTTCTGCGGAGCGATGACCTACGGGGCGCTCGGCGTCGTCTTCGGTTCGCTGCTGCGCCGGGAGGTGGAGGGCATGTTCGCCCTGGTCATGACCAGCCTCGTCGATGTCGGCTTGCAAAGCCCCCTGGTCGGCGGCGGTGCCGGAAGCCAGGTCGTGCGGTTCCTGCCTACCTACGGCACCATGCAGGCTGCCTCAGCTGCGGGTTTCACCCGCGAGTGGCTGCCTGGTGATCTGGCCGTTCAGTTCTTGTGGTTCGCCGGCGCCGCGTTCCTGGGCCTGCTCGCCTTCCACCGCCGCACCAAGGACGCCTTGACCGCAAGACGATCCTTTTATATGCCGTGGCCGCCCAGGCACCGGCAACATGCGCGCCCGGCCCGGGCCACGTCGACGCCCCGTTGAGCAACATCCTGGCGCGACGGCTCGCAAACCCCTTACGAGAGACGGTTGCGTCCTCATCGCAGAGCGAAGCCCCGGCCCTGGAACCGAGCCGGTTGACTAGAAAGAGTTCACAGATGCTGGTAAGGCGATGGCTGGACGCGGCGGCTATCACCGATCCCGTCCTTCGGCACTGCTACACCGTGTGCTCGCGCGTGCTGGCCAATAACGACGGAGGGATCATCCGCTGGCAGATGTCGTGGCTGGCGTCGCGCGCCCTTCCCGCAGCGGCTCGGCCTCACATGTTGGCCTCAGACGCACACGCGTCTCGTGCCGACGCCTACGCGGATAGCGGCCCGGTCGAGGACCGTCAGCGCCGACTCGCCGCCTTCGCGGAGGCCACCAGTGCGGCCTTCGCCGTCGGTAGCTCGCACGACCCTGTCCTGCATGCCCTCGTGCACACCTACCAGACCTTCGGCATGCCGCTGTCACGAATTCAGGACATGTTCACCGCGATGCAGCGCGATGTCGACTTCCGTGACTTCGCCACCTTTGAGGAATTGAGCCAGTGGGCTGAGCAATTGAACACCTTTGGCTGGGCCAGCCTGTTACGGACGACGACAGCCACCGAATTGGTGGGAGTGGAGCCACTGGTACGCCAGCTCTCCGTGCTTTGCCAGGTAGCCGACGTGCTGTGTGACCTGTCAGAAGACCTTGATGACGGTCGTCTCTACCTGCCGCTGGAAGATCTCGACCGGTTTGAAGTAGCTCCTGCGGACCTCAAGGCCAAACAGTGGACACCCGCTATGTCCGACCTCATCGCGTTCGAGGCCGCGCGCGTCACTGACCGGCTGCCCGCCTTGGCCGCTGAACTGGAACACAGCCCCGTCAGCCCTTTCACCCACGCAGTGGGCGAGCATCTCCGGCTGCTCGTGGCCGCTGCGGTGGACGCAGGCCAGGACGTGCTACATCGGCCGGTCAAACCGCCTACGCGCCCCTTCCTCAACCTGTGGCGCCCCGTCATGCGCGCCGTCATCCCCTGCTGACCATCGAGAGGACTCGTCATGTCGGTAGCCGTGACCTCAGCCATGGGCAAACAGATGCCGCTCCTGGAGGCTGAGTTGCTGCGCTGGGTGGGCAGCGGCGACAGCATGCTGGAGCTGGCCTGCCTGGACGCTCTGTTCCCCCCGGGCAAGCTCCTTCGCCCCATCCTGTGTATGGAGTCGGCCAAAGCCGTCGGCGGCACCGCTGAGCAGGTGCTGGCGTTCGCTGCCGGCATCGAATGCCTGCACGTCGCGAGCCTCATCCACGACGACATCGTCGATCAGGACCCGGTACGCCGCGGGCGGGCTTCCACCGCCGAGCAGTACGGTATCGCCGAGGCTCTGGTAGCAGGCGACGGACTGTCGATGGCCGGAATCGCGGCCCTGCTCAGTGGCGGCCCCGCCGAGCGCGTACTGCACGCCGCACGCGTCACCGTCGAGGCGCTGCGCCACATGTGCCAGGGCATCATGCGCGAAACCGAGATCCGCGGCGACCTGACCTGCGGGGTACCCGCCGTCCTGAACGTCATGCAAGCCAAGACCGCCGCGCTGACCGGCGCCGCCTGCCAGGCCGGCGCCATCCTGGCCGGAGCAACCCCGGAGCAGGACCGGGCCCTACGCCAGTACGGAGAGCACCTCGGCACGGCCTTCCAGATCCGTGACGACCTGCTCCCCTACACCGCCGAGGACCAGATCACCGGCAAGACAGCCATCAGCGACGTCGCCAACCTGCAGCCCACCCTGCCCGTCCTGCTCGCCTACGAAGTGGCCGACAACGCCGACCGCGACCGCCTGACCACCGTATTCCACGGCGACACCGACCCCGTCACCGCACACCGAGACACCCTCGCCGTGCTGACACGCACCGGCGCCCTCACCAAGGCGGCCCAGATGGCATCCTCCCGCGCCGAACAAGCACACGTTGCACTCACCGGCCTCCCAGACTCCCTGCGCCTCGCCGAACTGGCCACCTCAGCAGCCAACCGTCAGCACTGAGCAGGGCCGGGGGACTGGCGCGCTGGCTGATGCTCCGTTTCCAGTCCCCGCCCCTGGTCTGCACCGGGCTTGCCGCTCAGCCCTTCAAGTACAGGAGGCCCGCGCTCTGAACACCTCCCGCATCCTCAAGCGCTCCGCTCTGGCCGTGGCCGGGGCCGCCGGTGTCCTGGCGGTGGCAGTGACTGTCATCCCTCAGGAGGAGACCCCGGCCGCTCGGAGTGTGAGAAGCTGTTGTCTTTTCGATCTTGAGAGATGCGCGTCGAACGGGAGTCCCGATCGGGTGGTCGCGGGGGGCTGGGCGCATACGAACAGGGCCTCCTGAACAGCTCGTTGGTGTCGAATCACCGAGCAGCAGGAGGCCCTGGTGCAGCAGTCTTGCGTGCCGATGGCCGGGCAGTCCAGCGCGGTCACCTGGGAGTGTGACTGCCTGGCTCACCGGTTCGGAAACGCCGCCGACAACCCGATGCGTGAGCGGCGGTATCCGACGGGGATGACGGACGCGGAGTGGGCCCGGGTCCTGCTGCTGCTGCCGGTGCCGGGCTGGATGCGCGGCCGGGTCGGCCGGCCGGAGGGGTACTGCCACCGGGCCATGCTCGATGCGATCCGGTATCTCGTGGACAACGGGATCAAGTGGCGGGCGATGCCCGCCGACTTCCCGCCGTGGGACCGCATCTACGCATTCTTCCGCCGCTGGCGCGACAACTGGCTGGTCAAGGAGTTCCACGACCGGTTGCGCGCGAGGGTCCGCGAGGAGCTGGGACGGGACGCGGAGCCGACGGCCGCAGTGATCGACTCGCAGTCCGTCAAGGCGGACGCCGTCATCGGCGCGGACAGCCGCGGCTTCGACGGCGGCAAACTGATCAACGGCCGCAAGCGGCATGTCGTGGTCGACACGCTCGGCCTGCTGCTGGGCGTGATGGTCACCGCCGCGGACACTGGCGACCGCACCGCCGCCCAGGTGCTGCTCAGGCAGGTCGCCGACGTGCACTACCGGCTGGAACTGGTCTGGGCCGACGGCGGCTACACCGGCAGCCTCGTCGCCTACTGCCTGGCCAGGCTCGCGCTGGTCCTGGCGATCGTGAAACGCAGCGACGACATGCGCGGCTTCGTGGTGCTGCCCAAGCGGTGGATCGTCGAGCGCCTCTTCGCCCACCTGATGCGAAGCCGCCGCCTGGTGCGCGACTTCGAGCGGCGCACCACCAGCGCCGAGGCGATGGTCTACTGGTCGATGATCGGGCTCATGACCCGTCGCCTGGCCCGGCCACACCCTGGGCGAGGGTGAACCGGCCCGGCTGCCGCTCGGCCAGCCAGCCCCGTGCGACCAGGCGTTTCGCCTTCGACCGCAGTGCCTCCACTCGTGCCGGCACCACGTCCATGCCGAACGCTTGGGCCATTTCCTGGCAGGTCAGCGGCCCTTGACGGAGCCGGTCCCGGTCCGCGAGCGCCCTGAGGATGCGCTGGTAGTCCACCGACAGCACCGACCCGTCAAGGCCCTCACGCCACACCGGCACCTGCGACTTCGGCTTCGCCGCAATCCGGGATCCCGGCGGCGCGTCTGTATCCCGCGGATCCTCAGCGACCTCCGTGCCAGCGGTGTTGCCGCCGTCCGGAGCCAGCACCGTGTCGACCCGCCTGCGGGCAATCGCCCACTCCTGCCATTCCTGCTCGGCCGCGGCCAGTTCGGCCTGGATGCGGTCGGCCTCTTCCCGCAGCCCGTCGACTCGACGGCGAGCGGCGAACTCGTGTTGTTCCAGCAGTCCGACGACCGACGGCATTCGTGACCTCCCGGGGAGCAACGACCCGACAGGCCACGACTCCCACGGAATCACCACTGCCATCCCCGACCAGCGGAAACACACCGATCACGCCCGAAAAGACAACAGCTTCTCAATGTCCGCAGTTGCCGACGATGTGGCTCCAGTGGGCAGGCGTCGGCTTGTTGACTGGCCACCCCGCGTACACCTTCACGCACTTTCCAGTGACCTTGTCATATACGGTGCGTGTCCCGAGCGGCCGGTGCAGGGTGGTGGACACCGGTCCCATCGCAGAGTTGGCCGCGCAGACCTTCCTCTTACTGTCGCGCGTGGTGAGTAGGGAGAGGGTGACGGTCTTGGTGGTCTCCGCAGCGGTCAGGCGGGCGTGAGTGCACCCACCAACGGCAACGTGATCGCTAAGGGTGCGCCCGCCCGAGTCCAGGACAACGGGGCCGTTCACCGGGGTAGCTCCAGCGGGAGGTGTCGGTGTACCCGCTTTGGTTGCCTGCCCGCACCCGCCCAGAAGCAGGCCTGCGACCAGGACACAGGATGCGGATCGAAGGCGCGATGTATGCCTCATACTCTTTTGATGCGGCCCGACGGCGATGGGTTCCAACATGGCGCCTACTTGGAGGGGTTGAGATTCAAATTGAGGGCGTTCAGGATGTCAGGGGCTTCGCTCCAATAGATGTAGGAGAACGCGTGCGGGTTCTCGGCCGTCGTCCCGGATCCTGCTGAGATCATGCCGCGGGCCTGTACGCTGGAGCCGTTGTCGGCATAGACCATTCCGCCGCTATCCCCCTCGGCGTTTGCCCAGTCACTGGTTGGTAGACGGGTGCCTTCAACACCGCGGGAAGTGTGTTGGTTGCCGTCGGAGGATTCTATGGTCCAGGTGACATCCTGGTGCGTCACCTCGATGCCGCACACGGTGCCGTAGCCCATGAAGAACGACGCGATGCCGTCCTCGCATACGTAGTCGCCGTTGTACGAGTAGGCGGCGCTGCTGATGGGCTTCCACGTCGTACTGTCGCTGACGTCCGCATTGTTGGAGCTACCTACCAGCTCTTCGGCGTCGTAGTAGTAGGAGAAGAGCGGGTCGACGCTGCCGACGTACTTGTCTTCCCCGGTATCCGAGGCGGTGTAGAACGTCCCGGTCGCGGGTGCCGGGGGGTTGTGTGTATAGATCTTGTCGCCCGGGCGGTAGCAGTGGGTGGCCGTCAGCAGAGCTTGCTTGCCGTCGCTCTTGCGGACAGTAGGCAAACCGGCCGTACAACGATAGAGGTAGTTGGGGCCATCGACGTGGTCCGGGCCCACAAGGCTGTCTCCACCGATGTAGGGGGCGCTGTCGCTCCACTTGCTGTCCCGCCAGGCTGTCGGTTTGACCGCCGCTGTTTTGACGAACCGGATCTTGAGGGGGCCCTGCTGGTCGCCAAGGGACACGTTGGGGGCCACGGCTGCCTGGTTCGTATCTGGGGTTCCGACCTCTAGACCACTGCCGTCCGGTTCGACAGCGACGTAGCTGATCGTGTACGACAGTGTCTTCTTCTGCTGTTGTGCATAGAGTGTGCTGCGTGCCGCGTGGAGTTGAGCGAGGGTATAGCGGGCCTTGCGTATGTCGATGAGGTCCGTGCGTATGTGAGGATCGCGCTTCTTGGCAGCACGGATGAGGCCGGCTGCCCGTGCCTGGTCAGTCACGTAGAGGTGGACGTCGCCTGCTGGGGCATCGATTCTCAGACCCGAATAGACGTCCTGGTAGCCCTGTTTACCTGCCGTGTCCAGCGCGGCAGCAATCCGGCGCAGCGGATCAAGCAGCCTCCTCTGCTGCGCGGGTGGAAGCTGCGCCACCTGAGCGTCGGTCAGCTTGACGGACGGGTGCGCACCGGCGTGCGGCATCGTCGTAGGGCCAGCAGGTGCCCCGAAGGCCGCCGCGGCGGTGAAGGTTAGGGATGCAGCAGCTGCGGTGACGACAGCCGCTCTAGTGATGGAAAGCAAGGCCCCCCTTTTTTGGTCTGATCGAGTACGAGGGATGAACGTGCGCATGAGCCCTCATGCCCTGATGCATATTCGGGGGGCGACCTCCCCGATCGCCCCTCCGGGGCGCACCCGAACCTTTGGGATGGTGGAGATCCCTGTCCGGAAGCGCATCAGCGATCGTATGCGGATGGTTCCTCAGTTGCGCAAAAATATTCCTGAGGCGACAGTCGACTCGGCTGAATATGTAGTATTCGGTGGCCTGTTTGCGTCGTAATCCAGACCTAAGACCCCACGCCGCGGGAACTGCTGTGTGCGATGCAGCAGATGCGAGACGACCTGCGAGCGGACCTTACGGCGTTCGCCGACCGGCTCGCCGAGATGGTCACCAAGGATGCGTACGCCGCCGACCGTCGTGCGGACGAGACGGGAGTCCACCGAGTCGTGGGCGGACCTGCTGCGTGACTGCCGCCGCCACGGCATGCGCGACCCGGGGCTGGTGATCGGCGACGGCGCGATGGGCCTGTGGAAGGCGTCGCCGAAGATGCAAGGTAAGTCTGCCCAACCACACCACCGGCAGGGCAGGCGGCTCGTCGTTGAAGACTCGGCGTGAAAGAAGGCGTTCGCCTCGCTCGTCGACCACCACGCAGTGGTGGTGTTCCTTGCCGATGTCCACTCCGGCCCAGATCTGGGGCACGGTCACCTCCGCCAGCTCGTCGTCACACATCGATCCCGCAGACGACCTCGCCGACGTTGTCCTACACAGCGATCGAGTCGCGTATCCCAATTAGCGGTCGAGTCGTCGCGGGGCTCCAGGCGGCCAAGTTCTTTGAGCCATCCAACGGCGACAAGCTCACAGCCATACCCGGAACCCCTGGGCCCGCCGATCTTACGAAGGACCAGCTCAGACCCATGCTTGGAAGGTAGGACAAGCTCAGCACGCATCCCTGACAGGCGCCGTTCGGAAGGGCCCCGGATCCTCGTGAGGGAGGCCGCCGATGACCTGTCGAAATGTGCATGTTTTAACCGTTCTGGGAGGGCGGTCGCCTCGCACCAGGCCGGGAAGCTGGGTGCGGCCGTGCTGTACGTCACGCGCGAGCCGGAGCTGACGGACTTCTACGCCGGGCTCGGCTTCGCCCTCTCCCCCGACGGCATCGGCATCCCCACCCCGACCGGGCTCATCTGCCACGGCCCGATCACGGGCCTTCGCTTCTCGGTGAAGTCGCTGCGTACCGGCGTCCGGATGGAGTCCATGCCTACCCCCTACGGGCGGCAGCTGGTTATCTGTGGCGTTCTGCCTGTTCCCGCGCGCTGACCTCAGCAGCGGGTGACCGTGAAGCCCGCGTCGTTGACGGCGGCCGTCCACACGCCGCGGTCGAACCACTTGGTGATGTCCGGCTGCATGTCGGTGATGGTGCGCATCCGGGCTTCCCAGTCGTGCCCGACAGGGCCGCGGTCGCCGCATCCGGTGCAGCCGTCCTCGCCGTGGATGTGGCCAGCCCTCCACGCGTTGACGGCGACGTTGATAATGACCGCGTACAGGTCGCCGCCGGTCTGGGCCAGGGCGTCCGGGACGTCGGCGAGGACCAGGGCGAGTTCGGGGTTGCCGACCGGCGGCATCGGGGCCCGGCCCACCCCCTTGTCTCTGCTGCTCCTTTCGTAGGAGGAGAGACTCTGCGCGAGGCGGCCAGCAGTGGCCCTGGCGTCGAAGTACCGCCAGGCGGAGCGCACCTGGATCCCAAGCCGCTCCGCCACCGTGCTCATGTTCTTCTCGATGGTGTCCTCAACGGTCGACGGCGCGAGCGTCACTCCCCGATGAGCCAGCTCCGCGAGCGTCTGGGCAACGGCTTCCTTGAATGCCTTCGTGTTCCGCACCAGCGAATCGTAGGCCCGCTGAAGCGGGCCCTGGGCGGCTTTCACCTGCTTCGATCGGCTCACCGGCCCCAGGAGCCGGCCGTTGGGGAAGGATGGAGGCGTGGCTTACGGAGGGGGCGTTGTGCGGCTGACGATCGACACCGAGACGGACACCTATGAGGAGGCGATTGCCGCTGTCCAGGCTGCCTACGGCCTGCGTCCTGTGACTCCAGCCGACTGGCCGGAGGCTCCGGCCGGGGAGCCCCGGCCCGATCCGCAGGACCTGAGCTGTGACGACCTCGGTGGCGGCTGGAGCGACCAGCTGCTCTTCCGGATGATCGCTTCGCTGATGCCCGGGGCCCGGGGAGTTCTGCGCCGGATCACCGACGTAGGCGGGACCGCCTCGTACGACGACGTCCAGCGCTACTTCGCCGACCATCCCACGGCCCCGATCCCGCCATCACGGATCGGCGGGACACTGACCAGTGTGAAGGCGGTGCAGCGCCGAGTCGGCCCGGACAGCGCGGGTCCCCTGCTCCAACGGGACGAACGAGCACGGCGCTACCGCATCGACGGCACACTCGTGGCCGGGCTCACCAGAGCCTTCGCCATGGCCGATTCCCGCCCCGACCTGCTGCGTGGAGAACCGGCCTGACCGGCCACCTGATCGGGGGACCCGGCCAGCAGGTCCGCTCTGCTGCTCAGTCGGCACGGGCGATCGCATCGAGCCGCCTGTCCAGGCGTGCCAGGTCGGGATGGTCGAGGAGCTCCTTGAGGACGCACTGCCGCATCTCGTGGATGTAGGCGTCGGTCAGCTCTTGGGGCGTCACTGCGAGCCCCTGCGCCACTCGGGCTGTGGTCGCCTCGGACAGGCCGTCGGACAGGGCGACGGCCGCCAGGATCAGGATCGATTTGTGGGTGTCCGGGGCGTCGATGTCGTAGCCGGCCAGGCGGCAGTGGTGTAGCAGCCAGCTGGCGAACCGACTCCTGCGCAGTTCGTCACGGGACATGGCGGTCTCCCTGGTTGAGCCAGCCCGGCCGCGCGATTCGGGCCGGGGAAGTATCGGTCGGCATAGGGGCAGCGCCCCGTCTCTGGGGGCATGCCGGTCATAGGTAGGGCCCCGGGCGAGGCGGTTCGCGAGCGCCTCGTCACACTGATCGGCGACGAGTCGTACGAAAGTTCCGACACGTGGCGACGCGAGAGGGGGCGGCGTCCTACGGGTGCTGCTCCAGCCACCAGAAGGCGAGACCAGCGAGGCCAGTTCCGATGCCGTAGCACAGGCCGCGCAGCAGATGGGTGGCGGCGGTGTGACGACGCCGGCGGATCCACGTCAAGGCCCGTGCCACGGTGCCTTGACGCGGGTCCAGGCTGGGCATGGTGGTCGTGGCGGGGGCCGGGGGCTTACTCTGCATGTGGAAAAGCTCCTTCCGGGGGCTTTGCAGGAGAGCCCGTTGGACGGTCGGTGGCCTAGGAACCTGTGACCTTCCGGTGGGCTCTTCTCGTGTCCGGGCGGTGTCAGTGCTGGTTGCCGCAGTTCTGCAGCCGGTCGGCGAGTTCGCGCTCGGGCAGCACCAGGACGTCGTCGGGCTCGTGGGCGGCGAGCCGTTCGACTTCCTCGGTCAGACGGGGCACCGGTGTGGCGGTGCAGTGGCGACGGACGTATCCGGCGAACTGCTCGACGACGTTGAGGAATTCATCGTCGGGGCCGTCGATGTCCTGCTGGAGCTCCTTGCGCCACTGGCGTGCTTCCTTCACCTCTCCCTGCTCCAGGTGATGCAGGTACAGGCAGTAGGTGGCGGCCCGGTGCCCGGCGCCGGCAGCCAGCTGCCACCAGAAGCAGGCGCTTTCGGGATGTCCGGCCAGGTAGAGCATGCAGGCGAAGACCTGGGCGCCGTCGACGTCCAGGTCCGCCACCGAGACCTCCTTCAGATCGACCGTTTCCTCCTCGCCGATCTCTTCGGCCAGGCGCTGGACATGACCGGCGGCCTGGGGCTGGTTGAGCACCCAGCGGGCGACCACGCACAGCTGGTGCCCCGCACGGGGTCCGGGCGGCACATCGCCGTCGGCCGGGGCGCTGCGGCGGGCGCGCTGGCGGGGAGCGGGCCAGGCGGAGGCCGTGTAGCCGGCCTCGCGGGCGAGCCGGTGCAGGCCGGCGCTGACGTCGAAGGAGCGCCGCTCCTCGTGCAACGCCTTCCCAGCCGCCTTGAGACGTTCTTCCACGCTGCTCACGCGAGATCCCCTTCCTTCTTCAGGTACGACGAGACGGCCCGCTGCAGGCGGTCCTTGCCCTTGCGGCCGTGGTAGTCGACCGTGCTGGGAGTCACACCCATGTACCAGCTGATCTTCTTCGTGTCGTACGACAGGACGTGCCGGAGCACGATGACGTCGAACTGGCGCGGCGGCAGGCTGGACATCGCCTTGAACAGGCCGATGTCGCTGTGCAGGAGGGACAGCTTCTTGCGGAAGTTCTCCAGCGTCTGCGATATGACGACCCGGCGCAGGATCGTCCAGGCCTGCTGCTGGAGGTTGCTTTCCCCCAGCAGGGCGTTCCAGTGGTTCAGGATCTCCAGGAAGGCGCGGTGGACGGCCTCTTCCGCGGAGTCGTTGGTGCCGAGGTAGAACAGGGCGTACTCGTGGAACGGCTCCTGGGTGGCCACGTAAAGGGCCTCGAACTCCAGGGGCAGCGGGAGTACCGCGTCGGCGTCGGCGACGGGGCCGCCGCTGTCCTCCGCGCGTACGTCTTCGGTCATGAGTCCTCTTCGTTGAGGGCTGGGTCGGAGAGCGGGCTCAACACGGTTGATCCCGTTCGCTGGTGAGGACTACTCAAGCGGCCGAAGGGGCCGAACACGCATGCTCCAGGCATCGAAAATCACTCAGCGAACACCGCCAAACGCGTTAAGTGATCTCAGTGATGGGTCTCATGCGCCATGAACTGCCCTTTTGTGCCGCACCCCCAGGGGCGCACGCCCGGCGTAGTGCGCCCTCTTGTGGCGCACCTCACTGCCCACTGTTGGCAGGTTCACGCCTTTGGGCACCACGAACGGGTGACATCCACTCGAAATACCCACCAGGCGGAACGTTTTCTCGCTTCGCCGATGAGCTACCGGCACGTCAACAACGGTCGAAACATGGCACCTTGCACCGAACGTGACGGAAATGAACCGCACGAGGCGCCTGGGTGGCCCGCACGACCCCCTGCAAACACACGAGCGAGCCCCGACCGCACCGGTCCGGGTGTGACTGAGCGCCGTGGTTGGCGGGTTTCGCCAACCACGGCGCTCAGCTACTCCTTATGACGGCATCGCCGCGAGGCTCTGCGTGTCGTCAGGCGACGTCGCGGCACAGGGCGAACGCCTGGATATATCCGCCGCTGGTGTGTGACTTGGCTACCCAGGCGTTCGGCCTGCTCTCGGACGGTGCGTTGACGTCCACAGAGTCGTATGGCGTCCCGCCGTTGCTGTACACCGGAGTGATCGCGTAGCCGCCGGTCACCAGGTTGGTGCCGTCCGGGCACTGGGCGTACGAGACGTCGCCGCCCTTGCGCACGTAGTCGCCGACGGCGCGGGTGGGCGCCGAACTGCTGTCACACAGGGCATAGGCACTGATCCGGCCGACGTGCGGTTTGGCCGCCCACGCGCCGGGGTGGCTCACCGAAGGGGCATTGACCTCCACGGTGTCGGAGTACGCACCCCCATACGTGTATGCGGGCGCAGCGGAGTAGCCGCCGCCGACCAGCTGTGTGCCTTCTGGGCACTGCGCCCAGGACACTCCATCCGGCCCTACCTCGGGCCCGCTGACCGCCCGCACTGTACTGTCCGCCGCAGCCGCCGGCACAGCCATAGCCGGCAGTCCCACCACCGCGATGCCTGCCGCCGCGGCCACACAACCGATCCACCGGCGGATCCCCGGACTCGTGAAACTCATCAGTTCCCGTCCCCTTCATCAGCTGCTGGTCCTCTGAACAGCGCCCTTCCAGGAGGAGCGCCAGGGGAACACTGCGTGCCGAGCCACGACGGGAAACAACAATCGAAGATCATCCATGCGTAGGAATGAACGCCTCCGGATACGCACCCATGAGCTGGACGCTTCTGCTACTTCGCGAACCTCAGAACATTCCTCAGAAGAGACTCCTAGATACCGATTCCCCTGAAAACGCCGCAGGTGGGAAGCCTCGCCGCTACCCTGCCCGCCAACCCCAGCGCTCAGAGCCGCCAAGCAAGGCGCTAACTCGCCAGGCCAAGCGCTCAGTCTCACCGGGCTCGTGGGCTGTTCGGGGCGCGGCTGCTACAGGTCGAACTCGAGGTGCTCGATATCCGTGAAGCGGACCTCCTCCAGCTGTCCGGCACGGCGGCCGTTGTCCTGGAAGTACAGCTGGTCACGAAGTGTCCGAGCCACGCGTGTGGGGAGTGACCGAGGCCGGCGCCAGCGACCAGCAGCTGCCAGAGATCGCAACCGAAGGGCTCAAGGAGGTCCCCCGGGCGACGGGGCTCCTGCCTCCCGGCTCGGGCCGGGATCTGCCAGGTCAGCTGATGCCGAGCCGGTTCAGTGCGGTCGTCCAGTCGGAGGCGAGCGCTTCCTGTGCCGCCTTGAGGGTGACCTTCCCCGAGCAGACCGCAGTGTGCAGCTTCGACTCCACCGGGTCCTTGAGGTTGTTCACCCCGGATCCCGGCTTGTGGGCCGGGTCCGGCGGCTCCACCCACAGATTCCGGGCGTCGTTCGGGTCGCCGCCGACCTCGAGGCTGAGGAGGTGGTCGTACTCCGCGTCCTTGAGGCTGCCCTTGTAGCCGTAGGAGGCGGCGTTCAGCCGCTTCTCCTTCCCGGTGACCGCCTCCGGCGGCCGGATGCCCTTGGTGTAGCCGCCCTTGCGGCAGATCGTCGACGCCAGATTCGCCTGCGTCACCGCCGGCGAGACGGCACCCGGCGTGCACCTCGCATCCGGCAGCGGCTCCCCCTTCTCGTACCGGTACGTGCACCTGCCCGCGGGAGGCTGCTGCTGCACCGTGTACATCTTCTGCGGGCCCGCCCCCACCGCGATCCCCGGCGCCGGCCCTCCCGCCGGGACCGCGCTGCCCGACGGCCCGGCCGCCGCTGCCGCGTCCTTGCCGGACGTGACCGAGCCGGAATGTGAACCCGAGGAACAGCCTGCCAGCACAAGGCAGGCGAGCAGCGCCACTGGTACGGCGCGGTACATGGAACGCATTGACGGCCCCTCACGAACGAGCGATAGCTGGCCACATGCTCCCCAGCCGCGAAGGCCTTCTACCGCCCGGCCCCCAGCGCACGGGTGTACGCCCGGACACCCGCCCCGACCGGCCGGCCGTCGTCCGGCACGATCTCGCTCTCCCGCAGGCCGGAGGGCGCCATGGGACGTCGGCGTAAGCGGCCAGCCCGGCGGCGGGCTACAGACGGTTCTCCATCCAGTAGCTGAGCAGGCTGGCGGCGGCCAGTCCGGCGCCGTAGGCGAGACCGCGGACGAAGTGCCCGGCGGCCAACGGCGCTGCCTGCGAGTCCACAGGCAGCGCCGGGAACGGGATGGCCGGCCGACAGGCGGTGTAGGGGTGGTCACGAGCGGGCCCCTTTCTGCGGGCACAGCGAGGGGAGCCTTCCCGGGCAAGGACGGTGCCCTGGGCGGGCTCCCTTCTGCGGCTGCTTTGCGGTCAGTGGCTGGTGAGCTCACGCAGCCGGTCGGCCAGACGGCGGTCGGGCGGCGGTCGGGCCGGCACAGCAGGCCGTCGTCGTGCAGGTCGTCGGCCAGGCGGTCGACTTCTTCCTTCAGCCCGCCGATGGGTACAGCCCGGTGGGCACCGAGGCGGGCGCTGTAGCCGGCGAAGTTCCCCAGCACCTCGATCAGCTTCGCCCTGTCACTGGCGCTCAGGTCCCTGCCGTCCCGGTCGGCCAGGATGCTTCCGACCTGATCCCGCCAGTACACCGCTTCCCGCAGCTCCCCGCTGATCAGGTGCTGAAGGCGCAGGCAGTAGGCCGCTACGCCCTGGCCGGCGCCCGCAGCGAATCCCCACCCCGTGGGCGTGTTACGCGATTTTGTTTGCGGGGTTGTGCTCGGACGCGGCAGGCGACCGGTTCGTCGGTGAGTAGGGCGCGTGTATGCACTGTGGAGTGAGATCAGGCCATCTCTTGCGCCATTGATGACCCCGTTCTCCCCCTCATGCACACAAGATCCACACCAGGAGATCACGGAACCTCCTTGTGGAGTCGGGTTCTTCCTGCCCTCTTCGGGGAGTGGCTCGTGCGGCGGCTTCAGGCCGGCATCCTCGTACGCCCGGAAGTGAACGTCTGTACGAGCCTGCCGGTGTATGGGTAAGGTAAAGCCGCGCATGACCGGATCATGACCAATCCGCGTCCGAGCGCGCATCATTCAGCGACCGGGGGAACACCGTCGCTCACGGGGAGAGGCTGCTTCACCATGCCGTCGTACCGGCCGTCCGTACGCGCCGACCAGTAAGAGCGCTCTTCTCTCCCGGATCGTCGGCTCCGCCCCGGCGCGCCCCCTTTGAGGAAGAAAGGGACGCTCTTTTGCGCTCCAAGCCTTGGTTCCGCCTGCGCGGATCACGAAGACCAGGGAAGTTCAGCTCCGCCGTAACGTCGGTGGCCGCGCTGGCCGTTGTGGCGGGTGTCGCGGTTCAGCCGGGTGCGTCCCGGCTGCACGCGGAACCGGCGGACGATTCCTACCCCTGGTACCAGGACACCTCCGCCGAGCAGTTGCGGCAGGACCAGTGCCTGATGGCCGACGTACTGCGGCTCGGCGGGGCGTCGATGGCCGCGACCGCGCAGGACGGGCTCAACCAGCCCGCCGACAAGCTGCATGCCCTGGCCGACCGGGACCACTGGGAGAAGACGCCGCTGGCCGTGGCGTACCAGAAGGACCGGGACGCGGCGAGCAAGCAGATGGACGATCTCGCGGCCCAGCGGGAGGGCTGGAAGAAGCCTCTCGACGGCCTGGTGACCCCTGGCGGTTTCACGGACGCGGCGTTCCACTGGCCGCCCGGCACCAGTGGCGATGGGCAGAAGTCGTTCGACGAACAGACGGGTCTGGGCAAGTGGGTCGCCGACCGGTTCTGGGCGAACGACGACGACTTCTACCAGGACGACACCCCGAAGGCCGACGAGGCGGCCCTCAAGGCCGTCGACGCCGTGGGCAACCCGCTCTACGGCAAGGACCCCGACCCGGCCGGGACGACGCAGCAGGAGTGGAACCGGGCGCTGGCCGAGCACAACGCCTTCCAGTGGATGCACGGCGGCCCGGCCACGAACGCGGGCGCCGACGACGCTCGCATCTTCCTGTCCTCCGGCGGTTTCCCGCGCACCGCTCCGCAGCCGGGAACACCGGAGTACCGCATCGCGGTGGAGGACGTGAAGTCCCGGTTCGCCGCCTGCGGTTGGCGTGACCCGCTGGACCCGGACAACGTGCTGGGCGACATCACGTCCACCGCGGCCGGCGAGTGGCAGCAGGAGGTCTCCTCCCAGGCCACGCAGCGCAACCAGATCCTGGACGCGAACAAGACCACCGTCGACGCCCTGGCCAAGGGTGCGAAGGCGCTCAGCGACATGCTCGGGCACTCCTGGGTCGCCGACCACCTCACGCGCTGGCAGGACTACTGGTCCCCCGGCGGCATCGGCTGGATCGGTGACTCCTCGATGGTGATGCGGGTGGAGGCGGCCAAGGGCAAGTGCCTGGACGTCCAGGACAGCGGGACGGCCAACGGAACCCCGGTGCAGATCTACACCTGCAACAACAGCGCCGCCCAGGAGTGGAAGCTCGGGGGCCTGTACGACGGCGGCTACGCCCTGTACAACACCAACGCGCGCAAGTGCCTGGACGTGAAGAGCGGCGACAACGCCAACGGCACGAAGATCCAGCTCTGGACGTGCAACGGCAGCTCCGCGCAGCAGTGGCGGTTCGACCTCCGCGCCGCCGGCGAGCTGCACAACGCCGCCACGGACAAGTGCCTGGACCTGCACACGTTCACCAACGGCAACGACGCCCAGCTGTACACGTGCAACGGCACCGACGCGCAGAGGATCCGCATCGTCCCCCAGGGACATGACGGCACGGACAAACTCGGCTACCCGGACAAGGCCCAGTTCACCAAGGCCACCGCCGGCGTCTCGGCCGCCCAGGCGGGCGCGAAGAAGCAACTGACCGTCTTGCAGACGCAGTTGACGGCCGCGCAGAAGGCCGCAACCGGCTCCGACACCGCCCTCCAGAGCGCCTACGGCATCGCGGACGCGGGCGGCGCCCCGCGCGGGCGTGGTCTGCTGGTGGGGCAACAGAAGGCACAGGTGACCCGGGGTGCGGTGGCCGCGCTCCAGGCGATGGAGAAGGCCGGTGAGACCGCCGAGGCCGCCACCCGTGCCTCCGCCGGCGACAGCGCGACCATCGCGCAGCGGGCCCTCGCCCAGGCCGCACAGGTCAAGGCGGAGTTCCGCAAGGCGGCCGCGAAGGCAGCCGAGGAGCAGGCCAAGGCAGCCGCGGATGCGGCGAAGATCCATCGTGACAACGCCAAGGCGGACAAGGAGACCGCGGAGGCCAAGCTCGCGGTTGCGGTGAAGGCGGAGGGTGATGCGAAGGCGGCCGCCGCCGACGCCCACGCCAAGCGGCTCGACGCCGAGGCCCAGGAGAAGACCGCCAAAGCGGAGAAGGAGACGGCGGCCGCGAAGCAGGCCGAGGCCGCCAACGACAGGAAGAGCGCCGAAGCCGAGGCGGGCAAGGCCAAGGACGCCAAGGACAAGGCCGACGCCGCCGAGAAGACCGCCGCGGACAAGCGGGACGCGGCCGTCACAGCGCGCGACCACGCCAAGGCCATGCGAGACGACGCCTGGGACGCCGAGCAGAAGGCGGACGCCGCCCGCGCCAAGGCCGACGCCAAGGACGCCTACGCCGACAAGGTCGCCTCCACAGACGCGGCCGGTGCCGCCCGCGCCGCGGCGGACGCGGCGGACAAGGCCGCCGACGACGCCGGGACCGCCGCGGGCAAGGCCCGCGCGGACGCGGACGCCGCCACCCAGGCGGCCGCCGACGCCGACGCGGCCGCCACACGCGCCGAGGCCGCCGCCAAGCGCGCCCGCTCCGACGCCGACGCCGCCCAGGCCGACAAGCTGAAGGCGAACTCGGCCGTCAAGACCGCCACCAGCGCCGCCGCCGACGCCATCAAGGCCTCCCAGGACGCCGCGAGCGAGGCCCGGGCCGCGGTCAAGCTGGCCGACGAGGCCGAAGGCCACGCCAAGGACGCCAAGTCCCAGGCGGACGCCGCGAACACCGAGGCCGGCAAGGCACTGGCGGCGTCGGCGAAAGCCGCCGGCTACGCGCATGTCACCGCCCAGGCCGCCGTGGACGCCGGCAAGGCCGCCGCACAGGTCGCCAGCCCCGCCAACGACGCCGTCCAGCTCGGCTCCCCCTATGTCGACACCGACTCCGCCGCCGGCCTGGTCGTCCTGACCGGGCAGGCCTCCAAGTCCATCGCGGACCAGCAGCAGGCCGTCGCCGACGCCCACGCCAAGAACGCCCAGGCCCAGGCGGATGCCGCCAAGAACATCGCCGACCAGGCCAAGGGCGACGCCAAAGAGGCCTACCAGCACGCGGCCAACGCCGCCCAGTACGCCGCCGACGCCCGCACCTACTCCAAGGACGCCCTCGGCTACGCGGCCGACGCCGCCAAAGCCGCCGCCGCAGCCCAGGAATCCCTCGCCCGCACCATCGACTACGACAAACAGGCCACCGCCGACGCCGCGGCAGCCGACACGGCGGCCGGCAACGCCGAAGGCTACGCCAAGGACGCCCGCGCCTCGGCCGACACCGCCGAACTCGACGCCGACGCCGCCCGCTCCGCAGCCGCCCAGGCCGAACAGGACGCCAAGGACGCCCGCGCGGCGGCCGACCGCGCCGACACCGCGGCAACCGAGGCCGAACAGGCCGCCAGGGACGCCGACAAGTACGCCAAGGACGCCCAGGACGCCGCCGACAAGGCCGAACGCCAGAAGGCCAACCAGCAGGTGCAGACGGGCGCCGGGACCGGGGTCGGCGGGGTGTTCTCCGTCATCGACGACATCAAGCAGGACGGCGATCCGGAACAACTGCCCAACGAATGCCACGGCATCGACTGCAACACCCTGGTGTACCTGGCGCACTTCGACGCCGTCGTCAGCTACTACCTGTGCCTCAACCCGGACGTGCCCGCAACCCAGACCGGGTGCCCACCAGAAGACACCGTCTTCCTGAAGACGGTGACGGTCAAGGGCCTGAGCAAGAAGGTCAAGATGTCCGCGTGGGACGTGACCGTCGAACTCTGGACGGGCATCGCCAAGTCGATCGTGGGCGACTTCACCGGCTGCTACCACAAGCTCAGCGGTGACGGCGACGGCAGCCTCGGCGACTGCGCCTGGGCCGCCACCTGGCTCCCGCTCGGCGGCCCGCTCGGGAAGATCGCCGAGGCGATCCGAGGCGTCGACGCCGCCCTGCGCTCCGGGGAAGGGATCGCCGACGCACTGAAAGCCCTGAAAACCCTCGACGTCGACGCCGGAACGCTGGCGGACATCGAGCATTCGGTCGACGTGTACGAGGAAGCGCGAACGGCCTGCACGATCAACAGCTTCCCCGGCACCACCCAGGTGCTCCTCACCGACGGCAGCCGCAAGGCGCTGCGCGACGTGCACACCGGTGACCTGCTGCTGGCCACCGACCCCGCGACAGGACACGCCCAGGGAGAACCGGTCACCCGGACGTTCCACCACACCACCGCCGACCTGGTCGATGTCACCCTCACCGACGGCGGACACCTCACCAGCACACCCGGACACCGCTTCTACGCCACCGGCCGCGGCTGGACCCTCGCCTCCGAGCTGCGGCGCGGAGACACCCTGCGCGCTCCCGACGGAGCCGTCCGCACCGTGACCACCCTGCACGACCGGCACGAAGCGGCACCCCGGACGGTGTACGACCTGACCGTCTCCGGCCTGCACACCTTCTACGCAGTCGCCGGCAACAGCCCGGTCCTCGTCCACAACTGTGACAACCTGGCATTGGACGAAAGCCAGTTCCCCGACGCACACACCCTCGCCGAGCACGTGCGGCCGGACGAGAAGGGCGCCAAGGACCTGTCTGAGTACAAAACGCGGAAGTACGGCAAGCCCACGGCGAACAGCGTGTGGGTGGATGAAGCAACGGCACAGAAGGTCCTCGACTACGCTTTGGACCAGAACGCCAGCAGGATCACCAAGTGGATGCGGACGCAGGGCGGCTCGAGCGAGCTGACATTGAGAGGGGCCTTCGGAACCGGGGGATCTTCCCTGGGCAAGGTCTACTGGGCGGACCGGCCCACTGAGGACGCCGGCAACAGGTTTTTCCTCAAGCTGGTGAAGGCGCCCAGGGGCCGGGGAATCCCCAAGCACCCCCGGGGCTACTACGTGCAGACGTTCTATCCGATGTGAGGGAGGTGCAAACAGTGCAGCGGTTCACAGAGTTCGACTTCGGCGTCTCGTGGGTGATGGGCTTCTTCCATCAGGACTGGTGCTATGACGGGCCCACGGCCGCCGACGTCGTTGCCAAGAACCTCGCCGACGTGGATGACGAGTATGTCCTGGCCGTCCGACGCGATGCCCAGACGCTCCTGGACGGGCTTGCCTCCAAGACACTGGAGGTGTTGTGGGACGCCGGTGCAGACTACATGCCCGCCTTCGAGCGGGTTGGGGGAGGAGCGGAGTGGACGCGGACGGTCGTCGGCCTGTGTGATGCCCGCCTGTCAGTGAAGGCGGACGTACCTCCTCTGGTCGGAGCGGACACGGAAGACGGTGCGACCCAGTTGGATGCGGTCCTCGCCGAGATACACGAAACACGGTTCCTGGAGGCCGACGTGCGGGCGGCGCTCATCGACTGCGCCCGCCGCTGCACTCCGGAGCTGGCCTTTCGGCTGTTGCTGCGGGCCATGACGGTCGCCCGTGGCGGGACGCTGATTCCGGAGCAGTACGCGCGGCTCGAGACCATCGGGTCGGCCCTCCACTACGGCGAGTTCGTGGTGGACTCAGTCCAGTTTCTAGTCGAAGCCGAGAGTCGGCCCTAACAGAGCCCAGGCCCGTTACAGGACCGCTGCACCACAGGTGCAGCGGTCCTTCCGCGTTGGCCGATCAGAGACACACGTACGCGGTCTGCCATGCGAGGCGATCTGATCGTCCAGCCGCATGACGCAACTTCCGGAGCACCTGCCTCGTCCGGAAACTGCCGACCCCCGGTTCCCAGCTACCGGCTGCCAATGACGCTGGCGGCACTGACCGAGGCCGCACCGTCAGATAAGGCCGCAAGCCTGGCAGACGAGGGCGTCGTGCAGGTCGAGGCGTCGTTCCCAGCGGACGGCCAGGCGCTTGAAGTGGTGCATGAGCGAGAAGGTCTGCACGTTGCGGTCACTGGCGCTATACCGGTAGGCCCGGGCCAGGGCGAGCCGACGTGTCTCGTAGCTCTGCGCCTTGTCGTACTCGCCGGTGAGGAGGTAGACCTCGGCGATGTTCCCGAGCAGCAGAGAGATTCCGAAGCTGTCAGCTCCTGGGGCGTCGAGGATCTCCAGGGCGCGGAGATAGCCGGCGAGGGCCAGGTCGTAGTGCTTCCTTCGGAAGTGGTGGGTGCCGATGTTGCAGTGCATGGTGCCGATGCGTTTGCGGTCTCCTTCCTCCTGGGAGATCGTCAATGCCTCCTCGTAGCAGTCGAGCGCCTCAGCGTTTCTGCTCTGGTAGCTGAGGACCATCCCCAGATCGCTCAGCGCGTAGGCCTTGCTGTGGTCGTCACCCATTCGACCGAATAGCTCCACTGCCTGGCGTAGGCACGATTCCGCCTCGCTCAGGTCGGCGTCGGGCCGGCGGCGCTCCAGTTCGGCGCAGGCCCATCCCACGTCGCACAGCGCCAGCCCCTCGGCGGCGCGGTTGCCCGCCTTCCGGGCCGACTCCACGGCCGCCCGACTGATTCGGGCGCTGTCGGCGATTCTGCCGCTCTCGCCGTAGATGCGTCTGAGAAGCGGCCTGTCTGCCAGGCTGCGTCGTGAAGGCCGGAGTCGGCGGCGGCGTGGACGATGTGCTCCAGTTTGGTCTCCTCAGCCGCCAGCCATGCCAAGGCAGCGTCGTGGGAGTCGAACAGTGCCGGATCACTACGGCACTGCACCGTGGGTGGATCCACCACCTTCTGAAGCGCAGTCATCGCGTTGTAGACACTGCGCGCGTACCAGGATGTGATCCGGGCAAGCGCCGACTCCGCACCGCCTCGCCAGCCAGTCCCACAAGGTCGAGGGCGTAGGCGCGGAGCAGGTCGTGCAACTCGAAGCGCTCGCTGCGACGTTGCTGCAACAGGTGCTCGTCCAGGAGCAGTTCCAGTGTCTCGGTGGCCTCGCCGATGGTGGTGCCCGACAGTGCGGCGGCAGCCGGCGCGCTGAAGTCCGGGCCCGGGAGAAGTCCGAGCAACCGGAACAGCTGCCGTGGCCCGTCCAGGAGCGTTTGGTGGGAGACGTCGAACACAGGGCGGATCGCGCGTCCGCCAGCGCGAATTGCCTCCAAGCGACCGGCTTCAAGGTGGTCGGCTAATTCGGCGAGGCTCCAAGCCGGACGAGAACGGAGCCGGGCCCCGGCGAGGCCGAGAGCGAGCGGGAGGCGATCGCAGGATCGGACGATCCGCTCGGCCGCCTCGGGCTCTGCGGTCACGCGTTCGCGACCTGCGATGCGGACGAGCAAGTCGAGTGATTCGGCTTCGGAGAACGTATCGAGCGGGTGCGAGGAAGCGCCGTCGAGGCCGGCCAGGCTGCGGCGGCTGGTGATCAGCACCAGGCAGCTGGGACCGGCCGGAATCAGATCGCGGACCTGGTCCTCGTTGGCGGCATTGTCGAGCAGAACCAGCGCGCTGCGGTCTCGGAGCCGGTCTCGGTACATCGCTGCGCGCTCGTCCCTATCCGCGGGGATCTGTTGTGCGGGCACGCCGAGCTGTCGCAGGAATGCCTCCAGGATCGCGGAGGGGTCTGCGGGCGGCAGGTCGGGGTCGAAGCCCCGCAGATCGACTCGAAGTACCAGTTGCTGGCGGCCCAGAAGGGGGAGCTAACCCCGCGGGCGCGGGGACGACCGGGTCGAGGGGGACGTAGGCGTCCATGGCGTCGAGCTACCCCCGCGGGCGCGGGGACGACCGCACGTTGTGCACGGCGGGCCCGAGCGGGTTCGAGCTACCCCCGCGGGCGCGGGGACGACGGCGCGGGCGAACCGCGCGGCCACGGCCTGCGCGAGCTACCCCCGCGGGCGCGGGGACGACTGTACGGGGCGGGCACGGTGCTCCTGACGACCGGAGCTACCCCCGCGGGCGCGGGGACGACGGAAGGCGCCGAGCCCGGCCGCCCCCAGGGCGGTGAGCTACCCCCGCGGGCGCGGGGACGACTGAGTGTCTAGGGTGATCGTAGTGAAGAGCTGGGAGCTACCCCCGCGGGCGCCGGGACGACGCTCTGGCTCCATGGCTCCCCATCATGCACTACGAGCTACCCCCGCGGGCGCGGGGACGACCGGCAGCCCGCCACGATCAACAAGATCGACGTGGAGCTACCCCCGCGGGCGCGGGGACGACGCCCCGACGAAGGCCGCGAAAAGCTCCTCGGCCGAGCTACCCCCGCGGGCGCGGGGACGACGGCATGCCGGGGCTGTAGGAGACGGTGGTGGGGGAGCTACCCCCGCGGGCGCGGGGACGACTCGTTGGCGATGAGGTAGAGGGAGTCAATGCGGGAGCTACCCCCGCGGGCGCGGGGACGACGCGGTCACGGTCCCGGCCAACGCGGCGACCCGGGAGCTACCCCCGCGGGCGCGGGGACGACATGCCTCCCCACCCGCAACCCCACTGTGACACGGAGCTACCCCCGCGGGCGCGGGGACGACCGCGGCATGGCCGCCTCCGTCGCCGGGGTCTCGGAGCTACCCCCGCGGGCGCGGGGACGACCACCTGCGTTCACCCGCGGAGATGCGTCAGCTCGAGCTACCCCCGCGGGCGCGGGGACGACGTATCACCGGCCCCGCGTTCGTCCTGCGCCGCGGAGCTACCCCCGCGGGCGCGGGGACGACCGACCCGGGACCGGCCACGCCGCCGTACTGGACGAGCTACCCCCGCGGGCGCGGGGACGACTCCTGGTACACCTTCACCGTGAGCGTGCCCGGGGAGCTACCCCCGCGGGCGCGGGGACGACGGGGGCTAGGGCCGTAGCGCAGCGAAGGCCCGAGAGCTACCCCCGCGGGCGCGGGGACGACATCCAGTGGGACTGGGACAACCAGGGCGAGGCGGAGCTACCCCCGCGGGCGCGGGGACGACCCCCCCGGAGGCATCACGGGAGAGGAGCTACCCCCGCGGGCGCGGGGACGACGAGGTGGGCGCGCTCGCGGTAGACGTTGCGGACGAGCTACCCCCGCGGGCGCGGGGACGACTCCTGGCTCGTGCGGGGCAGCGTGATGCCCACCGAGCTACCCCCGCGGGCGCGGGGACGACGGTCTGCATCAGCTGACCCATGGCGGAGAAGGCGAGCTACCCCCGCGGGCGCGGGGACGACTCGCTGCCACCGTGCACCACGCCGGGGGATCCGGAGCTACCCCCGCGGGCGCGGGGACGACACGGACACCATCCAGGACGAAGCCACCGGCTACGAGCTACCCCCGCGGGCGCGGGGACGACCACGTCGGTGGGCATGGAGGTTGCGGAGGGGCGGAGCTACCCCCGCGGGCGCGGGGACGACCAGACACCACCGCTGGCAAAGGGCTTAGCGATCGAGCTACCCCCGCGGGCGCGGGGACGACACACAACGACCGTGGCACAGGCGCTGACGGACGGAGCTACCCCCGCGGGCGCGGGGACGACGAGGGACAAGAGGTGGTGTGCCCGGAGGCCCTGGAGCTACCCCCGCGGGCGCGGGGACGACGAGAACAGGCCGCCGATGTCGCCCAGGGCCTGGGAGCTACCCCCGCGGGCGCGGGGACGACACTTCATGACCTGCAGTGTTGTCAGCCGGTCAGGTCATTTTGCTTTGCCTCGTTCGTCGGCCGCCATGGTTGTCCGCTCTGGCGTGGACGGGCTATTAGGGTCAGGCCGTCGAAGTCGACGGGTGTCCAGCGGTTGCGGCCGGCGGTGCGGACGGACCAGCCCTGTTCTGTGGCCGCCGGTTCAATCATGACGGCTTGGCCATCCTGGATGCGTTCGGCGAGGACACTCCCCAGGCGGTCGCGGATGCGGGGGTTGGGGTTTCCGACGTAGACGCCTGCGGCCACTTCGACGAACCATCGGGTGAGGTGTCCCCGGAGCCCGGGTGGGGCCGCGATGAGGACGATCACGGTCGTCCTGTCGCTCACGGGGCACCTCCCTCGGGGGTGGTGTCGGTGGGTTCCGGGATGACGTCGAGGTGGTGGACAGAGCCCCAGTTACGGCCGCTGCTGACGACGGTGTTGCCGTTACTCCAGAGGGCGCCAAGGTCCTCGTCGGGCAGTTCGACTCCGTCGGGGACGAGGAGTTGCTTAATATCGGCGACGATGTGGGGCAGGAGTTTGCCTCGCACGGCTACGTCCCGAAGGGCTGTACGCGCGTCACGCTCGGAGGTCAGGCCCTGCGCGCAGAGGTCGAAGGCGAGGGGGATGGTGAACTCGGCCTTGTAGAGGTCGGCGATGTCCAGGACGAAGGAGAGGGCGTTGCCAGTGTGGACGAAGCCGAGGGCGGGGCTGGCGCCCAGCCCGGTGATCGCCGCGTGGCAGATGCCGTAGAGGGCCGAGTTGGCGGCGGACAGGAGCCGGTTGACGTCGTCGCCGGCGGCGAAGGCGTCACCTGGCTTGTACTCGCGCTTGGTCCAGGGCACTCCGGTCCGCTCTGCGTGCTGGGCATAAAGCTTGCGGATGCGGGTCCCTTCGCGTCCGCGGAGCTGCTGGAGGGTCAAGCCGGTGGTGTCTTCGCCGGGGAAGCGCATGTCGTACATGCGGCGGGCGACGGCGACTCGTTCCTTGGGACGGGTGACCAGCCAGGCCTGGCGAAGCTGGAGCTGGGAGCCGCGCGCGGTGCTGGTGCCGGTGGCGTAGAGGCGCACGCCCTGTTCGCCGACCCAGCACACGGCGGTGCCGGAGTCGGCGAGCAGGGTAACGGCGGGGTGGGTGATCCGGCTTCCGGGGCCGATGAGGAGGACGGCGAGCCAGGCGGCCGGGACGTGGACGGTGCGCGTCTTGTTGACCAGGACGATGGCGTTGTCGTCCCGGTCGATGTGGCAGCGTTCGGCATAGAGGCTGGAGATGCGGTCCTCGAGCCTGTGCACGTCCTGTGATCCGGTCCGCCACCAGGGGTCAGCCATGCTCGTCCTCGCTGGTGCGGAGTGGGGCGAGGGTGAGCAGGCCCTGTCCGTAGCCCTTGGCGGGGCCGATCCCGCCGAGGAGGCTGGCGCGCAGCGTGTCGGGGTCGGTGACGCGCAGGCGTCCTTCGTACGTGACGGTGGACAGGGTGACGCGTGGGCCGTCGGGGCTTTTGTGGAAGCGGAGGATGTCGCGGCTGACGATGGTCACCGCGGGTCCGGCGGACAGGTTTTGCCCTTCGGTCTGCAGGCTGGGGGCGGGAGGTGTGGTGGTGGCGTCGGGGATGCTGAAGCCGTGGCGTTCGCACCGTTTGAGGAGCCATTGGAGTTGCTGGGCTGCGGTGCGGTGGGCGACGCGGAAGCCTCGGTGCCGGCTGCCGTTGTCGGCTCCTTCCTTCAGGCGGGTGGCCTGTTGCTCGCTCGGCCGGGTGGGGCGGGGGACGCTGTGGACGGGGTTGGCGGTGATGCGGAAGGCGAACTCGCGGCCGCGGGTGATGCGCTCGAGGAGGGGCGTGTAGTCGGCGATGAGCGGGGTGCCTCCGTCGGCTCGGGGCCAGCCAGCGTCGTCGACGAGGTGTGCCCAGGAGGGGCGGCTGTTGGTGAGGACGAGGATGTCGGCCCGGTGGGGGGTGGTGCTGTCCAGGCGCCACAGGACGCGTTCGGTGACGGGCTGTACGGCCAGTCCGGCCAGGATGGCGGCGTGCAGGCGGTGTGGGCTGGAAAGCAGGGCCGTGGCGGCACGGCGGCGGGGGTTGAGGGCGATTTTTGACAAGTAGGGCATCTGCTCACCAGCCCAGGAGGGCGAACGGGTCGTGGTCGGAGGGGCCGTCGGTGCCGGTGTTCCCGTCGGGGCGGTCCGGCTGGGTGCGGCCGGTGGGGACGGTGACCCAGAGGTGACGGACAGCGCGCCGGGCGAACCGGGTGCCGGTCTTGAGGTCGTAGGTGTCGGGGACGTCGACGGCGAGCTGGTCACCGGTGGGGTCCTCGACGGTTGCTTCCAGGGACACGGTGGGGCCTTTGGCCTGTCGGCGGCGGTGGTTGCCGGCCTGCCAGGGCACTTCCTTCAGGACTTCTTCCAGCCGGGTGTCGTCCCGCAGTCCGAGGCTGACGGGTCCGGTGGGCGGGCAGGAGCGGCGGCCGAGACTGAGCGGGAAAACGGGGTTGCGGACAGCCTTTTCCAGGCCCTCCATCAAGGCGTGCGGACCGCGGAGGGCTGCGACGAAGACGGCGTCTTGGAGGTAGAAGCGCTGGGTGACGCCGGTGTACTTGGGCGGGGCGGTCCTGGTCTGCTGTCCCTTGGCGTTGGCCTTGGCGGACAGCAGCGGCAGCCCGCGGTAGTCGCTGTAGGTGTGGTAGTCGCGCAGCAGGGTGCCGGGCTGGTCCACCCGGACGCCGAGTTGCAGTCCGACCAGGTCGGTGAGAGATGCCTCTCGGTCGCGGCCTTCGGCGGCGGACAGGAGACCGAGGATGCCGGACTTGGTGGGCTGGGGACGCGTTTCGCGCCGGTTGTAGCGGGACGGGCCGCCCCAGGACTGCAGGGGGGCGGCCAGCCGCAGCACGAGGACGGAGTGGTCGGTGCCGGTCACCGGTTGCCGGCCTGCGTGGTCTCGGCGGGGGCGAGCCGGCCGTCGGCGAGCCACTGTCCCACCAGGGCGCCGACGGTGTCGAGCAGGGCGGGGAAGGGCCGGGAGGGACCGAAGACCTCGGTGATTTTGTCGCCTTCGGCGGTGTAGGTGGCAACCGTGCGCAGTGGTTTGTCGCCCCAGGTCTCGCCTACCGCCTTGAGCTCGTCGGCGAGCCGTACAACGGATTCCGAGGCCAGGCCGGTGACGCCGGTAACGGGCTCTTCGTAGGCGGAGACCAGGTTCACGGGCTGGTCGGCGCGGACCGTCACCAGCACCAGGTGGGGCAGGGTGCGGTGGGCGAAGGAGTTCTGGTGCCCGGTCGGCATGGACCGGGCGAACGCGTCGACGAACCGGACCGCCGCCTGGCGGGTCTCCTCGGTGTCGGTGAGGTTGTCGCGGAGCTGGTGCACGCCCAGGACGGCGTAGCGGTACAGGGTGGAGGAGTTGAATTCGACGGTGCCGATCATGCCGGCGCCGTGGTCGTCGGTGTTCTCGTCGTCGACGGCGGTGTAGTAGTCGAACTCGGTGCGCACGGCGTGGGTGGACAGGGCGTGGGCGACCTGGACGGAGGCGTCGACGTTCAGGGCGGGAAGATCGGCGACCATGCGGCCGAACAGGGCGACCTCGGCGGGGTGGCCGGTGGACAGCGTCTGGACGACGGGAAGCTTCTTCACCTCGTTTTTGAGGTCGTCGTCAGGCAGAGCGGCGAGTTCGGCGGCTTTGCCGTCGAGCAGTCGGACGAGGGCGTCGAGTTGCTTCTTGCCGAAGAACAGCAGGTAGGCGGACTGGTCTTCCTTCTTGCTGGACTTGGTGATGCCGAGCGGCTCCAGCAGGGCGCCGGCCAGGCGGTCGGCTTGCTTGCCGGTGAGTCCGGCGCCGCCCTCGGCGGCGGGGCGGGCCAGACGTGTGGCGAGCAGGGTGGCGATTCGCTTGGTGCGGGTGGCCCGGTCGGCCTCCGGTACGTGCTTGGCGTATTCGGTGCGGGTGGCCCGTTTCCAGGCTTGGGAGGAGACGCGGGCGCGGCGGGCGCCGCCGTAGACGGCCTGTTTCGGGGTGCCGGAGTCGTCCCGGTTGACGTTGGACGGCGGCAGGCTCTGCAGGATGTGGATCTCGACGAAGAGGGCGGGCTGGCTCATGGCATGACTCCTTGAAGGCACGGGGCGCTGTCGTGCGGGCGCCGAAAAGGAAGACGGGCAAAGCTCGGTTCGACGTGTGCGGGTGCGCCGGGCCGAAAGCCCGGTGCCGTGGCGGCCGGTGGGGCCCGGGCGGCGTCAGGAGGAAGCAGCGAGGTGGAAGTCGCGGTCCCATCGCTGCCGGAAATCGGTCGCGGCGTCCGGGTGGCGGGGGTCGTCCCAGGTCCGCAGAGCGGTGCGCAGCAGGTCGTAGTCGAGTCCGATGCGGGCCTGGTTCAGCAGCGGGATGAGGGAGCGCAGGTGCATGGCGAGTTCGTCGGCGTCGGCGGAGGTGAGCAGAACGCCGAAGCGCCGCTCGAGCGCCGCGGTGGCGGCTTTTCCTTCGCTGTCCGCGGCAGCCTTCCTCAGGAGCAGACCGGCGGCGGTGCCCGGGCTGGTCCCGGCGACGTGCATCGGCCGGTTGTGGGTTTGCTGGTGGCGGGCGAAGAGGGTGAGCGCGGTGTGCTCGGCCGCCAGGTCCCGGGTGAGGGAGCCCTTGTTCCGCCACTCGGATGCCATGTGGGTGCGGTGGAACGGCCACATCGCGGCGATGGTGCCCGGCTCACGGCCGGTGCCTGAGCGCAGCGCGGCCAGTTCCGCTCCGGCCTGCGGGCTCCCGGGGACGAACGTCACCCAGTACGGCACCCGCTCCTGGCCGGCGCCCTCTTTGCCTTCAGTGCCCGGCGCGCATGGATCGGTGTACTGCAGTCCCCAGGATCGCAGCACCCGGTTGCGGCCCGGGCCCTCCCACGCGGTCAGCTCGCGCAGCAGGCGGGTGTAGTCCAAGCCGATGCCCGCGTGCCGCAGGAGCGGCACGAGCCGCTGAAGGTGCTGCACCAGTTCGTTCAGGTCCTGGGCGGTGGCGGCCGCGATCAGCCGGCGCTCCACGGCGGCCTGCGTCAGCGCCTCGCTCCGGCGCAGCAGCAGGCAGGCGGTACCCAGACCGACATCCGGCTGGTGGACGGGTTCGGACGCAGCGTGCTGGTGCAGCCCGAAGAGGGTCAGCGTGTGATGCTCTGCAATGTACCGGTTCGGAAGGAGGTCCAAGCCGTCGTCCTGAAGGGGGACACGGTGCAGGGAGCGCAAGGCCAGGTTGGTACCCGCCTCCTGATTGACGCCCTCGCGCAGGGCGCGCAGGTTGCGTGTGACGTACTCGGAAAAGCGCGGGCGCTGCCCTTCCTTGCGCGCCGACTGCCAGTCCTGGACGGTCTCCTCCCAGAAGAACGGCCGGGCCGGGCCCGTCGGCGGGCGGGTGCGGGGGGTGCTGCCGTTGATCGTCATGCGGCGGCCTCCTCTTCGCGCTTGGCACTGCGTTCCTCGGCGGCCCGCGTCAGGATGCCGGCGAGCCTGGTCCGAAAGACGCCGATGGCCTTGCCGCTGCGGTACACGAACTCCTTGTCGCCGCTCTTCACCGTGCGGCCCACCACGGCCCGCGGCGGGGCCGCCGCGAGCAGGAGGCCTGCCTCCCGCTCGGCGGCGATCTGCACGGACTGCTCCCACGCAAGCTGGGCGCGCTCCAGGAGCTCCTCGTCGTCCTCCTCGACGGTTCGCAGCCCGGCCAGCAGGCGGCGCATGGTTGCATCAAGGCGGTGCAGGAACTGCGCGGACGGCCGGCTGCCCTTGTCCCGGGGCAGCGGATCACCGCCGGCGGCGATCCGCAGATCGTTGTTGAGGCCGTCCAGGGCACGGGCGACCTGGTCCGCTTGTGCCACGCACTCCAGCAGCGCTTCACGCAGCCAGTCGTCCTGAGCGAGCAGGGCCTTCACCGGCAGAGGCAGGTCGTCGCCGATAGCGTTCTCCACCACGGCGGACTGCGTGCCGTACTCCAGACCCGACGTCTCCACACCCAGCGGATACCGCGCAGACAGCACGTGGCCGCCCTGCAGGTCACCGACCTGCCGCAGCAGCAGCGAGGTGTAGGGGCCGTCACCCTGCACAGGCAGGCTCATCGCCAGGAGCGTTCCCAGCCCCTGCCACGCGGCACGGCCCGACGTGTGGCGACGGGGCCGCCGCTGGGGCTGGCCCTTCTTCGGCTTGGCCGTGTGCTGCCACGCCGTGTGCGGCTCGAACTCGGGCGTCTGCGCCAGCCGGTCTCCGGCCGACACGATCGCCCGGTGCACCCGCCTGCCCTGCTCCGTCTCGCAGGCGATCAGCCGGATGCGGCGGGCCTGGAAGGTCAGCAGGTCCAGCAGACCGGTCGCCGATCGCTCGGACCATGCAGGCTGGGACGGCGACATGCAGCCCAGGCCAGCCGGACGCTCGCTCCACGCCCACTGCGGCCGGTCTCCCGGCTCCAGCCCGTCGGGCAGGATCGGCGTGTTCAGCAACAGCGTGTCGTACAGCGTCTCCCCCGTGGGTACAACAATTCCGAGCTGACCGAGCGGCCCGGTCGGGTTGCCGGTCGTCTTCCCGTTCTTCGCCTGCGGGTCCCCCACCGCGCCAGTTTTGATCGACGCCGTGTCCCAGCAGTGCACGTGCAGCAGCCACAGCGCCGCATCCCCCGGCGCCAGCAGCAGCTCGTCGGCCTCGCTGAGCGCGCTGAACAGGGGCACGTTGTTACCGGACGCCACGGACGGCACCAGCTGAGCGGCCGTCTTCGTCTCCCCGTTCAGCGCCTCAAGCCCGGCAACCTGAGCGAACGGGCGTTCCGGGTCGAACAGGCGGAACCGGTCCCCGTAGCGGGGGCCCAGATACTGCGCCAGACGGTCTTGTTCATCCTTCGAGAAGTGACCGCGATGGAACCGCTCACTCCACTCCTGCCGGGTGCGCGGCACACCAATCGCGTCGATCATCACCGGCAGCAGCAACTGCCGCAGCACCACCGGCAGCATCGTGTGCACCGGCAGCTCCAGACGCCGAATCGTGTGCGCCTCGGACAACACGCCCCACACACCGACGGACTGCTGAACCCCATCACGATCGACGACGCGGAGCCATCTGTCGTGAACGAGGTCTCCCACGCTGCTCATGGCGGTCCCCCCTCCATGTACTGAACCTTCCCGCATCCCCCCGGACGCGCCGATCGAACCGAGCAAGCCCCCTACCGCTAGCGGCAGTTGGCGCTCACCCGATCGTTGAGAGCGTGTCAGGCAACGTTTGGTACTTCAAGCGGATCGAGGAAAGTCAGCTGCAAGACAGCCGGCTCACGGCGATTTCACCGGTGAGCGGGTACTCTGCGCACGGCTCGTGGAGCCGGAGCCTCCCCGAAACGGTTGTGATCGGCACGGGGGTGTTCCCGCTTGGTACTTCAACAGGCACGAGAAGCTGTCCCCGCAGCGCGGGGTGAAGCGGCCCCGGCCCGGCTCCACAGCCCCTTCACCGCCCTCCTCGCTCGATGACCAGGCCCAGCACGTCGTCGTACGACACCCGGTCCGCGCCCAGCTGCCGTGTGCCGTCGTCCTCCAGCACGAGCGCAAGGCGGTATCGAAGCCACGGCCGACCCGCCCACCCCGCGAGCGGGCTCAGCTCCGCCCGCCCGGCGTCCGTCAGACGTGGGGGAAGGCGGACAGTGCCGCCGATCAAGCGGTCGGTCACCTCGTCATCGTCCACCTCACCATGCACCCCAAGCCAAGTCCCGTCGACAGCCCGGTAACCACCACCAGACCCCCGCACGATGATCACTTCGACGGACGGATCCCCATCCCGCACGACGGCATCGAGCTGATCTTCGGAGGCGGCCAGGCTGCCTGCGTAATGCAGCCCCTCCAAGGTCGGAAAGGCCCACTCCCGCCGCCGGCACAGCAGGAACTCCTCGGCCGTCTTCTCCCGCTCCCGTTCCCCCGCCTGCCACCGCTCCCACGCGGCGCCCTCCTTCCAGTGCGCCGGGCAGGTCTCGCTGTCTCCGTAGGCCCGCGCGACCAGAGTCGGCACATCGGCGGGAATGCTCCACGGCGAGGGCGCCGCCTCCCCCGCATCCGCGGCCGCAAGAGGGCCCGCGGCCTCCGACACCAGAGCCGCCGACCGCAGCAACGACCACTCGCCATAGATCCCCTCCGAAGCGCGCAGGAACCGCGGTCTGCCGTCGTTTCCGGGCGCCACGCCGGTGACCAGCACGCGGGGCACTCGGTGTGCGGCCGGACGATACGTACCGCTGTGGCGGTGCAGCCGGCCAATGCGCTGCAGGAGAAGGTCTGCGGGCGCCAAGTCTGTGATCAGCACGTCGGCGTCCACGTCGAAGGACTGCTCGGCCAGCTGGGTGGCGACCACAACCATGCGCGGCGGCCGGTCCCCGCCGACCTGCGGCCCCATCAGACGCAGGCACTGCGCCGTGCGATCCGCACGGTGGGCGGCGCACAACCGCGCGTGCAGCAGGTGCAGGACGCCGTCGAAGCCTCCCTCCTGCAGGTCGCGGTAGATCCCCTGAGCCCGGTCGACCTGGTTGACCACCACCAGGGCGATACCTCCGTCGGCGACAGCCTCACGTACGGCCGCGGCGACCCGCGCGCCGGCGGGGTCCGTGTCGGGCAGCCAGGACAGCCGCACAGGCACCGACTCCCGCCAGGACGGCACCGCCTTCCGGGACGTCTCGGCAACCGCCCGGCCGCCAACGCCGTAAGCAACCGTCACACACGGGTAACCGGCCGGCTCCGGCACGCTCTGATGCACGTCAGCCGTGCCCAGCACACCGGACAGGTAGGCGTCGACGAACAGCTGCCGCTGAGCGGGCGGCAGCGTCGCGGACAACAGCACCACAGGGGTGCCCGCCTGGCCCAGCCAGCGCAGCGCCTCAACGAGGAACTGCCGCATGTAGACGTCGGCCGCATGCACCTCGTCCACGACGACGACCTTCCCGGCCAACCCGGCGAAACGGAGCATGACGTGCCGGGTACGGGTCGCCGCATGCAACAGGTGATCGACCGTGCCCACCGCAAACGCGGTCAGCAGGCCGCGCTTGTCACCCAGAAACCAGTACGCCGGACCGTCCGCCCCGGGGCCGGTGACCCGCTCCGCCCAAGGCGGAGCGGACATCATGCCGAAATCAGAGTCCTCATCGATTGCGCCGAAGTCGTCATCGACCATGCCGGGAACACCGAGGCGCTCCTCGTCCCCGCATCCGCAGCCGTCGCTGTCCGGACGCGGCTTACCCTGCCAAATCGCCCGCCACCAGGCGTTGAACCGCCGCCGACCATGCAGCAACGCGACCTGCGACTCCAGCTCGGCATCGAAGGTGCGCACCCACTGCAGCACCTGCTCGTACATCGGGTCGCTCGTCGCCTGCGTCGGCATCGCCACAAACACCCCGTCAAGGCCGAACCTCGCCGCTAAAACCTCCGCGGCCGCGAGCGCCGCCTTCGTCTTCCCCTCCCCCATCGGAGCCTCGGCCACCAAAAGCCCCGGCGCCGGCATCGACCACGCCCGCTCCACCAGCTCCCGCTGCGACGCCCGCGGCTCAACGCCCAACCGGTCAGCCAGCGGCACCAGCGGATCCTTGGGCAGAGGCAACTCCCGCCACCCGCCACGCAGCCTCAGCCGCTCCCAGGCCGCCTGCGCACGACGTCGCGCCCCGGCGAAAGAAATCAAATTGGCGTCCGCCAGCCCGGGGAACTGACTGTGATCGCTGGCGATCCAGTCCGCCATCACGATCAGACCCGACAGCGCCAGCTGCTCGGCCTTACGCAGCGAGCCCACCGGCCGCACGTCCGCCAGATCCTGAAAACCGACCGCACGCGTGAAGACATCCACGACCGCCCGCTGGGCCTCCTCCCAAGCGGCGCCCCGCCCCTGGGCCCCTCGCGGCGGCCTGAGCGCAGCCGCCGACGGGAACGTGCCGTGGTGCCCGGCGACCAGCGGCCACACCCACCCAGCGGCCTCCTGGCCACCCCACTCCGCGACCAGCCGCGGCAACAGCAGCACGGCGCCGGCCACATCATGACGCCACCGCTTGTCCCGGCCCGTCGGTAACCGCCCCCACGTCAGCCCCGCCGCCAGAACCGGCGCCGCCTCGACAGCATCCACGGCCTGGAACGCCGGACAAGCCTTCCCGCAGTCGTGGATGCCGCACACCCACATGAACCACAGCCGCCCCCGGCCACCGCTGATTTCGTCCAGCCGCCGCCGGAACCCCGCCGCCACATACCGATCCCACATCACCCCCGCCACAGCAGCCGTGTCCAGCAGATGCCCCAGCAGCAGATGGGTCTGTCCACCGTTGCGCGCCGCCGACTTGCCCCACAGCCGCGAGACCCGCTCGACGGCATCCGGCGACAGCCCCATCGCCTTCATCAGCTCAACGACCGAAGTCTCACGGTCCACGAAACCCCCAATCCCCGCACACTGCCGGCACCATAGACCCCGCCACTGACAACGGCACCGCCATGCAGGATCCGGTCGGACGCGACTCCGCCACCTGCCCGGTCCCCTTCGCCCCGACCGGGTCACACAACATGTGGCAGGAACACCAAGCACTTGGAGGAAGCTGAACCAGGTGAATCAAAAGCACGGTTCTTGGTAGCGTCACCGCAGCTCAACAAGTGTCGTCCCCGCGCCCGCGGGGGTTGCTCCGCCCGTCAGGACTACCTCACCGACCCGATCACGTCGTCCCCGCGCCCGCGGGGGTTGCTCGCGCTCACTACCCCCTGCTGCAACGTCGGGGTCGTCGTCCCCGCGCCCGCGGGGGTTGCTCCTCGACTGGCTCAGCGAGCACCGCGGCGCCACCGTCGTCCCCGCGCCCGCGGGGGTTGCTCCCGCCGCGGCGACGCGATCGGCCTCCTCAATGTGTCGTCCCCGCGCCCGCAGGGGTTGCTCCTTCGCCGAGCCGGGCGAAATCTGGTGCGACCCGTCGTCCCCGCGCCCGCGGGGTTGCTCGGACGGCCAGCAGATGCGCAGCATGGGGCTACCGTCGTCCCCGCGCCCGCGGGGGTTGCTCCGCCTCCGTACGCGCCATCGGCCGCACCGTCCGGTCGACCCCGCGCCCGCGGGGGCTGCTCCTGCCAGTCCACGGACGCCAGGTGTTCCTCCAGGTCGTCCCCGCGCTCGCGGGGATGTCCCTCCGAGGAGTTCCAGCACCTTGAGGTCACTTCTCGAAATACGGTCGGCGGCGCTGCGGCCCGGCCTGCTGTGGGTATGACCAGCGGCAACTCCGGTGACGTGGAAGGAGAATCCGTGGCAGAGAGGGAAACGGCGATTCGTGCTGTGACGCACCTTGCTGACTACGTTCATTGGGTCCGGGAGTGGCCTGACAAGCCAACCTGGCGGGACCGGCTCCGCAGATGGGTGTTCCCCGAGTCCTACGCATACGACCTGGACGCCGCACCGCCGAGGCCCTGGGTCGACCGGCCCGCCGGGTACTACGAGCGGACAGGCTGGCGCATTCGCGCGGCCTACTTCAGATCGGATCTGGCTTTCGAGGTGGAGTACGTCGTCTGTGATGTGTGCAAGATCGGCTGGGTAGAGGCGCCCACGTCCTACGAGGGCTACAAGCGCTGTGGCCTCGCCTCGGCCGCCCTGCGATCATTACGCCGCGCCTATCCCGGACTCCAGTGGCACACGGCAGGCGGGCACTTCCGGGAGTCTGAGCCCTTCTGGGGTTCCGTCAGCGTGGACGTTCCTGGAGGCTATACAAGGCGGGAAAGGTGTCATCACCTGGAACCACGGCGAGCACGGTGACCTCTCCCCGCCCGCGACACCAGCGAGCGCAGCGTCTCTGCTTGCGTGTGCGGAATGACCTCCGCAGAACGACGGCTGGGAAGTGTCGGTGCTGGCGTTCACCCTGCTGGCGTGTTGGCGATCGTCAAAGCCGCCTCGAGCTGGCATCGCAGCCGAAATAACCGACGAGCACCATGAGCCGGTCGCTGGCGCAGAGGCCGTGGGCTACACCTCAGCAAGACGGAAGGGTGCTTTGTCCGTGATGCCGAATTCGGTGAAAGTAATGAGAAGCGAGCTGACGGCGCGGTATGGATGCAGGTCAGCAAGTGTGCTCCCCGCGCCCGCGGGGATGGTCCCCCGCTGCTGGTCGGCCCCGGTTACGAGATGCTCTGCTCCCCGCACCCGCGGGGATGGTCCCCCGACGGGTCTCGTGATCATCGTCATCGGGGTCTGCTCCCCGCACCCGCGGGGATGGTCCCACGACGAGAAGGCAGGGCTGGAAGTCGGCGGACTGCTCCCCGCGCCTGCGGGGGTTGCTCCGCAGCAGCAGACCGCCGATACCGGCTCACCGGGTCGTCCCCGCGCCTGCGGGGGTTGCTCCTTGAACGCGGCCCGGCCGGTCTCCACCAGGGCGTCGTCCCCGCACCCGCGGGGGTTGCTCGGTCCGATGGCCCGCCCCCTCGACTTACTCAAGCTCGTCCCCGCGCCCGCAGGGGTTGCTCCCTCACGGAGAGCAGATGGGCTCAGTCCTGGTGTCGTCCCCGCGCCCGCGGGGGTTGCCCCTGGACGCTGCCGGCGCCGTCCTCGTGGAGCTTGTCGTCCCCGCGCCCGCGGGGGTCGCTCATTGATGGGCCGGGCGCCGACGTTGTTCGTCGCGACGTCTCTGCACCCGCGGGCTGCTGCTTCCCAGGCCACGACCAGGGCCTGGGAACGCCAGGTCGATCCCGCTCAGCTCGGTGCTCACGCGATCACGACCTCGGCCGCCTCGCCGTTCAGCGGGCGCGCGGCGAGCTTGGACAGCCGGTCCATCCACGGCGCGGCCGCAACCTGCTCGGTGCGCGCCGCCAGTTGCTGGCGCAGCTGCTCCAGCCGCGCCGCGAGCAGGTAGCCGGCCGTGCGCTCCCGGGCCGCGTCGGCGGCCTTCATCGCCGCGCTGACGGCGTCCGCACCGTTGGGGTTGTGCTGGTACCAGCGGCGATTCTGCTCGGTTTTGTACGCCCGCCGAGCCTCGGCTTCGGCCTCCTCGGTCCGGCCCAGTATCGCCAGCGCGTTGCGCCGGTACTCCGGGAGAGCCTCCTGGACGGTGTGGAGGGCGCCGTACGCGAGCACGGACGCGGTGCCTACCGGGTCGGCCTCCTGGTCGGCCGGGTCCATGGCGCGCAGGTAGTCGGCGCGGACGGCCGCGATGTCGCGGTCAAGCGTCGCTCGTACCTGGGCGGTGACGGCGGCGACGTCGCCTGGGTCGGTCAGGTCGGCCGACCAGGTGGCCGCGACCAGCCCGGCCTCTACGATCAGGGCCTCGGTCCGGCGCCGGTAGCCGCACGCCTCGCACAGCCCGGCCGACCGCTGTTGCCCGCAGTCCTCGCACGGCAGGGCCTGGCGGACCGCTTCGGCGGCTGCGGCTGCCTGACGCTCGCGCTCAGCCAGCTCCCCGGCGGCTGCGCGGGCGGCCTCGCGGCGGGCCTGCTCGGCGGTGGCCTGCTCGCGCCTCCGTACGAGGTCCTCCGCCTCGATGGCGGCCTGCTCCCGCAGCCGCTCCTCGAGGAGGCGCCGACGCTCGCGGTCACGCAGGCCGGGCAGCTCCCGGTCGATGTCCGCCGCGATCCTCGCGCGCTGGGCGCGGCGGATGTGGATCACGTTGCCGCAGTTCTCGCACTCGCCGCCGGTGTCCAGCCGGATGCCGTCGTCGCAGCGCCGGTCCGTGCATGCCTGACGCTGCACCAGGCCCCGCCGGATCAGCCACCCGTACGGCGTGGTGACCAGGGCTTCGCCGCCGGTCTCCGCCAGGCGATCGGTGAGCCGGTCGGCCAGCAGCTGCGGCGCGGCCTCCGGATGCTCCAGCAGGCCCGCCAGGCGCTTCAGCTCCGCCTTCGCTGCCGCCTCGACCTGGTGCTGCTGCCAGCCGGACAGCCGCGCCCACAGCCCGGAGGTCGGTCCCAGGGCCACCCGCAGACCAAGGTCCGCCGGGAGGTCCGCCCTTCGCTGCTGCTGAGCTTTGTCCCGGCCCAGGGCCTTCGCCCGGCTGCCGGCCTTAGCCCTGGCAGCGTGCTGCCCCTCACGCTCATCGACCGGGGACTCTTGCAGCTTTTCCCCGCGAAGCGGGCCGTCGTCCGCCACCGGAGTCCGGCTCGCAGCAGCGGCGGCCTCGCCTTCGGCGGCCTGGTCCTCGCGCACGCACGCGCGCTCCGGCCGACGGCCTTCAGCCCCACGGCCTTCGCCGGAAAAACCACAAGAGAGCTGCGGAGGAACTACGGGAGTAACCACAGAAGCGTGGTCTGCGTGGAGCTCTGCACCATCGGGACGCTCCTGATCCCCAGCCTCCCCGGCCTGCTCAGCACCGTCGATCCCAGAGGTACCAAGGGCACCAGCAGCACCGGCAAGACCATGGTCTCCGACTGCACCAACAGGACGCTGCGAAAACACCGTCCCGAAGCCCGAAACGGCCTCCGCAGAGGCCAGCGTGCGGCCGTACGCGCGGGCCACCGGCAGCAGCATGACCCGGCCACGACCGCGCATCCGGGTCGCCGTCGCCTTGTGCTCACGGGCGACCACCCCGGCCTCCGTCAACCGGGCCAGCACCTTCCGCGCCCCGGCCGGCGAGCAGCCCAGCAGCCGGGCCAGCGTCGCCGCGCCGCGCCCCTCCCGCGCCTTCACCGAGCCGCCGCACAGCTGCAGCCAGCCCGACGCCCGGGTGTTCAGCACCATCAGCAGCAGCCCGAGGCGGTCGGTCGCAGCCCCCTTGCCTGTACGGCTGGCCAGCAGCCCGGCCGGGATCGACTCCTTGCCCTTCGGTGTCCAGCCCGGCCCGAACAGGGCCTCGATCAGACGCAGCAGCGTCGCCAGCTCCGCCTTCGACAACGCCATCGGATGTCCAGCCCCAGCGCGCTTGTGGGCCCTCCACAGCGGCACGACCAGGCAGTCCAGCCCGGTCGGGTGCCCCTTCGCGTCCGTCACCACCCTCGTACGCAGCGCGCCCGAGCCGCGCAGCGCCGGCAGCACCTTGTGGTGAACGGTCGACTCCTTCACGCCCATCCACCGACCGAGCTCCGAGCCCCAGATGGAGGTCTGGAGGTCGTTCTTCTCGCCCTGCGGCGCCCGCGACTTCGCGTACAGCACCACCGCCGCCAGCTTCGGCGCATCTTTCAGCCCGGCGATTGACGGGTCCGACAGCAGCGCCTGGACCGCAGCGCGCAGCCGCAGCCGCATCGCGCGACCGAGGCGCAGCGGGTCGTCCAGGCCGCCGTCACCCGGCTGCCCGAAGGCCGGCACTGACCGCAGGGGACCCCGCTGCCTGAGAGGCATGTCGACCGCGCCCGCGTCGTCGAGCAACGGACGCGGACCGGGCACCATCACGACGGTCGGCGCCGCCACGGCGCTCACGCGGGCACCCCGACAACACGCGCATGCGGCGCCTCGGAACGCCGCTCGCATGGCGAAATGGCTGGTTGAACGGGGAACTGTGACCGGATAGACGCCGCAAAATACGCCAATCGGGCATTGATGGGCTGACAAAGGGCAGCACGATGCTGCAATATGGTCTTGCCTTCCTCAGTGGGCGAGAGAGGGCATGACGAAGGGCCTTCTGGCGCTTCGTTGGTTCGCCGAGAACCGAGCTCGAACTGCGCGGTCGGCCGCTAACCGACTGGGCAGATCCTTCGGGTGGGCCTGCTAAGCCCTCCCGGTGGCAGATGGGACGCCATCAGCCGAGGTGACCGCTAATCACCTGGGTGGCCGGGCGTCCCTGGGGCGGCTGGAAGCCTTGCGCTGCAAGCGCCGCCCTCTGATGACCTACGTCATAACTGCCCCCTCGTCCACAGAGGGGTGGGCAGTCGCATACAGCACGAACACCCCGCCGAAGGGCCAGCCTGCGATCACGCGCTGCTGGCACCACGGCGGGGTGCTGTGTGTCAGGGGCAGGGCACGGGTACTCTGTGTCATGTCGATCACCTTGGACTCGCTGAAAAGGAAAGGGTGGTCGGCAGGCTGCGGACCCCCACTACAAGGTCCGTCGCCCGCCCCCTCGACTTGCTGAAGGTCGTGGGGGCCATTTTTCTATTGATCAAACTCGGTGACACGATACTCCCCCACCTGTCCGATACGTGCCCCAGGGGCCTCACGTGTCGCCGCTGCTGCCATCATGCTGACTCTTCGTCAGGCCTGCTGGAGTGCGCTGGCGTAGTAGCAGGAGAGGACGGCTTCAGCGCCGGAGCCCTGGGCAGTCGCAATGCGTTGGTACCGTGCTGACCGCAGGTCTCCTGCCACGCGGATTCGCGGGTCCTGCAACTGGGTGGGGCAGTAGCCGTCCTCGCCGGTAGCGAGCCCCGTCAAGGCAGCCGGTTTATTGCCGAGGTTGCTCAACACCGTCGGGGTTTCGTAGGACTTGAGCTCTCCGTGTCGGTTCAGGACCTTCACCATCCAACCTTCGCCGTGCGTTCGCTGAGTCAGGGAGACATGGGAGACGGGCACCAGCCGGACGCGGTCGTCTCCCGCGACTTCGGCGACCTTGTAGTCGTCCTCGGGCGGGTAGAGGACGTGCAGCGTCGCCGAGGCGGTGGGGTGGGCGCGCAGCCAAGTTCCCAGTGGTCGGTCACCACCGATCACGTATGACTGGTCGTCGAGGGCTTCTGGGGTAGCGCGCCATAGCGGCGGTGCTGAGGCCTGGACAGGCGCCCTTACCCAGTCGACGTCGGATGCTGTCAGCGCGGCCACGCCCGTGGCGACCACGATTGCCCGTGCCGTGAGTACTTGCCCATCGTCAAGGGCAAGTACGGCTTGGTCATCGTTGCTGCGTACCGCTACGGCGCGGCCCTGCATCACGGTGCACCGGCCCGCCTTCTGGAGACGTTCCAGGTCCAGATTCAAAGCATGTGCCAATTGCGGGCCAGTCGACCAGTTCCCTGCCACGTTTCCCAGCGCGCCGATGGTGTGCAGCTTGCCGCCGACCCGGCCTGCCTCCACTACCACGGTCTGTAGGTGGAGACTGGCCGCCATCACGGCGGCCGCCACTCCAGCCGGCCCGGCACCGACCACCAGCAGGTCTGCTTCGTAGGTCGGTGATCTCATGCTTGCACCTCCTGGGTCCCGCTGATCCTGCTCAGCACGGTGTCGCTGGTGACGAGCTGGCTGGCGCCGATGTTCCGGGCAGCGAGCAGCAGCGCTGCCTCGTGGTACCGGGCTCCGCCTGTCGAGGCGCACGCGTCAGTGACGATCCAGGGGCGGTAACCACCCTGGTACGCGGCCATAGCGGAGTCGTAGACGCAGGCATCTGTGTCGATCCCGCACAGCACCAGGTCGTTCCAGCCCGCTTCACGGATGATCCGTGCGCCTTCCGGCGTGAAGACGGAGGCCTGAGCCTTGTCGATGACCGCGGCTGCCTCGTCCGCGTACCGAGCCAGTTCGGCAACGAGAGTTTGCTCCTCAGCCGTGCGGAGCTTCGTCCAGCCGGTGATCGCCTCGTACGGCGAGCCAGGCTCGTTGTGGAATCGGGTCAGCACTACGGGAGCGCCAGCGGCACGCCAGCCCTCAACGAGGCGCACGATCGTGGGGAGCACGCCGCGGCTGTGCTGGTTGACGAAACCCTGCTGCACGTCGATGACAAGCAGAGCTGTCGATCGGGGATCCACCCAGTCCGCCTTCCACATGCCGTCACGGATTGCTGTCTCGAAGGGCATCCTGGGCGGCGCGCAGCCGATCAGGAAGCTCGCTGGTCGCGAGAATGGCTTCGCGCATCACTCGATGTTGCGCGGTCTCGGTTGGGCGTGCGGTGGTGAGGCGGACGTACGCACTGCGCAGGAAGCGCCAGCCATAATCGGCTGGCATCACCGGATCTTGCCCGTCCTCGATCATGTGCAAGATATGCGACGACACTGCCCACAGCGCCTGTGCGTCCAACTCCAGGGCGATGATCTGGCTCATAGTCAGGGCACGCTCGTCCGGCTGGGGGTGATAAGCCACCCCCGACCAGCCAGCGACGCCCCGCGAGACACCGCCGCCGAACGCCAGCGTTTCGGGATGCGCCCAGCCGTCGCGGAACTTGGCCTCCTCCACCCCGGATCCGAGTGGTACCACGTTCTCCGGGTCCTGTCGGTTGACGAGCACCGAGGGAGTGGTCAACAGCTGCAGCGCCGTCTCGAGGCCGCTTCCCGTCCAGGAGTGGTCACGCAACTCGTACGCGGACAGCACGTACTGCGGAGCGGGCGCTGGCTCGGCACCATCGGCTGAATGCTGCCTCAAGAGGTGGGTCATGTACTGCCCCGCCCACGCCGGGTCCTTCAGGTAAGTCCGGTAGCGCCACACCGCGAGCTCGGTCAGTGAGGCCACCTGCCGATGCTCTTCCAGGTGGACCACCGCGACGCCGCACGCATACACGTGAACGGTCGATGCCTGTGCTGTGCGGTGTCCGCCAGGAAGAGAGCGCTTCTCCAAGCGGCCAGGTCCTAGCGGCCGGGCGGTGCCAGCCGAGTACAACGGGCCGATTCGGTCCCCCAGGTACACCGGCAGAAACTTGTGCGAGATCACCAGGCACGGTCCCGGGCGTGCGGCTGCATCGACGGTAGGAACTGGTTCCCCACGAATCGCTGCCAGCCGCACCCGGAAGGCCTCTTGCTCCTCCGGAGTGCAACGGCTGAGCGCCGTGTCCAGAATCTGCGCCATCCCGGGACGGCACACCCTTACTGGGTTCTCTCGCCACTGCGAGACCGTCCGCGGGCTGATGCCGAGGCGATCGGCGAACTCGCGTACCGATGCACGCATCACCGAACGCAACAGCAGCGCTTCCTCACCTGTCCACTGCTCCACGGCGATCACTACACACCCCCTCAGTGGTCATGTGCCAGGCACGAAGAGCCGTACTGCCACGCTGATTCCACACCACTGCTACGCCGGGACATCTCGCTTAACGTGCCTGGCCGGGAAGCTGTTTGACGTTGGGCTAACCCCGCGAACTCTGCCGGAGAAGACGATGGTGAACGCTGCACGATTGCACGGCCGAACGGCGCCGTGTGGCGTGGCTTGGAAGCGACGGACCGGTTCATCAACGCCCCGAATCGGCAGTGTGCTCACCGCGCTCGAGCCGTTCCAGGCGCTCCGTCAGGTCAAGTACCTGCTGCTCCAGCCGCTTCACAGCCTTGGCCATCGGGTCGGCGACGGCATCGGTAGCCGACTCGCGGATGAAACTCCCGCGGCCCTGATGGGAGTAGACGATGCCGTCCGCCCTGAGTTCCGTGATAGCCCGCTGCACCGTGCCGGCTGCAACCCCGTACTGATCAGCCAGTTCGCGGGTGCTAGGCAGCTTGTCATTGGCTTTCAGGCGGCCGAGCCGGATCTGGTCGCGCACGTCCTGAACGATGCGCTGGTACGGCTGAACTGCCTCGTTGCTCATGAGCGACATCGTAGGGCGACCCTCTCGACATAGCTAGCTTTCATAGCTTCACCAATGAACCGCTTGACACTCCCCGTACTGTATCAGCTAAGTTATGTATGCCAATGAGGTTGGCTGGCCGGCAAAGCCCCCACCTACCACTGGTCGGGATCACGCCGAGACCAACACCCCGCCGGGTCTTCGGACCCGGTTCCCCCACCCGGAACTGCCCCAGCGGGCGGCGCCGGATGAGGGAGCCGGAACGTCGGTCCCCTACCAGCACCACCGCAGGAAGTCGTCCGCCCTTCGGGGTGGCCGGGGTCGAGAGCTCCATCAAACTCCCCCGGGCCTGACCGCACGACGACTGTGTGCACGTCGCAGCGCTGTGCGCTGTCTGTCCTGCGGGACGCCCGGCTTGCCGTGCGGCCCGGAGGGCGGAGAGAGCATCGCGACGCGCCCCCGCCACCCCGTTCGTGAGGAGTCCAGATGTCTGCTTCGACCCTTGAGCACACCGCCCGCTCCCGCAGGAGCCGGACCCGTTCCCGGAACATCAACGGCCGCCCGCCGCTCGTCGTCTCCACACTCAAGCCCCACCAGTACGACCTGCGCCCGGCCTGCGCCTCGCTGATCTGCCCCGACTGCAAGACGTGGGTGCCGATCACCGGCATCCAGGCCAAGAAGCACAAGCTGGTCCCACACGACACCGGACGTGCGGGGAAGGACGCGGCCGTCCGCTGCCAGGGAAGCAACCGCCTGGTCACCGTCGACGTCGCGTTCGAAAAGTGGCAGGAGCGCCTGGAGCACGGCGTTGCGGAGACCATCGGCCGCCGCCGGACCACCGTGCGGCGCAAGCCGAAGGTGCAGCCCGCCCCGGCCGTCAGCCAGATCGCCGCGCAGAAGCAGATGCCGACGGATGACGAGCCCGGCGATGGCCGCCCCCTGTGGCTGCTGCGCGAGATGCAGTGGGCGTCGACCGAGTCGGCGGTCCGCGACGCCGACACCCGCCGCGCGCAGCTGCCCGCCGGTGACGCGCCGCTGGGGGCGCCGCCGGTGCCGCTCAAGACGCTGCACCCCGAGCGCCGCGCGAGCTGACCCGCTCGGACGAACGACCACGGTCCCGGCCACCCCGCAGAGGGGGGCCGGGGCCGTGGCTGCTCGTACAAGCAGTCAGCTCCCCAAGTGGGGAGTGATCGCGACAGCCCTTGGGATTGCGGCCCGACGGGCTGTCCAGGACCTGACTCGGAGGACCTGATGCAGCACAGCATGACACGCACCGCGGCGCAGCCGCAGGCCGGGATCATCGACGAGATCGAGCGCGAAGACGACGCCAAGGGCTACGAGCCCGAGGACGCCGCCCGCGTCGACGTCGCCCTGGTACTCGTTCTCAACACCGCGCCGGCGGCGACCGTCTGGGAGGTGGCGGCGTGATCACCAGCCTCACCGACGCCGAACGCGAGGAACTGTCGCGGAAGAACGCGGAGCAGAACCGCCGGTCGGAGAACAACCGCCGCTGACCGCCCGCACGCCCAAGCAGCGCCGCCCCTGGCCCTGCCCGTCGTCCCCGTGCCTTCCCGGCCGGGGCCGGTGGAGAGCGTCGGGATGGCACCCCGCTCCGGCCGCACCGCTAACACGCCAACAGCCCCAGGGCTCTCGCACCTCTGGGGCTGTCTCGTACGCAACGGACCTTCTGGGAGGCCCTTATGAATCCCTCTTCCATCGTACGCGCCGCCTACGCCCCCTCCGCTGACCTGCCGGTCAACACCAACTGGCGTGAGGACGGCGCCTGCACGCGGGAGGACCCCGAGCTGTTCTTCCCCATCGGCAACACCGGTCCGGCGCTCTTGCAGATCGAGGAGGCCAAGTCGGTGTGCCGCACCTGTCTGGTGCTGGAGCGCTGTGCCTCCTGGGCGCTGGGGATGGGCGAGGCCCACGGCGTCTGGGGCGGGATGAGCGAGGACGACCGGCGCCGCATCAAGCGCCGCGCCGCCCGCAACCGCACCAAGGCTGCCTGATCCGTTCTGGCGGCTGCCTGATCCGCTCGCACCGACCGCTGCACCACGGCGGCCGGGACGGGCGGTGAAGGGGAGCTGGACAGCCCGGACCACAGTCGAGGGAGGCCACATGGCCACGACGATGACTCCGCTCCAGCCCGGCACGGAAGCCGCCGCCCAGGCCGCCGCTTTCGCGATCTTCGGCAGCGGCATCTCGCCGATCGGGCCGGAGGATTACAGCGGCAGCTGGCGCACCGCCCTCCACGTCATTGCGGAGGAGTGGGTGGGCGAGGGCCGCTTCGAGCAGCACGCCGCCCGCACCGCGACCGTGCTCAACGAGCTGCTCGCCACGCAGGAGCGGTACGGCGTCGGCTCGCCTGAGGCGCTCGCCGGCGGCAGCGCGCTCCAGCCGCTGATCGACCGGTGCCGCCACTTCGGCATCACCATCGCCGACCTCCGCCGGCACGGCGCGCGGTTCCCCGAGAGCTGATTTCGTTCCCGGCTGGCGGGAGCGGCAGGCAGTTTCGGGCCCGCCCGGCAGCGGTCCCCCCGCACCGGCTGCCCGCCCCTCGGGAGGCCTGCCTTTCCATGTGCCCGGAGCGGGTAGTGCCGGTGCCAGTTTCGTGATCAACCGTCCGCACCGGCCGCCGTTTCGGGAACGCACCCCTCGCGTTTCGGGAGCACCGGGCGCCGTTTCGACCCCGCCCTGAACGACCCCTTCCGGAGGCCCCCATGACGATCACCGACATGCCGCAGAGCGCGGCTCCCGACACCCCCGCTTCGCACCCGCCGGGCCACGCTTCGGGCGCACCCGAGAAGGTTTCGGGTACGCCCCGGGGCGTTTCGAGTCCGGACAAGCGGATGACGATCAAGCCCACCCACGACCGGCTGATGACCGCCCTGTCCCTCGTCGCCGGATTCGGCGGCACGCTGGTCGGTGTCATCGGCTTCGCGATGTCCTACAGCACCCTGGCCAAGGTCGCCCTGAACTGGGGGTTCAGTAAGGAACTGGCCCCCTGGTTCCCGGTCGGCGTCGACGCCAGCATCATCGCGTTCCTCGCCCTGGACCTGTACCTGATCCGCAAGGGCACCCCGTGGCCGCTCCTGCGGATGGCCGCGCACGCCATGACGGGCGCGACGATCTGGTTCAACGCCAGCTCACAGGGCCACATCGGCACCGACCCGGTGCAGGCCGCCAGCCACGGCGTCATGCCGATCCTGTTCGTGATCGGCGTCGAGGCCGCCCGCCGTCTGATCATCCAAAAGGCCAGGCTGGAGGAGGGAACGGTCACCGACCGGATCCCGCTGCACCGCTGGATCCTCTCCCCCATCGCAACCCCGCGGTTCTACCGCCGGATGCGGCTGCACAACGTCACCTCGTACCCGGAGATGATCCGGCGCCAGCAGGAGCTCATCGGCTACGAGCAGTGGCTCAAGCGTAAGTACGACGGCGACCTCGGTAAGGCCACCGAGGACGAACTGCTGCCGATGAAGATGGCCGCTCACGGCTACACCGTCGCGCAGGCCCTCGCGATGCCTGAGCAGCAGGAACGTGCTGCTGAGGCCCGAGCGGAGGAGGCGGAGCGCCGGCGCCTGGACGCGGAGACGCGCCGGGAACTCGCGCGCAAGAAGGCGGAAGCCGCCCGGCTGGAGGCGGAGGGTCAGCTCGAGGCCGTCCGCGCCCGGGTGGAGGGCGAGACCGGCCAGGCCCGCGCACACGCCCGAGCCCAGGTCAGCGCCGCTGAACGGGCCGCTGAGCTGGAGGAGGCCGCGCTGGAGACGGCCGTCATCGCCGAAGCCCGTGCCCGCGAGGCGGAGGCGGAGCGCAAAGAGGCCCAGGAGCGCGAGGCCAAGGCCGCCGCGGACGTCCGCGCGGCGGAGCTGGAGCGTCAGGCCGCGGAGAAGCGGAGGCTCGCGGCGGAGGCTGACCGGGTCGCCGCGGCGGAGGCTCAGGCCATCGAGACGGCCGAGATCGCGGAGGCCCGGCAGCGCGCTGCCGAAGCCGATCGGGTCGCCGCCGAAGCGGAGCGGGCCGCTGCCGAAACCCGCCGCCGCGCCGCCGAAGCCGACCGGCTCACGGCGGAGGAGAACGAGCGTAAGGCGACCGCCGACGCGAACACGCAGGCGGCTCGCAAGCGTGAGGCCGAAACCGAGTACGCCGCTGCCGAAAGGCGGCTCGCCGCTGCCGAAGTCGAGCGGCGCGCGGTCGAAATCGAGGACGCCGCGAAGCTGACGCCGCGCGAGCGGGCGGTCCGCAAGGTCGCGCGCATGGCGTTCGCGGCCGGCGCGGTGTTCGTCGGCCTGGACGCCGACGGGATCCACCGCGAGCTGTGCCGGGTCGTCACGATCGCCGATGTGCAGCGCGAGTTCGAGGTGTCGTCCACCGACACCGCCTCCAAGTACCGCCAGGAGGCTGTCGCGCTCATTGCCGACGGCTACCGACCCCAGCAGTGAACTGCACAAACGAGCCTTTCGACGGTTCCACCGGCCCCCTAGACGAAGTCAGCGCCTCGGGAGCGCGGTGAAGGCGCCGAAACGCCACGACAAAGCCTCCCAGATCACCCCCGCCCCCGCCCGGAGATGGAGAAACCGCAGCTCATGGATATCAACGCCCTGTTCACGGATGAGGGCCTGCGGGCCTTCACTGCCACCGTCCGCGACCAGCATGTTCGTGACGCCCAGCAGTACGGGCAGATCGCGGACATCGTGCGTCGGCGTCTGGAGCAGACGCCGATCGAGGGCGACCGCTGGATGTCCAAGAAGTTCCGCGCCTGGAAGGTGTCGCGGCAGCTCAAGGCCATGCAGAAGGCGTCCGGCGAGGCCGCGAGCAAGGCGGAGGCCCTGTACGCGACCTACAAGAGCGAGGTCCTGGAGCTCCCCCAGCGCAGGGCCGTGGCGGAGGCCCGGAAGCTGGAGCGCAAGCAGGGCAGGCAGGCCGCCCTGGGCGCCGCCGTCGCCAAGTCCCTGGACAAGACGGTGACCGCGCTCAACACCCCCACCGAGCAGGCCCCGGGCGTGGTTCCGCAGGCGAGGCCGGCGGAGTTCGTGACCCCGGACAACCCCTGGAACCAGTGGCCGATGGCGGCCGGCGGTGAGCGGCCGACCAGCACGATCAACGACTACTTCGCGAAGGGAGAAGGGAAGTGACGACGCCTCGGCAGGTGCAAAACCGCTCGAGGTTCTGGAACGCGCGGGTCGCGGAGGCTCAGAGCGACCAGGAGCGGGCCGGGGTCTGGTACGACGCGTGCCGGACCCTGGCCCGCCAGGCCGAACGCGACGGCAAGCCGAGTCTGTGGCCCGCGCTCACCAAGGCGCTGCACGACTTCTACAAGCACCACGGAGGGTGACGAAGTTCTTCTTCATCACCGCCTTCTCCTCGCCGTCCGGAGCGCCCCAAGGCGCGCGCGTGTCGTGCGCGCGCGAGAGTGCCCCAGGCGGTGACCGTCTGTCAACTCCGATAGGGAGACGTCATGGCCGACGACGACGGCCCGAACAACTTGATCCACTTCCCCCGCGTGGGTTACACCGCCCCGACCGACCCCCCTGCGGAACCCCCTCCTTCGGCCCCCGTGGATGTGCCGTTCGCCGCCCCCGCAGACGCCTCCCCGGCCACGCCCGAAGCGTTTGCACCCGCGACGCGAACCGACCCGATGGGTGTCATCGCGGCCCTGCCCGAGCCCGGTCTCGGGGCCCCGTTCGCCGCCGACTCGGAGCCCGCCGCAGCCCGCGCCGCGGCGCCCGCGACGGCGGGCACGATGGTCCCGGCGACCTTCCGTTCGGAGGCTGCGCAGCCCGCCGCGCCGCGCTTGGGATCGCTGTCCCTGGCGGCGATCCTCGCGGTGTCCCTGGCGGCCCTGCGTGGCATCCACTCCGCCGTCGCGGGGGGCCGGGCGAACCGGGAGCAGCGCGAAGCGGTCGCGAAGACCGCGAGCACGGCCAAGGACGGCGCCTTGGGGGGCGGTTCGAAGAAGCAGGTGCAGCCCAGCCACGAGTGGGGCCGCAAGATGCTCCAGCGCGGTCCTGGCGGTCTGGGAGGTCGCTCTGGCGGCTGGGGGCCGGGCAGGTCCGGGCGGGGCGGCAGCGGGCCGTACAGCGGTTCGGGAGGCCGGGGGCGCGGCGGGTCGACGACCAGGTCGTCCAGCGGTTCCGGCGGCGGCGGGCGCGGACGCGGCCCGGGCTCCGGCTCGGGCGGTGGCGGCCGCACCACCTCGCCGAACAAGAACAGCTCCGGGGTCACCCCGCTCAGGCGTACCTCGCAGGGCGGCGGCGTGAACCTCAAGAAGAACCGCGGCCCCGGATCGTCCGGCGGCTCGGGAGGCTCGGGAGGCTCCGGGGGTGGCAAGGGCCCGAACAACAGCGGCGGCGGCAGGAAGAATCGTGGCCCCGGCAGCGGAGGGTCCGGCTCTTCCGGCGGCGGTTCCACCACGAACCGCAGGCGCGGGCCCGGCAGTACCGGGTCCGGGGCTGGCGGTCCGGGCAAGAAGCGCGGACCGGGCTCCGGGACGGGGACCGGCAAGGGCACGGGGACCGGCCCCAAGAGCGGCACGAAGAAGTCGCCACGCGGCACAACCGGTCCGTCCGGGATCCTGAGCAAGAAGCCCGGCAGCACCACCTCCGGCACCGGCCCGAAGACGAAGTCGAAGGGCCCGGGCAAGACCGGCCCCGGTTCCTCCGGCCCGGCGCCGACCGGTAAAGGCGGCACGAAGAGCAAGGCGAAGTCCGGCAAGCGCGGCGGCACGGGCCCGGTCGGGACGCTGCCCAAGGCGCCGGGCGGCAAGTCCCGCAAGGGCAAGAAGATCAAGCTCACGCCGGGCATCGCGCACGGCACGTTCGCGGCGATGGACAAGTACGGCTGCCGCTGCGGCAAGTGCCGTCGCTTCAAGCGCGAGTACAACCGGAAGGTCATCGGCGCCATGAAGTCGGCGGCCCGCGGCCGTACGACGCTGGGCGAGGCGATCCACGAGACGGCGGAGAAGCGCCTCAAGCGCCGCCGCAAGCGGATCTCCCCGGTGATGACGAAGGTCAAGGTCAAGAAGCCGAAGAAGAAGACAGGCCCGAAGACCAAGCCCACCAAGCCCGCCGGTCCGGCCGCGAAGGCGCCGGCCCGCCGCACGCCCTGGTCCACGGCCAAGGCGCGGGCCCGCAAGCGCGCCCGGATGCGCACCACCACCGTCCCGGTTCCCGGGCCCCGCCCGGCACCGACGACCGGCACGACCACACCAGCCCCGCCATCGGGCCCTCCCGGCCCTCCGGCAGCTGCACCGGCACCGGCCGCTGCAGCCGCCGGACCCGCCACCGCCCCGGCCCCGCCGGGCGGCGGCACGGTGCCCGGCCCCGGCACCGGCACGCCGCGCCTGTCGCCGTTCGAGGCGATGGGCATGGCAACGGCGGTGTCCGCTCCGGCTGGTCCCATCACGGTCGAGCGGGCCGACTCCCCCGGGTCCGGCGGGGGTCTGCCCGCCGGCACCCCGAGCACGAAGGAGAACAGCGTGAGTGACGCCTGGCTGACGAAGTGGGGCAGCGGCAGCGTCGCGGACATGGATGCCCAGCACCAGACCGAGGTCACCCTCGACGACACGCTCGACGTCCTGGAGGAACTCACCGAGCAGTCGTTCAAGGCGCACGAGACCTGCCGCAAGCTCTCCGCGAAGGCGCGGCAGATCCGGCACCAGCTGGACGACCTCGCCGCCGACCTGCGCTCCACGCACAACGTCATCGGCCGCAAGACCGGCACCGCGATGGCCAAGCTCGCGGAGTCCATGGAGCTGCTGGCCCGCAAGGCCGACGAGATGTCCACCAAGTCCCTGGTGGCGGCAGAGCTCTCCGAGACGACGGAGAACGCGATGTTCGACGCCTACCGGCCCCTGCAGCAGGCCACCGAGGACGCGGGCCTGGTCGTGCCCGCCGCCCGCATCCACAACGAGAACTGAGAGGAGATCACGTGAGCGACAACCTCCCCGCCATCCCGGGCATGAACAACGGCGTCGCCAGCACCGGCGGCGCCAGCAGCGGCAACGGCTTCCTCGCCCTGGCCGGCCGGACCGCCCAGCTCGCAGCCGCCGCCCTCTTCCTCAAGGAGGGCATGCACCTGCTCCGCTCCCACATGCAGGCCAACGCCAACGCGGCCATGCGCCTGTCGGAGATGTGCGGCCAGGCCGAAGTCGAGCCCCAGTTCACCTCGATGATCGAGGACACCTCCGCCGCCCTCACCGCGGTCGCGGAGGCGTCCGGCGAGATGGTGAACGCCGCCGACGCCGTCGACACCGACGCCCGCGGCTTCAACCAGGCGCACGAGAGGGAGTACCGCCCCGGCTACGAAGCCTCCAACGGCTCCGGCGTGCGGCAGGCCAAGCCCGGCTTCTACCGGCGCACCGGCCGCCGCTGACCCACCCACCCCCGCAGCAGCAGGGGCCGGGCCCGCACACCGGGCCCGGCCCCTGCTGCCCTGTGCCCCTGAACGGAGGCTGTGTTGAGCACCATCGACCAGGCGGCGCCGGCCGCCGACACCACCAAGAGCGTCCCGGGCCACGTCATCTACCGGCGCGTCCTGGCCGAACGCACCTCCTACGCCCTCGCGGCGGCCGGGATGGCAATCGGCCCGCAGCTGGACGACAGCGTCTGGTCCTACCTCGCCGCCGGCGGGGTCGGCCTGGGCAGCCTCGCCTGGCTGTACGCGAAGACCAAGGACCCCGACCACGGCCTGGACCTGCTGACGCGGGCGCAGCGGGCGATCCCGTTCCTCACGGCCGCCGGCACCTATGCGGCGAACCTGATCACTCCCGGCTTCAACTGGTGGGAGGTCGTCGCCCCGGCCGCGTGGGCGTCCCTGATGGGCTGGATGGCGCCGCTCACCCGCAGCGCCGGTCTGGTCCTGGAGCTCACCGAGCACCAGGCGCAGCACGGTGCCGGTCCCGGTGAGCCGCTGACCTACACCGAGTTCCTCGCCGCGAAGTGGCAGCAGGCCACCGGCGACGGCACCCGGCTGGTGTCCATCCAGTCCTACCGCGCCGACCGGCCCGACTTCGAGGCCGTCGTCGTCGCCCAGGCCGGGAAGGCGGTGCCCACCTTCACCGAGGTGCAGCTGGCCGCCGCGTTCGACTTCCCGGTCGGCACGGTGAAGATCCGCCCGATCCAGGGCTCCGGGCCCGGCCGGATGCGGCTGGTCGCCCGCCCCACCACCGAGGACACCGAGGCCACCGCCGAAGGGCTGCGCGGCCTGTGGGAGACCGCGGTCGCCGCCCCAGGCAAGGCCGCCCCCGGCGTCGACCTGATCGACTGGCGGTCCGAACCGCACCGCATCGTGCTGCTGGTCGCCTCCCCGCCGGGCAAGGAGATCCACCTGCCGCACACGGCGATCTGCTCCGCCTTCGGCATCGACGACCCCTCCCGCCTCGTCATTGAAACGGATGGAATTCGTATGGGCGTCATCTCCGTCTACAAGACGAACCCGCTGATGAAGGTCCGCAAGGCCACCGTCGACGACCTGACGATGGACGAAAAGGGCCGCATCACCATCGGCGTCTGCCACGACGGCAAGCCCGCCCGGATGCGGCTGTGGGACCCCGGGCAGGGCGCGCTCCGCGGCATCACCGCCGGTGTCACCGGCGCGGGCAAGAGTGTGCTGCAGAACCTGATCCTCGCCGCGGAGAAGCGCTCCGGCGTCGTCTCCTGGGTCGGCGACGTCCAGGGCGGCATGAGCCTTCCTGAGGCGGAAGGCCACGTCGACTGGTTCGCCAAGGGCCCGGTGGAGACGCTCCTGATGCTCACGGCCGCGCACGCAGTCATGAAGTACCGCGAGCGGCTCTCCAACGAGATGGGCCGCGGCGACTTCGCCCTGAACCGGCCGTGGCCGCTCCTCAACATCACGCTGGACGAGATCAACCGGCTGCTGTCCCACCCGGACGAAGGGATGCGCAAGGCGACCGCCTACCTCATCGCCGACATCCAGAAGACCGGCCGCAAGGTTGGCATCGGCATCCGGCTCGCCGTGCAGTCCCTGCACCTGAAGGACCTCGGTGACGACGACGCGATCCGCCAGCAGGGCAAGGTCGGTGCGCTGTTCCTCATGCGCACCACCTCCTCCTCCACCAAGGAGATGGGTCTGGACGGCATCGCCCCGGCCGGTTTCCAGATGGAGAACATCCCTGCCCGGATCTACGAGAACGGGCAGATCGAGGCGCTGTTCTCCGGCAAGGACGACGAGGACGGCGAGTCCACCGCGGGCATGGCGTACATGTTCCTCGACGGCCGGGCGAAGTTCATGCGCACGTTCTTCGCGGAGAAGAAGGACGGGGTCTACCCCGACCTGATCGCCCTGTACGGCGAGGACCCGCCCACCGGGCTGACCGAGGGTGAGGCCAAGGCCGCGCAGGCCGGTGCCGCGATCTACGGCGTGCGGCACACCAACCCCTACGCCGACTGCGACACCCTCGCCCAGGCGTTCTCCGACGCCCCCGGCAGCAAGCCGACGGCCGGCACCCCGGCCCCGGAAACCGACGGCGACAGCGGCGAGGCACCCGCGTTCGAGGCGCCGTTCGGTATCCCGTTCGGCGACGGCGGCCCCGACCTCGGGGAGGAGCCCGGCCTCCAGGACCAGATCCTCGAACTGCTCGCCGACGGGCCCAAGAGCCTCAAGCAGCTGCGCGAGGCCCTGCCCGGCTTCCAGCCCTCCAGCGTCAGCAACGCCTGCACACAGCTCAAGGCGAAGGGCCTGGCCACGTCACTCAAGCGCGGCCACTGGCAACTCACCGACAGCTGACCCGCACCGCCCACCCGCCCACCACTCACACCGAAGGAACCGATACCCATGGTCCTGTCGATCTCCATGGTCCTGCTGCTCGGCATCGCCGCCTTCTTCCTCTGGAAGACCGGCTACCAGCGGATCGTCCCCGGCATCGTCGTCTGCCTGTTCGGCTTCTTCCTCGCCAGCACCGGCATCGCCCCCACGATCCACACCGCCGTCACCTCCGTCGCCGGATGGATCAGCTCCCTGCACTAACCCGCCCCAGCCCCTGCGCCCTCCCAGCCACCACGGCGGGAGGGCGCCCCGCGTCTGCCCTGAAACGGAGATCACCGTGGACTTCGACCGCATCACCCGCCCGCTGACCGACGACGAAGCCGCCGCCGAAGCCAAACGGATCATCGAAGAGAACTTCCGCCCCGAGCAGCCCGTACGGCACATCCCGACGTCGTTCCGCGACCACACCCCGCTGCCCGCATACGGCGACACCCCGCCCGTGCCGCAGCCGGACCGCCGGTTCGTGCCCGCCTGGGCGGCCGGGATCACCGTCGCGAGCATCGGCGTCGGCGCCGGCATCACCGGCATCGGCTGCGGCGCCTGGCTGGTCCTGAACGGCCTGGCCTCCGTCACGCTCTACGGCGTGCTGATGGCGACCCTGCCGTTCGCAGGCGTCGCCATGGTCGCCACCGCGATCGGCGGCGTGATCAGCAAGGTCCGCACCGCCGTCACCACGAACGTGTACGAGGGCCCCATCGTGCAGAACACGCAGATCAACAACACCAGCAATCAGCGCGGGATGTTCTCCCGCACCCGCAACGACGTCCGCTGAACTCCGGGCGCCCTGCCTCGTATCCGACACCCTGCCCGCAGGCCGGGGCTTCGGGTGCGGGACAGGCCGACCGGCCCCGCGGTCACTCGTAGTCGATCCAGATCCGGCCCTGGTCATCGACCTCGGCACCCCGGATCTGACCGTCGACGATCGCGCCGTTGACGACCACCTCGACGTCGTAGTCCACGTCGATCCACAGCACACCGTCGTCGTCCGTGAACGCGGGCCAGATCGTCCCGTCCGTGTCCACGACCTCTTCGAAGACGACTTCTTCCGGCTCATCGCGGGTGAACCACCCCATCGCAGCCGCCTCCCCACTCTCCAGGCTCCGTCGCTCACAGCTTGGCCCACTCGCACGCTCCGTGAACCCCGCATCGACAACAAGGAGTTGCCCCGTGCAGTCCCACGACAACACCCCCGTCAGCCGCCAGGAGCTCACCTACCTCCCCGTGCCGTTCCCGAAGACCCCGCCCAAGCCGGCGCGGCTCGCCTGGCTGCGCACCTGGTGGAAGGAAGCATGGGAGGAGGACGGCATCCTGCACGAGATGTGGGAGGACGTCCTCAGCGCCCCCCACGAAGGCGTTCGGCACATGGCCCCCTGGCTCCGCGCCGTCCTGATGGTGGCCGCAGGCTCCTTCGTCGTGCTGATGGCCAAGGCCGCCGGCGAAGTCGTCCTCCAGGCGCTCCACCAAATCCTCACCGCCGTGCCCAAGGTGCAGGTCGGTGTCGACACCTCCCACAGCGTGTTCGCCGTCGTCGACCAGCCGGTGCGCACGTACATTGCGCAGCACGCCGCCGGCCTGCCCGTCGCAGCCTCCACCGTCTACACGCTGTGGCTGCTCACCGGCATCGTCGCCCTGGTCCTCGGCTACCTCTCCAAGAACAACGGAGTGCGCGCGACATGGGCGGCACACGGCGCGGCCACCGCCTGGATGGTCTGGACGGCCACCCCGGACACCAGCCGCCCCGTCGCGGCCGCCCTCACCGTTCTCGCCTGGACGTTCCTGTCCGCGTTCGCGCTGCGCGGCCTGACCCTGCGCCGCCGCGTCGTCGCCGGCCGCCCGGCCAAGGTCACCGTCAAGCCCGAGATCCACGTCCCGGTGCAGCCTCCGGCCGCGCCCGCCGACCAGCACAACGGCTGCCCCTTCCGGGACTGACCTTCGGTCGCTCCGCCTGGTCCTCGCCCACCCGTTCACGGTGGGCGAGGACCGGACAGGCCGACCGACCCCCAGCACCACCTGCGTCGCCGACGGCGTTCGGCGGCGGGACGCACTGCTTCTTGCCCACCGACGCCTGGAGGTTCCGGTCGTGCTCATCCCCAGACCACGCCGCCGGATCGGCCGGCCCCGCCCCTTTCGCCCCGGCTCCCGCTACCCGCAGCAGCCCCGCCAGCTACCCGGTGCCTGGAGACCGTGATGGACCGCCCGGACGAAGACGACGTCGACCTGGTCGACGTAGACCTCTACGACGACGGCAGTTTCCCGGAGTTCGGCAACAACCAGGCCCCCGGCGCCGTGGCCGTGCGCGCCGCGGCACGCGGCAAGGGGCCCGTCCCGAAGGAAGGGCTCGCCACCCGCCGCCAGTTACGGGCGCTGGGCTTGAGCCCCGGCGGCCACGATCCCGTCGCCCGGCTCATCTGCCGGGGCGGGAACCGATGGGCGTGGCTGTACCGCGTTGACCTGGCGGTCCCCAAGCGGATACCCACACTCGCCCAGGAGATGGCCCTGGACCGGGCGATGGCGGCGAGGCAAACGTGCCCGGAGTGCCGGAGGCGGTACTACGCGTGCCTCCCGCTGCGCACCCAAGGCCGATGCGACGCCTGCGAAAAGGGCTTCGAGCCCAGCACCGACACCGTCATGATCCCGGCCCCGGACACGCACCGGCTCGCCGCCTGACCCGGCAGCGCATACAGCTCCGCCCCGGCGATGCAGGCCGGGGCGGGACCGCCGGGCGGCCCGCGCATCGGCAAAAGGGCCGGCCGCCTAACTCCCTCACCCCCCTTTTTCGAGATCAGGAGAGACACCATCATGCAGCGTCCCGCGACCTTCGCCGCCCTGCTCGGACTGACCCGAGCCGCCAGCGCGATCGGCGATTACCGGGTTAACGCGGCGAAGGCCGTGTCCACCATGCCGAGTGTCTCGGTCCCCCGGCTCGGGGCCGGTTTCGGCGATCTCCGCTCGTTGGGCGCCGGTGTCGCGCTCGCCGGGAGCCGTCACTTCGCGTCGCGGTTCCCTCTTGCGGGTGATCGGCGATGACGGCTGACGCATACCTGGTGATCCGCTGCGACGCGGACAAGCCCTCCGAGACCGACGGCCGCTGCGGGTCCGGAGCCAGTTGGCCCGTGCGAGTCGAAAACCACACCGAACTGCGTCGCCTATCCGTGACAAGCGTGGGTGGCACCGTCCCCGCCCCGGCCGCGACATCTGCCCCGACTGCTGGAAGGAAGGCCGCCGATGACCTCCATCGATCAGATCGCCACGTTGGCGACGTTCGGCTCGGTGTGGGCCGTGCTCTCTGTCGGACACAACCTCGCGGACCATGTGATCGGGCAGACCGACCGCCAGGCCGGGAACAAGGCGGCGCCGTCGGCGGCGGAGGTCGCCGACGGCGTGAGCCCGAGGCGGGGTTGGGGTGCCTGCCTGGCCCATGTCGCCCAGTACCACGTCGTCATGGCGGTCATCCTGGGCCTGGTCTGGGTTGTTCTCCCGCTCCAGCTGTCCTGGGCCGGACTGGTCGCGGGGCTGGCTGTGTCGGCTGTGACCCATGCCTTTTTTGATCGCCGGTGGCCGGTCCGCTGGCTCCTGGAGCACATCGGCTCCAAGGGGTTCGCCGAGCTGAAGGCGGCCGGGATGAACGGCATGTATCTCACTGATCAGGCGCTTCATCAGACTGCGCTGCTGGTCTCCGCTCTGCTGATCGCGCTTGTGTGACATCAGCGGCGGGGCAGGGGGACGACGCTTTGGGCTGTCCTGTCTCTGCGATGTGTAGGCAGTCCCGCTCTTCTGTGGGCGAGTGGGGCACCGTCCCGGTCACCTGTAGGCAAGTGCTGAGGTTGACCTTCACCTTGGGGGAGGCCACAGCATCGGTTGAGCCGGGCGACGCGCCCGGCATGAGGAGGAACGAGCATGGGGTTGCTGACCATCGGGGCGTTCGCGAAGGCGTCCCGGCTGTCGCAGAAGGCACTGCGCCTTTACGACGAACTTGGCCTCCTGGCCCCCGCTCGCGTCGACCCGGTGACCGGCTACCGCCTCTACGCGCCAGAACAACTGGAACAGGCTCGGCTGGTTGCCTGGCTTCGGCGCCTGGGGATGCCTCTGATCCGCATCCAGCACGTCTGCAAGCTGGATGCGGCGTCGGCAGCCCAGGAGATCCGCGCGTTCTGGGTCCAGGTCGAAACGGACACCGCCGCACGGCGGGACCTGGCCACCTTCCTCATCGACCACCTGTCCTGGAAGGACCCTGCCATGTCCCCGACCGCCAAGCCCCTGGGAATCCGTTACGCCGCTCTGTCCGATACCGGTCTCGTCCGTGAGAGCAACCAGGACACGGCATACGCCGGGTCCCGCCTGTTCGCCGTCGCCGACGGTTTCGGAGATCAGGGAGCCCCCGCGAGCGCGGCCGCCGTCGACGCGCTCAAGCACCTTGAAACCGAGGGCATCCCGGCGGGCAATCTCCTCAACGTCCTGGAAGACGCGATCGAACAAGCCAAACAGGCTGTGCATGGCATCGCCGCGACCAGCTCTTCTCCCGAAGAAGCCGGAACCACACTCACCGCGATGCTCTGGACCGGATCTCAACTCGCCCTCGTCCACGTCGGCGACTCCCGCATTTACCTCCTGCGCGACGGAGAGCTGTTCCAGATCACCCACGACCACACCATGGTGCAGTCGATGGTCGACGAAGGACGCCTCAGTCCGGAAGAAGCCGCCTCCCACCCCCAGCGGTCCCTGCTGATACGCGCATTGGGCCAAGGAGCCGACGCCACGCACGACATGCGTCTCCACGACGCTCAGCAGGGAGATCGCTACCTGCTCTGCTCCGACGGTCTGTCCACCGTCGTGTCAACCGAAGAGGTCCGCCGGGTGCTCTCCGAGATCAGTGATCCCGAACCGGCCGTCCGCGAACTCATCACCCTCGCCAACGGCTCCGGCGGCCCGGACAACGTCAGCTGCGTGGTCGCCGACGTCATGGAGCTCCAGCAGTAGGAGCGAGTGGCATGCACTTCGAGTTGCATCAGATCCGCTCTCGGGAACTTATCCGTGAAGCTGACGAATACCAGCTCGCCCGACAAGCCAGGAGAGCCGGGTCGGCTCCCAGGGCCATGCCGGTCAGCTCACCGCGACCGACGCCAAGGAACCTGCTGGCTTGGCTCCGCGGCTGAACACCACAATGTCTACGGTTGAGCGGGACACAGAACGCCAACACGTCCCACTCAATCGTAGGCATCGCAAGTCAGGGCCTTCCCCTGCCCACAGATAGCTGGGACAGGACACCGGCGTCGTCCCCCTGCTCGTTGTCGCGAGCGGGGCCGTCGTGCGTACGGGCGAACGTACTCAGCTCGCGGCGGAGACGCTCCAGCTCGTCGTCCTGCGCGGCGAGGGCCGACAGCAGTCGGCGGTGCTGCTCCTTGATGAGAGTCAACTCGGTGTTGGTACGGGGGAGTTTGCTGGTGAGCCGCTGATTCAGGTCCCGCAGTCGGCTGATGCGGGCCTCGCGGAGGTCGGGCTGGTGCCCGGCGGCCCAGGCCGCGGCCCGTCGCTTCTCGAACTCGTCCTTGAGGTGGTCCCAAGTCCGGTAGAGCGCCGCGCGGGAGATCCCGGCCTCGCGGGCGAGCGTCTTGACGTCGCAGGCCCCGCCCTCGGGGATCTGCCCGGCCAGCAGGCGGTCGATGGCGGCGCGGATGCGCCGTTCGGCCTGGTCACGCTGGGTCTGGCTGAGTGCCATGTCATCCGGCCTTTCCAGCTGCCTTGTCGATCTCTTCGAGGACGCGCATCGAGCGTTCGTGCTCGGCCTGCAGGCGCTTCTTCTCCCCGGCCGGGACGCGGGGACTGGCCAGCAGGACGGCGCCGTTGTCGGCCGCGGCCTGCCAGACGGGCCGGTGGACGAGGTGGTGGGTGTCGCAGAGCCCGCTCAGCGGGCCTGCCGCCCCTTTCGCTCCGGCGAGCTTGAGACACAGCGCCTTCGCCGGGTCCTCGAACCAGCAGTAGTTCGCCGCGGACAGGTGCAGCACTGACGCCCTCTGCCACCACCCGGTGACCGGCCAGCGCCGTACACGCATCGAACGCGTCCGCGCAGCGGTCGGCATCGCCTCGCTGTCCCTCCAGCAGATCGAGGACGACCTCCGCGCCGACGACGTCGACCAAGCCGGGCTCGCCGCGATTCTGCGCGAGCTCATCGAGGACACCGACCCGCCCGGCGGCTTCATCCCGGCCGTGGCGCAGCTGGTCACCGCCGCCGCGCGCCGTGCCGAGCAGATCGAGCCCGACCGCGACGGTGACGCGTCCTGTCCGCTGCACGAGGCCGCCGTCCTGATCACCGACGACGCCGGCCAGCGCCTCGTCTGGGCTGCCCGCGCCCTTCACCCGCAAGGAGCCAGCTGAGATGGCGAGCGCGAAGGCGACGAACCCGCCCCGGGGGCAGTGCAGGCAGTGCTGGTTCCACGCGTACGCCAGCCGTGAGGCTCACGCCGGGCTCGGACCGCGCGAGGACTGCCCGCAGTGCGTGGACCACATGAAGAACGGCCACCCCGCTCACCTGATCGTCCGCTGACGGCGCTGCGCGAACCCGCCGCCCTGCTCACCCATCACGCCGGGCAGTGCCTCATCCGGGCTGCCCGGCACCCCTCACTCCCAAGGAGAGAATCCGCATGACCGAGCTGATCTACCCGCAGATGCCCGAGCACAGCCTGGTGGTCCTCATCGGCCCATCCGGCGCCGGGAAGTCCACGATCGCGCGCACCTGGCCCGCCTCGCAGGTCCTGTCCCTGGACGCGCTGCGCGAGACGGTCAGCGACGACGCGGGCGACCAGACGGCGACCGGTGACGCAGTCGCCGCCCTGCACCTGCTCCTGGAGGCGAGGATGCGCCGCCGACTGGTCACAGTCGTCGACGCCACCAACGTCACCAGGGCCGCCAGGGAACCGCTGGTCGCCGCCGCCAAGCGGCACGACATGCTGCCGATCGCGGTCATGGTCGCCACCCCCGGCAGCGTCTGCATCGAGCGGCAGGGCCCGCGGCCGGCCAACCGCACGGTGCCCGAGGCCACCGTCATCAAACAGCGCAAGGACATGGTCGACTCGCACCGACGCCTCAAGGCGGAGGGCTTCGCCGAGATCGTCTTCTCCGACAGCCTCTACCGGCTGCTGCCGTTCCTGGAGCGCCTGAGCCACGCCCGGCAGGCCGACCTCGGGCTGGACGGCGGCGACGGTCTCGGTGACCTGAACCTCGTCTCCCGGGTGTTCGGCGAGGAGATCCTCCCGCTGTGGCAGTGGAAGCCCGGCTCGACCGTCGCCGGCGGCGACCGCGTCGCGGAGATCCGCCTCGGTCAGCAGTACCTCACCCTCGCCCTGCGCACCGACGTGGACGGCGAGGGCGACGTCGGGTTCGACGTGCTGGTGCCGTGCCCGCACGACGACGAATGCACCGGCTACGCCTGGGCGCCGGCCTACAGCGTCACCTACCTCTTCCGCGCACTGAACGGCGACCTAGACGACCACGAGGACATCTTCTGCACCATCCACGGCGGCTTCGATGACGTCGACCGGGAGGCCGGCGACCACGACCAGGCCGATGACCCCGAGGGCCGCGCCGACCTCGAGGCCCAGGCCAAGGAAGCGGTCTGCGCATGAAGACCCCGCACCGCCGCGTGCTCATCAGCATGGGCGCCGCCGTGGCAGCCGCCGCTGCGGGCACCCTCGTCGGCGGGATCGCGACCGCCGCCGGCGTCATGGCATCCCTGCCCTTTGCCGGGGCCCCGGCCTGGGGCGTCTGGGCCATGGTCGGCGGCACCGTCGCCATCGTCCTCGCAGTCGGCTTCGACCGGCTCACCACGCTTCTGCTCCACCACGTCAGGGCCAACCGGCACCGGGCTCCGGCGAAGGCCCGACCGTATGAGCGGCCCTGACACCCCGCATCCGCACCCGCTCACCCCGGCCGACCTGCCGGACACAGACGACTGGTGGCACGGCGGCCCTGACTGCCCCCTCCCGGCCCAGGGCGGGGCAGCCGGCCTCGCCGCCCACCGCCGCACCGTCCACACCCGCTCCGGCGATCCGCGCACCCCCCTCACCATCCAGCTCGACGACTGACAAGGAGGCCCGCCCATGGCCACCCAGACCGACACCAGCACCCTCGACACCTTCGCCGCGCTCCGCGACACCTTCGCCACCGACCTCGCCGCCCTCATCGGGGACCAGTCGCAGCGCGGTGCCACCCCGACCGGCTTCATCGACCTGGTCGAAGAGGTCCGCGACGTCCTCGGCACGTCCAGCCTCGGCAGCTGGCAGGAAGCGAGCGAGGAGCTGGACTCCGCCGTCAGCTACCTCACCGACGCGCTGACCAGCCCCGAGGGCGACCAGCGCTCGCTCCTGGCGTGGGCGCGCACCCAACTGCGCGACGCCATCGCCACGGCCGACTGAACCGCGAGTTGAGCGCACTCTTTGCCGCCCCGGCCCCGCACCTCGAGGCCGGGGCGGTCGCAGTGTCCCCTCAACCTCGGACAGCCAGGAAGGAGATGGACGTCATGCACCTGCGGACCTACGAGGTCGACGTCCCCATACACGACACCAACCACCCCGACCGGCGCGGCCTGCACGTCTTCACCGGCGAGGCCGACTCCCCGACCGCGGCCCTGCGCCGCGCCCACGAGGTGTACGACGCCGCGCTCGCCGCCCACCAGGCCGGACTCGAAATTCCCGGCAAGCAGCCCGACAGCTGGGGAGCGCGCGGACTGCGACCCGGCTGGGAGCCGGAGTGGACGGCCGCCAAGGCCGGCCTCTGGCACAACCCCGTCAGCTGGACCAGCAGCCGCGGCGACTTTCCGCTGTAGCTCCGCCCCGGGACAGGCGCCACGGCGGACAACCAGCCGCCTGTCCCGGGCCCACCCAACCCGTACGAGACGAGAGGGCGACCTTCAGTATGGACTCCGTCCTGCGCGTTCAGGGCCGGATCGGCCCGCGCACACTCCTTCTGACCACCGCCGCCGTGCCGTTGACCGGCTGGACCGTGCACGCCATCACCCTGCACAGGCGGCTCGCCGCGAGCCGGAAGGACCCGCTGACCGGGCTCCTGCGCCGCGACGCCTACACCGCCCGGGCCCGGCGGATCCTGGCCCGCCACGGCGACGACGCGGCCGTGGTCATGGTCGACGCCGACCATTTCAAGCGGATCAACGACACGATGGGCCACGCGGCCGGCGACGCCGTCCTCGCGGCCTTCGGTACCCGCCTCACCGCCTGGGCGGCCCCGCGCGCAGCTGTCGGCAGGCTCGGCGGCGATGAGTTCTCCGTCGTCCTTCAGCTACCCGCCGACCGCCGCGAGCAGCGCCTCGCCCAGCTGGTCCGGATGCTGCACACCCCGGTCGTCCTCGACGACGGCCAGGCGGTGGATGTCGCCGCCTCGGTCGGCGCCGCGACCCCGGACGTGACCGGCAGCCGAGACCTGTCCGTGCTGCAGCGGGCCGCCGACGCCGCCCTGTACGACGGCAAGCACACCGGCCGTGCGCGCCTCGCCACAGCGGAGCACGGAACGGTCCCGTCCATCAACGGGCGCCGGGCCGGCCGCCCGGGCACCAGCGTGTGGGGGCGAGCAGCATGATCATCGCTCTGCCCGAGGGCGACTGGATCCGCGGCATCAGCATCAAACAGCCGTACGCGGCCTGCATCCTCGCCGGCGCCAAGACAGTGGAGAACCGGCCCACACGGTGGCGGACCGGATGGGTGCTGCTGCACACCAGCAAGACCGTCGACCAGCCCGCCCTGCGCCTCCCGCTGATCGCCCGCACGATCCGCGGCCGTGAGCTGATCACGGGCGCCGTGGTCGGCATCGCCCGGATCACCGACTGCCACCAGGACCCCGAAGGACAGCCGCTGTGCTCGCAGTGGGCTCATCCGGGCGTCTGGCACCTGGTGCTCGTTGATGTCCAGGAGCTGCCCCTGCCCGTCCCCGCGCGCGGACAGGTCGTGCCCTGGAAGCCGTCGCAGGACCTGTTGGACCTCGTGTTCCAGCAGTTGCCCGACTTCCGGCCGTGACCCGCCCGCGAGGCAAGAAGCCGCTGTTCGAGCCGGGACTGATCCCGGCTCCCGGCGCCCTCCTCGAATGGCGCGACAGCCAGCACTTCGACCGCTGGCAGGACCGCCCCTGCGTGCTGTGCGACAAGCCCACGCCGATGCGCTCCCACTACGGGGAGCCAGTCCACAACGCGTGCGCTGAGAACTGGATCGCCGCACATCCGGTTGAGGCCCGCCTCGGCCGGGTCGCCTCCGACCTCCAGTCCAAACGCCGGCGCGACGACGACCACGCCTGACCCTCCCGACGGAGGCTCCCTTGAGCAGCACCCAACGCGACGTCGACCACGCCCTCGCCTACCCCGAGCCGCCGGCCTCCCCGCTCTGGCACCGCCACGGCGCCAAGACCCGGCCGCTCACCGCAGCCCAGCAGCGGCGCAATCGCGAGCTGCTGGACATCGCCCAGCGCAAACCCCGCACCAGGGCCGCGTAGGAGGGCCGGTCATGTTCACCGACATGAAAGAGGCCCTCGCAGCCGAGGACATCGAACTCACCCCGCTCGGCAGCGACCAGCACAGCGCCGCCTTCCCTGATGGTCGCCCACCACGCCCGCGACAAGGACGACCTCACCGACCTGCTGGGCGCGCTCGGTCTGCCCTGCAGCGAGGACGACCTCGTGACCCTGCTCCCGCACCTCACCACCCCGACTACTCCCCGACCGGAGAGACGATGCCTGCCAAAGCCGTCGACGCCTTCACCGCCACCGCCGTCTCGATGCTGAACAACGGCGACAGCCCCGAGCACGTCCGCGACACCCTCGGCCTGTCGGAGGACGAACTCGCCGACGCCCTCCAGCACGCCGAAATCGCCGAAGCCGTCCAGCATGCCGGGCTGCCCGCCCCCGACGCGGGCACGGAGGACAGCACCGGCAACCCGGAGACGGCCGGCGCAGCGCCCGACAGCACGATGGACGCCGACGGAATCGAGGTCCTGCTCGCGTGGGCGGAGAGCCACCTTGCTGCCAGCATCCGCAACCGGGCCGCCCGCGTCCGCAGTGATCTCACCGAGCTGACCGAGCGCCACGCCACCGACGCAGCCCAGCGGGAGGCAGAGGAGCGCGTCGCGAAGGCCAAGGCCGATCCCGAGGCCGCGCAGGCGCAGCTGCGTGCGGTGAAGGCTGGCGGCCACGCCGCCGCGGCGGTACAGGACGCCACGCCCCTGGCGCCCGCACCGGCCCCGGCGGCTCCCACCGGCAAGCGCAGCAAGGACGAGCTGGCCGCGATCCGCACGGGCGCGCGCCAACGGCCACCAGGTCGCCGACCGAGGCAACCCGGCCAAGGCCGTCATGGACGCCTATGACGCCGCCCACCGCACCACCAACCTGGCGCAGGCGAGCTGATGGACGCCATCCCGCTCACGCTGGACGGCTACCTGGCCGCCGACCCCGAACCCGGCGACCGTGACGGCACCGCCTCCTGGCGGCTGACATGCTCCACCGGCACCGACCACCTGGTGGAAGAAGCGGTCATCCCCTGCACCACCATGGAGCAGGAGATCGCGCACGCCATGCTCACCGAGCGACAGCCCGGCGACCTGCTGCGCGTCATCGGCCACCTCACCCTCCCCGACACCGCCGACGGCGTCATCCGGCTGCACGCCGATACCCTCGAAGTGCTCTGGGAAGCGCCGCTGCTGGACGCGGACGGGGAAGACGCAGCCACCGCGACCGCGACGGACGCAGACGCGGACCGCAACAGGGCGATCGCGGCCCTCGCCGAAGCCCTCACCGGTCTCGCCGGCGACTCCGGCCCGGACGCGACCATCCGCATCTACATCAGCCCGACCGGTGTTCTTGGCACGGGCCTGGAGCACTGCCCCAGCATCGAGATCACTCCGGCCCGCGCCCACCAGCTCGCCGACCAGGCCGACGGCATGGGCTGCTACCTGGACAGCGAACGCCCGGACATCGGCACCGTCCTGGACCCCCAGACGGTCGCCGACATCACCGAGCTATTCGAGGACATCGACCTGGTCAGCCTCACCGGGGCGGTCCTCAACGCCACACGGCCTGAGCACCGACCGCAGGTGACCCAGGCGATCGACGACATGTTCGGCGACCTCCCTGGGCCTGAGGACCCCGAGCTGTGAGCGCGACGACCACGACGCCCGACCGGCAGCGCACCGTCCTGGAGCGGTTCCCCGCCGGAGCTCCCCGCGGTTCGTGGCCGGCGGAAGAGTACGCCGCCGCCCGGCGCGATCAGGGCATCGACGCCCGCGTCGTGATGGACCTGGGAACGGACCAGTTCCTTGTGGTCGCCGACACCCCCTAGCCACCTCAACCCCGAGCGCCGTGCCTCGCCCCACCGGCGGGGCACGGCGCTCCCTGCGTCTCAACAGGAGAGTCTTGGCCAGCATCACCATTCACGTGGAACCCCGGCACGCCGACAACACCACCTGCGACCACAAGGCGAAGCCCTCAGGCAAGCCGCGCAACCCTGCTTCCGGCTGCACCGGCCGCACCGCGTAGACCGTCGTCTGCTCCGAGCACGAACAGTGGGATTGAGCACGTCAGAACGGCGCACTGGGTACGAAGAAGTCCCAGCCCTTGTCGAGGAGATCTCGAAGAAGCAGGGCGGCTTGCCGCAGCTCCTGTGATGCCCTTTCGTCTACGTAAAGGTCCCAGGAGCGTGGGTGTCGGATCTTTCCCGCCGCTTCATCGTGGAAAGGCCTGTCGACGGCGGTGAAGACTACGCCGATCCGCGACGTCTGCCGCAGCGCCCCGAAAGGCGCCTCGTGATACTCGTCCGAGCGCCCAGGACGCAGCCACGCAGTCGGGACGTGAACGAACAGCCATCCGACATGGCCTCGCGGCAGTTGCTTGGTCGCGCCCTTGACGGTGTTCCGGACCGTGGCCTCGGAGAAGGGTGTGTCGTCCTGCTTGTACTTCACCTCGACGGGGACGTCACCGATGTGCGCCAAGTTCAGGAAAACATCGAAGTCCTGTCCCTTCACTCCCGACGCAGTCACCCTAGTGACGCTACCGGGCATGCGCATGAGGGTCTGAACGACGTCTGCTTCGAAGATCGTCGACCCGGCGTCGTTGCTCTTCCGCGTAGGAGAGGAAGTCGTCGAACCAGGGTTCACATTGAAACTCGAACACCCTCCTGGCCAGCTCCTGACGCTGCCGGGCCTGCCACACCCAGGGACCCAACTCCTCCCGGTCATCCGCGAGGGGGAACTTCTCCTTCACCCAGGCGGCGCCGAAGAAGGAGTCGAGGAAGGCAGTCGCTGCGATCTCGGCCACGGCAGCCTCCAGGCGGTTGGCCGCAACCTCAGGATCTGCGTAGAGGGCTTGCAGGCCCCGATGAACCCGGTCGTTGTAGACCACCCAGCCACTTGCCTCGCTGGGGAAGCTATGCGCCCGGTTTTCCTCCATCCACGCCGCAAAGGTAGGTATTTCAATCACTCCCGGACTATAGGGGTGCTTGAGACACCAGCGCAGGGCTTTTCGCTCTACGAGCCGTGTTCTGCGTGCTCGTCAGCCCCTGGGGGCAGCTCGGCTGTGGGATAGCGCAGGTTCGGAATACTGCCTCTCCCCCGGTCGGCGACGTCGGCCAGCCCCACCACGTCAAGCAGCTCGCCGAGCTTGCGGCCACCGAGCACCGCCAGGAGCACTGTGCCGCCCTCGCCACCCGCTGACCCAGACCCGTTGCTCCCCCGCGACCGCGCCGCCGTTTTTCGGCACCAATCTCACGCGCGCGCTGCTGAGCCCGCCAGGACGACAAGCACCACTGATACCCGTCCAAGTCATACCAGGGCAATGCGGCTGAATATGTCGCCATACCGTGCCATCTGGGTGGGCATCTCTAAGGCCGACCACAGCTCGCGCAGAAGGAGAGCAACGTGCGAAGGACGAAGACAGGCCGTCTGGCCGTGGCCGGCGTACTGATCGCAGGGGGGATGGCTGCGGGAGCTGTCCCGGCCAGCGCGGCACCGCAGAGGCCGGCGCTCAAGAGTTGCCTGAGCGAGCCGTTGGCGTACACCAGCTATCCGGGTAGCGGCAGCTCCAACTCGTACTGGCCCGAGCGCGGCAACACGGCCGCCAAGTCATCTTGGGACATCTGCAAGGACATCAACGTCAAGACCACGGCGACGCGAGACATCAAGGTCTGCTTCCTGAAGACCGGCACGTGCAACGACTGGCACACCGCGAGGGTGGGAGTGTGGACGGTTGTCGCGTCGTCGGTGCTTCCGGGGACGTCCTTCTACCTTCAGTTCAAGGGGACGGCGGTGAGCCGGGGCGTCATGGCGTTCTGACGCCCAGCACGCACCGCAGGGACGGCCCAGCTCCTGCCAGGGCTGGGCCGTACCCGTGGAGAACCTGAGAACAGCGAAGGCCTGTACCCCTTGCGCGACGCGGGGTACAGGCCTTTTTGCGTTGAGGGATCAGACCCTTGCTTGCTCGTGCTGGCTCAGTTCAAGCAGCAGCGCTTGGAACTCCTCGGGGTGTTGCTCGCGGAGGAGTCTCATCCACACGCGTGCGCCCTGGACGAAGTGCTCCGGAGTCATCTTCATGTGAAGATGCTGGACGACGTAGGGGGCGTCGTCGTACGGCAGTCGCCTCGGCTGGCTCCCCTGACGCCCTCCCGAAGTTTCCCGGGTGTCAGTCGCTGCCGGATCGGCGCCCTTGCCGGCGGCGTTAACGCCGCCAACCCAGGAGCTTCCGCTCTCTTCACCCGCAGGGTCGTCTTCCGCCCTTGGGCTGGCTGCATCGGCGGTGGAAGGCAGGGGGCGGCCCTCTTCGGCTGGTTGTCCCTGCACAGGTACCTTGGCTGGTTTGTTGTCCGCGGACAACAAACCAGCGGACCGCTCTGACTCAGGTGAGGTCTCCTGACGGTTGTTGTCCGCGGACAACAAGCCTTCACGGGCGGCTGCCACCGCCTCCTTCTCCAGAGCCCTGGTCCGTGAAGCGGCCTCTTTCGTCTCCTGGAGGTAGTCCAACAGGGCGGCCGCATCGAGCCCCGGGTTGTCCTTCAAATGGCGGGCCAGAGCCCGGCCATCCCGTTCCGCCATCGTCCCAGCACTGAGCATTGTCTGGATTTCCGTCGGCAGGGTCAGCAGCACCAGCTGGTTGGTCACCCATGACCGGTCCTTACCCAGCTGCTCAGCCGCACGGGAGCGAGCGCCTCGTTCCGACTCCTCCGCGCAGACGCTCACCATCTGCTGAACACCGCGCGCCCGCTCAATGACGTCGAAGTCTTCCCGGCTGAGGTTCTCCTCCAGCAAGTGCTTTATGAACCGCTCACGGGAAGACGCCAGGTCATCCCGGATCACGAAGTCCAGCGCCTCGAGTCCTACGTGCACGCCGCTGCGGTAGCGCCGTTCACCGTTGACAAGGACGTGCACAGCGGAGCCGATGCGGTCTTCGTGGTCCGGCCACAGCGCCAGGTACGCGTTGCGAGTCACCGCGACGCAAGCGGCCAGCTGGGCCTGGCGCAGCTCTTCACCGAAGCGCGTCATGTCCTCGTCGGTACCGAAGTTCCGGCGCGGGTTGAGTGGCGTGGGGGCCACCTCATCAAGCCGCAGTCGTACCAGCTCGTAGGCGGGGATCTCACCTTCGGTGATCGCTTTGGCTTTGCCCCGGGCGCTGCGTTCTCGGCGCTGTCCGAACGATGAGCCGGTCCCGAGCTTCTCTGCGATGCTGCTCACGCGCTGATCCTCCGTGCCACGGTCCGCATGACCTCCGACTGCTCACCGTAGGGGGAGTGAACCAGCAAGGGCTGTTTCACGCGGACGGCCTCCCGTTGGTCCTTCAATTCCGGGACGACGGCGATGACGGGAGGGTCGCCGATCTTGTGCCATTCAGCGAGCGATGACGTGGCGACGTATCCCTTGCGTGCGTCGTAGAGGTTGACCACGAACCCGATCATGGCGATGTCGACGTCCAAGTCGACGGTGAGGTCCCGGATCTGGTCGTCGAGCATGTCGAATGCGTCTGCGGAGGAGTCCTCGGCCTGGACGACGACCACGATGCCCGATGTGTGGTCCTCTTCCCCTTCACGGGTGCGGCAGTAGTACAGCGCGGTGTCCATCGAGTAGCCGAGGCTGGGCGGGCAGTCGACGACGATGAAGTCGAACTCCTTCTCCAGCGGCTCAAGCGCCTTCTCGAGCGCGGTCTCCTTGACGCGGACGAAGCGGCTGGTCGCCAGTTTGGCATCCAGGAGAAAGGCGTCCTTGCAGGACGGCAGCAGCCAGAGGTGATCTTCGAAGTCGCCGCCCCTTATCGGGACCAGCAGGTCGCTCAGCTCGCCCTTCGCCTCACCCAACATGTGCTTGGCCAGGCTCGGGCTGTCGATGTCCAGCATCTTGTGGCCAAGCTGCACGGTGAGGTGACCCTGAGGGTCGAAGTCGATGAGCAGCGTGCGGTGCCCGGACTCAGCAAGGGCCTGAGCAGTTCCGGCCGCGACCGACGTCTTGCCCACGCCGCCCTTCTGGTTGCCGAAGATGAACCGGCGCGCTCCAGTGACCCGGGCCGGCTTCGGCCGGGGGGACGGGTTGCTGTCCAGCCAGAAGCGGATCGCCTGGGCGACGCCCTGGTTGTAGGAGATGCCTCGCTTCTTGGAGAGCTCCTTGAGCTGGCCGTAGAGCCCGGCAGGGAGATAGGTCGAGAACGAGGAACCGCCGCTGGTGTCGACCTCCGGACGCGGCTTCGCTTTGAGCCAGGCTTCCACGCCCTCCGTTACGGCGTCCTGGATGTCTCTGTCGAGCTCTGCTGCCCGAACCTTCAGCTCTTTACGGAGGCCGGCAGGCAGCTTCGCTACTACCTTTTCCCGATCACTCGGGTCGTATGGCGCGGTCATGGCGCTACCTTACTCGCCTCTGCTGACTGGAACCCTCACAAAACACCTGCCAGGCACACTTGTTGTCCGCGGACAACAAATCTCTCTCAGTCCAGATCGTCACGAGAGACGATGAAATGTCGTTGTCCCGTCTCACTCAATCGAGTCGCCTTCTCAACGAACTGAGTCGTCTGGGCTTCTGCCTCATTAGGTTCACCGGCTTGGTCGGCACGTCTAGCGTGCTCCCATGAACGATCACGCTGTTGCTCACGGGTTCACGTCGGTGGACACGCAGCCCCGGCCTGCTGAGTGGGTTCAGGTCCTGGACCGGCTGAGTGCGGAGCCGTTCTACGCCACTTACAAGCAACGGTTGCAAGAGTTCCTGCGTGCCGAGCGCGGCGAGCTGTTCCTTGAGGTCGGAGCGGGTACCGGGGACGCCGCCGTGGCCCTGCGCTCGCGCAGTGGAGCCGAGGTCGTCGCGGTCGACAGCTCCTTGACGATGATCATGCAGGCGAGGGACCGTGGACTGCCACGCGCCGCTGTCGCGGACGGGCACCGGCTGCCGTTTGTAGCGGGTCAGTTCGATGGCGCCTGGGCTGACCGGGTCCTGCAGCACGTCGTCGAACCGTCCCGGGTGCTGGACGAGTTACTGCGGGTGGTCCGCCCCGGCGGCCGGGTCGCCTTGGCAGACCCGGACTACGACACCCAGGTACTCGACATTGACGACCAGGAGCTCGCCCGCCGGGTGCTGCGCTTCAGGGCCGACGTGGGCCTGCGCAACGGCTCGCTGGCCCACCGGCACGCCGGACTGCTCGCGGCCCGCGGCATCCACGACATCTCGGTGGAAGCCCGGACTTTGGTTGTCCGCGACCCGTCGGCGGTCGACAACGTCATGGGCCTGCGGACTTGGGCGCACACAGCCGCAGCTCGGGGCTACCTCGGCCCCGTGGACGCGGACCGGTTCGTGGCCCAGTTCGACGATGCCGTGCGCGCAGGTCGCTTTACCTACGCCGTCACCTTCTTCCTGACTGCGGGCACGTTGCCCTCGTCAGACTGACAGTGAGCGGGCGAGGGCGGCATGCCGCGCATCAGGCCGCAGTGGTGCGGGGGCGTCCGCCCCGGCGGACACAAGTGACCTTGTCGCTGATCAGGCGGATCGGTGCGTCGGGCAGTTTTAACTAGACGCTAATAAACCTTTGCTGACGACCCGTCGGGCAGTACTGTCTACTCGGCTTTAATCGCGTCTAATGCAACGGGAGCCCGTGTGGAGATCGTCGTCAGCGTGAAGGATCCGACCCCCGAGTTCGAGAGCGCCCTACTCGCACTTCTTGATAAGCACCGTGCCTCCCTGCGCCACGACCCCGGCTGGAACACCGAGCGGGCCCGCCTCTTCTGCGAGGCACTCAAGCAGCCGCGCGCCCGACGCATCCTCCGTGAGGTCGTCGCTCGGGGCGGCGAGGTAGCAGCGGACGATCTGCGAGACCGGGAGGACTCCAGTCTTCGTGGGCACGCCGGCGCCTTCACTCGCGTCCTCAAGCGGGGTACCACAGAGGGCTGGTGGGACAGCGGCCTGAAGTCTCCGCTCATTGCGCTCGGTCCCGGCTCCGGGAAGGTGCAGGGATACCGCATCCGCAACGAGGAGACACTGGCCGCCTTCCGTGCCGTACTCGACCAATCCAACGGGGGGAGTGAGGATGTATGACCACCAAGACCGTGCCGCGCGGGAAGTGCCGTGTCTGCGGGCGTACCTACAGCTGAAGGCCAACGACACCATACGCGCCCATTGGGCCCGATCCGCCGACGGCAGCGCAGCACCCGGCCTGAAGGACTGCGCGGGCACCGGACAGCCGCCGCGGTGAAAGTCCGGCCAGCCAAAGTGCGCCCGCGTCGGCTGGCCCTGGCGGCCGCGATGACCAGGCACGGCCGGTGGGGCGGCGTCCTGTCCAGGCACGACTGCTGGCCCAATGGCCCGTTGGCGAGGACCAGCTGCTGTGACCGCGTTGCCGGGAGGGGGCACGCTGCGGCGGTGAGATGGTGTCCCCGCCAGCGAGAGCGGAGGAGGTACGTGCTGGCGCGGCCGGGCAGGTCGGGGACGAAGGCTTCCCGTACGAGGAGGAAAGCGTCGGCGCTGGGCGGGGGTGAGGCGTTCGAGGGTGGCGGTGAAGTGGGGGAGTGTCTCGGGTGGGAACGGTGTCCTATGGGTAGCACGACGAAGCCCCCGGTGGTTACCGGGGGCTGGGAGTTGGCCGAGTATGGGAGAGGGCTGTGCCGGTTGGGGCGGACCCCACGGCACCCCGAGCGCTGCTCAGCCGTGAGCCGGTCCGACAGCGTGATCTGCAAGACCAGTCGCCTTAGGTCGCTCGATCTCCTGCAGAACGTCCTGCTGCTCTGTCATCGGCGGCACTCCCGCTGAAGCGGGTACAGGCCCCGGCCGGCCACGCAATCCGCGGCGGCCGCCTTGGAGGCGCACAGCGGGCAGTGCGAGGCGTGGTCGAGGAGAACACGGTGCGCGCGGTCCGCTGTGCACGGCCGGCAGGCCCGGGGAAACCAGCGGCCCTCCTTGCTCTGGCGCTCGCCGAGGTCCACGGCGGTTTCGAGCGTGAGCCGCTCGGCGTCCCAGACGCATGTACGGCCGGCAGCCTGGTCCTCGGTGAGCGCGTCCAGTTCCGGAAGTTCCGGCGTAAGGGTCTCTAGAACCTCCGCCGCGATGTCCAGGGTTGCCGTATTCATGCTGCTCCTCGTCGCTGGAGTGCTTCGGCAAGTCGTATGGCCACGTTGGCGTGTACCCGGCGGAGGTCGACGAGGCTGAGTGCTGGCGACCCGGGATCGACGGCGAGTGACGGCAGGACGATCCCTGCCTGGTCGAGCGCGGTTCGCCGGGTATCCACGGCGGTAGACGGATCGATGGCGTGGTCAGGTGGTGAGGCCATGAACGGGACCCTACGAACGCGGTGTTGATGTGAGCCACGCGATGTTCTCGAATGTTCTCGCTATATGGCCGTATGTTCTCGGGTGGTCTCATGAGGCTGGCGGCACCCTGTAGTACCGGGGCACCCGCCGCGGTGAAGCTGGTGTGTCCCAACCAGCGACGGAGGCGGCATGGCCCGACGACTGCGGTTCACCGGCACGGACAGTAAGAACGGCGGATGCCCGGCACTTCACGAGGACGTCGACACGGGCGAGGTGGTCGTGCAAGGCCGTCCACTGACAGCCCTCACAGACCTCGCGCAACTCCAGCACTTCGGCCGCGAACGACGCGGCGGTGGTCGTGCCTCGGGAACTGCTGGTGAATCACGCACCGAAGGAGATGGATCGAATCTCGAAGATCATCAGCCTGGAGGAATTCAGCCAACTCTTCCACCACTTCGATCACTCCGCCTGGCACCTGGAGACGAGGCACGGCTACGCCTCGGACCGGCACGATCCGGCATACGCGGAGTTTCTCGCTACAGGTGAGGCCCCGATGGACCTCGACAGCGAGTGGTGCGCGAACATCCGAGCACAGACGGCAGCCGGCAAGTACGTCGGCCGAGTGCGGGTCGTCGACAGCCCGCCGACCGAAGGGCAGCTGTTCCTGCTCAGCTACGCCCGCTGCAATGCGGCGACGGGCGAAGACGCGCGCAACCTGTGGCGGGCCGACGCCGACCAGGCACACCTGCCCGCAGAAGACTTCTGGATCTTCGACAGTCGCCTCGTCGCTGTTCTACGGTTCAACGACGACGACGAGTTCAACGACGTCGAGGTCATCACCGAGCCCGCCGAGGTACTGCGCTACTGCCAGGTGCGGGACGCCGCGATGCGCGTCTCCATCCCGTACGACCAGTTCGCGGCGCAGCTCAGCGCGAAGGAGCACTGAGTAAGGAGCACTGAGTAGGGCCGGTGAGCACGGACTACCAGCAGGCCCGGGAGGCTCTTGGAGTGCGCCTCCGGGAACTCCGTCGTTCAGCTGCTGACGGTCGGCTCACCGGCACCCAACTCGCCGAGCGACTCGGCTGGCCTCACTCGAGGGTGTACAAGCTGGAGGGCGGTCGGCAGACCGCGACCAGCGAAGACCTACGCGCCTGGGCAGACGCTGTCGGGCACCCCGGCACCTTCGAGGAGCTTGACGCCCGCCTGAAGGGGTTCGAGTCTCACATCCGCTCGTGGCGCCGCCAGCTTGCCGCTGGTCACCGGCCCGTACAAGACAGCTGGAACGTCGAGGTATCCCGCGCCTGCGTCATCCGGGCCTGGGAAGAAGCGGTCGTCCCCGGGATGCTGCAGACCGCCGATTACGCGAGGGCGATCTTCCTCCGATACGCAGACCTCTACGGCACGACCCGCGATACCGACGAGGCTGTCCGGGCTCGCTTGTGCCGACAAGAGTGGCTGTACGAGGCGGGCCACCGGTTCCGCGCGCTGGTCTGGGAGGCGGCACTGCACGCCCTGGCGTGCTCGCCGTCCACGCTCGCGGCGCAGTTGGACAGGCTCATCGGCACGGTCGGCATGGATACCGTGGAACTCGGAGTCATCCCGCTGAGCGCCTCACTGAAGATCCCCACCGCGAACGCGTTCTGGGTCCTGGACGACCGGCTCGTCATCACCGAGGACTGGCATGCAGAGTTGTGGGTGGACGATGCAGACTCCATCGCCACCTACGTGCGGGCGTATACGGCGCGGAAGCGCAGAACGTCATCCACCGGGCCCGGCGGGCATTGAACACACGCTGACCGCACCGGAACGAAGCGGGTCCGTTCTCCCGGGAGAACGAGGCCACGGTCATGCGCGCCTAGAGCGGCGGCCCTTGGGGCAGGGCGCCTCTTTGCCGTCGGCGTCGTGGTGCACGGTCTTCGGCTCGTTGCCGGGACGGGCCGGAGTGATGAGGCGGTAGCCGCCGTAGCCGCAGGGCTCGATGGTGTTGTTGGAGTCGGCCACGAATCTCTTCTTCCCAGCAGCTCGTGGACGCGTCCCGGCTGCGCACGGCGCTGCGCACGTCGCCGACGCCGCCGGTCCGGAGCAACGGACCGCAGCCGTTTTGAGGCTGTTTACCCGCGGGTAACCTCATATCTTCCGCAAACCTCGGCTCATTGCGTTGCCTTGATCAGGGACGTTTGCCAGGGTTCCGGACACCCCCCACCTCCCCGTCGGCGATCCCCCTCTCTTCCCGGAGGGGCCAATCGGAGGTTCGATGATCACCCGCCGCACCCTGGTGGCCGCCGCGGCCGCTGCACTGCCTACTGTGCCGCTGCTGCTCCCCCATGCTGCCGCCGCATCCTCCGCGGCAGCGGAACCCGAGGCGTCGTCAGGGCTTTTGCCGCCCGCGAAGCAAGCCGTCGCCGTCGGCAGCGGGGGCGCCGTCGCCAGCGTCAATCCGTACGCCTCGCAGGCCGGTATCGACGTGCTGCGGCACGGCGGCAACGCGGTGGACGCGGCCATCGCCACGGCCGCCGCACTCGGTGTCGTCGAGCCGTACTCGTGCGGCATCGGAGGCGGCGGCTACTTCGTGTACTACAACGCCCGCACGAAGACGGTGCACACCATCGACGGCCGCGAGACGGGGCCGGCCCGGATGCGGTCCGACTCGTTCGTCGACCCGTTCACGGGCAAGGCGATCCCGTTCGACGAGGCCGTCAACTCCGGTCTGTCCGTCGGTGTTCCGGGCACTGCGGCGACTTGGCAGAAGGCTCTGGACGAGTGGGGCACCATTAACCTGGCCGAAGCCCTGCGCACGGCGATCCGCCTCGCGGACGACGGGTTCGTGGTCAATGACCAGTTCCGCGCCCAGACCTCGATGAACGAAGCACGATTCCGCTACTTCACCTCGACCACCGCACTCTTCCTCCCGGGTGGCGAGCTGCCCGTCGTCGGCTCCCGCTTCCGCAACCCCGACCTGGCCCGTAGCTACCGGGAACTGGCCCGTGAGGGTGTGGACGCCATGTACCACGGCGACCTTGGGCGTGACGTGGTGCGCACCGTCCAGCATCCGCCGGTGGCCGACGGCACCACAGCGACGGTACGCCCCGGGCTCATGGAGCTCTCGGATCTTGCGGCCTACCGGGTGATCCCGCGGGACCCGACGCACACCACCTATCACGGCCTGGACGTGTACTCCATGGCGCCGTCCTCGTCCGGCGGTACGACGGTCGGTGAGGCGCTGAACATCCTGGAGAACTTCCAGCTCTCACCCGCCGACCAGGTTCAGGCGCTGCACGACTACCTGGAGGCAAGCCGGATCGCGTTCGCGGACCGCAACCGCTGGGTGGGTGACCCGGCCTTCTCCGGCGTGCCGACCCAGGAACTGCTGGCCAAGGAGTTCGCCAAGGGCCGCTCCTGCCTGATCCGGCCCGACTCGTCGCTGACCAGCCCCCTCGCACCGGGTGACCCGTACAACCCCACCAGCTGCAGCTCTCAGGGCACGGGCAGCGTGGAACCGTATGAGGGACCGTCGACCACCCACCTGGTGGCCTCCGACCGCTGGGGCAACATCGTCTCCTACACCTTCACCATCGAGCAGACCGGCGGCTCGGCGATCACCGTGCCCGGCCGCGGGTTCCTGCTGAACAACGAGCTCACGGACTTCGACTTCACACCACTGCAGACGGGCGTGCCCGACCCGAACCTGCCGGGCCCGGGCAAGCGGCCGCGCAGCAGCATGTCGCCGACGATCGTGATCCGCGGCGGCAAGCCGCTGATCGCGATCGGCTCGCCCGGCGGCGCCACCATCATCACCACCGTGCTGCAAACCCTTCTCAACCGGCTCGACCTGGGGATGTCCCTGCCGGACGCGGTGGCGGCGCCCCGTATCTCCCAGCGCAACCGCACTACGACCGAGGCCGAACCGGCGTTTCTCAACTCGCCCCAGCGCAAAGCACTTGAAGCCCTCGGCGAGAGCTTTGTCCTGGCCCCGCAAGCCTTCACGCCATCGCCCGAAATCGGTGCGGTTGCGGCACTGGAGTTCGGCCCCAACGGCAAGGTGACCGCGGTGGCCGAGCCAAATCGCCGCGGCGGCGGCTCGGCGATGGTGGTCAACGAGACCCCCTGAAGCCACACCGGGACCCGTCACACCACCCCTTCCTCCCCCGGGTGACGGAGGTGGCGCGCCGGCCGACGGGCCGGCGCGCCCGCTGCCCAGGCAGGACCACCGCAGGCGGCGACTGCCAGAGCTGACCTCCTCACCGCCAGATGCATGCCGCGAAGATCAGCCCTACTGGGGATGCGTCAACCATGAGGGTCGAGACCTCGCAGACTATCCGGGCGCGCTCCCCCGGGCAGGGCCGCCGCGCCAGCCGTCGGTCAAGCGGAGGTACGAGAGATACGTTCAACAGCCGCAAGGATGTCCCGCCCGGGCCGCTTTTGTGCGGCCTGCTGCCCGGTCCTTGAGGCGGCGTCAACGACCAGACCGGTCTGGTCAGCGGGACCGCAGAGGCCGGTAGCCAGCCGGGGCGAGCTGGGCGAATTCGCTATCGACCTCGACGTTAATCGTGCCGAAGAATCTCACGGTCTCGCTGTGTGCAGGGGAGATGTGCGCAAGGAACTCGTCGTCCACCGCGCGGCCCTCGGCGCGCATCGCCGTGCCGGCCAGGCCGGCCGAAATCCCGTACGGTCATTTCCGGACTTGGCTGGGCGGCGTGGTACCAGGGGCCTTCGCCGGCCCCTGGACCCCGCTGCCCCTCTGCTTCCCGGCGCGGACCCGTTTCGTCGTGGCCTAGGCCGTGCGCGCCGGAAAGCAGAGGGTACGTGTGCCGGGCTAGGGCGGATCGCTTGCGCTCGCCTTGTCGAACCGGACGTCACCTCACTTCGGGTGGTACGGGGCATCCGTTGAGCACGGGACTCATTGCAGCCTTGGGTCCCGTTTCAGTCCCGCAGGGAAATGCCTGGTCAGAGGCTTGGTCCGCCCGGGAACGGGACTGACGGGACTGACGCTGCCAGTTATGCCGATCAGGCGCGCGCGTATGCGCGCGTACGTAGTTCTGTAGTACTACCTGTGCTGTGTGGCTCATATATAGAACCTTGAGTCCCGTCAGTCCCGTAGCCTGAGGATGGGGGCCTCTGACCAGCAATTTTGCGTGCGGGACTGAAACGGGACTGAAGCAATGCTCAGCCCCGGCCGCTTCTGGCGTCCCTGCCGGGTTCCGAGTCGGGCGGGGCTGACGGGACTGAATGTTCGACACGCTGGCTGCCGCGTGTGCTGCCACGACAGGGTGTGCGCTAGCCTCTGATCACAAGCGGAAACTTCAGTCCCGTCAGTCCCGTTGGTCCCGCCCCCTCAGGCGGGTCGCGGTACGACGGGCGCGGTGTCCGTGAGGTTGATGCCCCAGACGTAGAAGATCAGCTAGGACAAGGACTCTCTAGTGCCCGGCCAGGTTGCGGCAGGCTCGTCAACACCCCGAGGTGTCCGCTGCGATCGCGACATGCACGAGCGCCGCATCCGTGCCGGTCTCGCTGCTTCTACCGACCTTTTCCACCTGGGCCTTCACAAGGGACGCTCATGAGCAGTGCCGAGTCGGCACGCTTCGACCCCGCGGCCGCCACCGACCAGACCCTCCAGACGAGCCTCGATCTCGGTCTGCCCGGAGACCAGGCGATTCTCCCTGCACAGGCAGGAAGCGGGGGGACCCGACGAGTTGCTCCCACAGGACTGTTGCCGGACGAGCTGACCGACCGGGGCAACGCCAAGCTGTTCGCGCGCCTGTACAGCGACCGCTTTCGGCACGTGGAGGGCCTGGGCTGGTACTCGTGGGAGCAGTACCGATGGAAGCGCACTGGTGGTGAGAAGGGTGCCATGTGGGCGGCCGGGGACATGGCTGAGCAGATGCCGCGCACGGATCCGCGCGGGGTTTTCAGCGACCGTGAGGTGGCTACGCACCGGCGTCGCACACAGTCCACCTCAGGGGTGAAGGCGCTGCTGCAGCAAGCTCAGGCCGCGCCAGGACTCAGTCTCGACCCGGACTCTATGGACGGGGACATGTACGCCTTGTGTACCCCGGGCGGCGTCGTCGACCTGCGGACCGGTGAGCTGCGCAAGCCCGACCCCTTGTCGGATATGCACTCGCGCGCCACCACCGTGGGCCCGGAGAACATGCCCCTGCCGCGGTGGCGCAGCTTCCTCCGCGATACCTTCGGTGACGACGCCAAGGGTCGGGAGACGATCGCGTTCCTGCACCTGCTGCTGGGTTACTCCGTCACCGGTGACGTGGGCGCCCAAGTCCTGCCCTTCCTCTACGGGTCCGGGGCCAACGGCAAGTCCGTGCTGCTCGAGGTGATGATGCAGGTCCTCGGGGACTACGCCAACGCCGCCCCGCCCGGCTTCCTGATGGAGAAGGGGAAGTTCACCGAGCACAGCACCGAGCTGACCGAGCTGCACGGCCGGCGCATCGTGGTGTGCTCCGAACTCAAACCGAACGACAAGTTCAACGAGGCCCGCGTCAAACTGCTCACCGGCGGCGACACCATCACTGCCCGTCGCATGCGCCAGGACTTCTTCACCTTCCGGCCCACGCACAAGCTGTGGCTCCTGGGCAACCACCGGCCCGAAGTCGGCACCGGCGGCTACGCGTTCTGGCGCCGCATGAGGATCATCCCGTTTGAGCGAAAGGTCCCCGACGAACTCAAGATCGACAACCTTGCTCAGGAACTCGTCCGCGACGAAGGCCCCGGCATCCTGCACTGGCTCATCCAGGGCGCCCAGAAATACCTCACCACCAGAGACCCGCTCCACGGACCGGCCAGCGTGCGCCTGGCGACCGAGGCCTACGAGAAGACCGAGGACCACATCGGCCGGTTCATCGCCGAACGGTGCACCAAGGGGGAGGGCGGACAGCCCAATCCCGAGCTGCGAGTCGAGCAGAAGCTCCTCTACGAGACCTACGGCCGCTGGTGCTCGGACGAAGGGATCCGCCCGGCCACGAGCCGTGCCTTCGCTGGCCGCATCCGCCAGGAACTCGGCCTGGCGTCCCCAGCAGAGATGATCAAAAACAACGACCGCAAGCTCTACCCCGGCCTGGCCCTCCTCACCGACGCCGGGGCAGAGCCCGACGAATGATGCTCCGGGCAGAGTCCGACAACCGCTTGTGCAGGACTCTTGCGATAATTGCCAGAACCAGACAACCAGCGGTGAGTACGCCGCACGACCCGGCCCAAGGCCGGCCCACGGGACAGGAGGGTCCACGGCCATGAGCTCGATGCTGCAGGACAGCCAGCTCACCGACGAAGCCGAAGTGGTCTGGCTCGAGGACCCGGAAAACCTCGACTACGTCCGGCAGGCCCTCGACAAGGTGCCCACCCGCAAAGGCAAGCCACGCTACTCGCGCGACGGCCGCCTCATCGGCTACACCAACCTCCAGCCGGACGCCGCCAGTGACCCCGACTCCGGTCTCTTCGCCCGCCGCGCCTTCTTCCTCCTGCCCCACGACCGCGACAGGCAGCCTCACGGGCCCTACTCGGTAGGCGCCCCGGGCGAAGCCGTCGACCCCCGCACCATCTCGCCGGGCAAGGTCGGCGCCAAGACGCCACGCTCGCAGAGGACTGCAGAGATAGCACCAGCCGGAAGCCACGCGACGTCGGTATGACTGCGTGACACGGGACTGACGGGACCGAGCCATCAAGACGGCCGCGCGCCGCCCGAAGGAGCCTCCCGGCCCCGATGGAACCGCATGCTGATCTTTCAGTCCCGTCAGTCCCGCCACTGCTTGGATGACAGGCTGACCTGCCCACTTCCCATACGCCTGGCGCTACTCCCTCACACCCGCGGGGGCCTGGGCCGGGACCCACGGGACTGACGGGACTGAAACTTCCCCACACCTCAGCCATTCCGGCGGCACAGACGCGCACGCCGACTCGTACAACTGGCTGTGGCTCTGGACGAGGCCGCTGGGGGGCTGACTGCCGAAGGGCCCCGCTTGCCGACCTCGCTCGTGTCGAGGCCGGAATGGGGGGGCGTCTGCGCGTCAACACACGCCATCCGACCCGCGCGAAAGGGAGTTGAGCCAGTCACGTAAGGAACGTTCGGCGGCGGGCGCTGTCAGTGCTGGCGCGTAGGTTGTCCGGATGAGTTGGGACGTCTTCATCATGCGGTTTCCGCCTGAAGCCAGGGCGGTAGACGAGATCGCCGACGACTGGGAGCCGCCGAGTCTGGGCTCGGGTCGAGATGTTCGCGCTGTCCTTGCAGGGGCATTGCCGGGCCTCGAGTACTCGGAGAGCGGGTGGGGCGATTACGAGGGTCCGGGCTTCTCCATCAGCACCCCGGTCAACGAGGCTGACGACGCGCCGGTCGCCGGAGTCAGCCTCTTCATCCACGGCGACAGCGAAGCAGCGGCTCACGCTGCCCTCGCGGTCGCCGATGCGTTGAAAGCACGGGCCTTCGACACCGGGTCGGGAGACTTCCTCACCGCAGACTCCGCCCAGTCGGCGTTCGATGCCTGGTGTGCATACCGAGACCGCGTCCTGGACCAGCGCGGGACCTGAGTACCCGAAAACGGGGCCGCTGCTGACGAAGAAGGCCACCCTCGACCTGGTGGCCACCCACTGGGACGGTCTGCTGCGTCTTGCCGGGTCGCTGAAGTCCGGGCACGCCACCGCCTCTCTCATTGGCGGCAAGCTGTCCGCGTCCTCCCGCCAGAACGCGCTCGCCGCCGCGCTCAAGGAGTAGGCCCTGTTCTCGTATAGCTACGGCGGGGGGACAAGTAACTCAGCGTGACTGCAGTCGCCCCTGGCTGGCCAGGTCGGCGATCCGCGAAACGGACAGCTGGCTCGTCCCATGCAGCAGTGACCCGGCGCTCCGCTTCTCGTTCCTTCGATCATGAGGACTCTTGCCCGGATCGGGTTGCTGTCGTTCGCCCTGCTTGGCGTTGCCGCCGCCCCGCCCGTCTCCGACGCGCCCCCGTTCGTGATCATCACCAGGACCGACGGCACCACGAGCGGGGTGGGTGGGTCAACCGGTTGCTTCGGCATCGACGGCGTGATCACCAAGGCGAACGTCACCCCGGGTTACAAGGCCACCCTGTTCAGCAACTACGGCTGCCAGGGAATCAAGCTGGGTGAGGCAACGCGCCCCGTGGACTTCCACCCGGCCCTGGCCACCCACAGCCTCTTGATCACCCATCTCTGATCCGGCGGCCCCCCGTTCTGATGCTGGCGACCTTGGCGGTCGAGGCCGGGCGGTTCGCTACGGGGTGTTGCACGCTAGGGCGGTGACCCGGTTCGCGTACTCGCGGCGGGCCTTGCGCTGGGCCGGGACCGCCGGACGCCCTGACCGGCGAAAACAGGTACTCAAGAGGCTCCAGATACGTGAGGTGCCAGTTCGACCGAGCCGAGGCTGCGAACAAGGCCCCGGAACTCGAGGTTTTGCTTCGCCATACGACGGCGGCCAGACTCAGGAGGCTGGCCGCCGTCGTGTGATGTCAGGAAAGGGTGTCCTCGGCCTTGATGGTGCCGCGCTGGACTACCCACCTCTGGTTGGCGTTGGGGGTCTGGCAGGTGTAGATGAAGACGTTGTCCTGGTTGTTGCGGGAGTTACCCATGTCCAGGCACATCTCCTGCCGCGTACCGATCGTGTCCTTCACCACGAACTGTCCGTCACGCACGACGAATCTCTGGTTGGCGTTGGGGGTCTGGCAGGTGTAGATGAAGACGTTGTCCAGGTTGTTGCGGGAGTTACCCACGTCCAGACACATCTCCTGCCGCGTACCGATCGTGTCGGCGACCTTGACCTGACCGGCGTCGATCACGAACCGCTGGTTGGCGTTGGGGGTCTGGCAGGTGTAGATGAAGGCGTTGTCCAGGTTGTTGCGAGTGTTGCCGATGTCGAGACACATCGGCGCGCCGGCGGCGCGGTGCGCGTTCATTGCCGTAGCGTTTGCGGGGGAGACGACTGCGCCGAAGAGTGACGCCGTGACGGCGCCCACGGCCATGAAGCGGCCGAGGCCAGCGCTCAGGGAATCCACGATTTTCCACTCCGTTCGTTGGAGCTGGTCTAAGACCACCCCTGCGGGACAAACACGCATGGCCGCACACAAGCCGCATGCTCAGCCGCTAACTCACCGTAGTAGCAGATCAGTTGCACTGGGTAACAATGCGAGCGTTTTCACTCGTACGGGACATTCGAGACGGTTGCTGCTTCAGTCCCCGGCCTCGGTACATCGGTACAGCCGTTGGAGCTGAGAACGATCACGGTCAGGGCGCGAGTGTGCTGACCCGGTTCGCGTACTCGCGGCGGGCCTTGCGCTGAGCCGGGACCGCCGGGGTGCCCTGGCCGCCGTCGAGCGGCTGGCAGAGGGCGAGGAGCCGGCGGTGCACGATCGGGACCGCGGTGACGCGCAGGGTGTACCCCTGGCCGCGCCGCACGACCACTCCCTGGTCGAGCGCGGCCCGCTCGGCGGGCTCCAAGTCGGCCGTGCGGAGGAAGTCGGCGACCTTGCCCGGCATGTCGAGGGTGACCGGCAGCTCCGGCGCCGGAACATCCTCCTCGGCGCCGGTGGGATCGTGCAGGAGGTCGGCGACGGCCGTGCGAATGGCGCCGCGGCTGACGCCGTGGTCGCGGGCGAGGGCGGCGATCGAGCGGCCCTCCAGGTACGCGGTGCGCACGGCGTCGGTCTTGGCGGCCGCCACGGCGGGGCGGCGTCCGCCCTTGCTGCCTTTGGCCTCTGCGGCCCGCAGTCCGTCGTAGGTCAGCTCGCGCTGGAGGTCTCGCTGGAGTTCGCCGGCGGCGGCGAGGGTCTGCACCATGAACTTCACGGTGGACAGCAACTCTCCGGTGCGCGGATGGCGGGCGGTGAGGTCCATCGCGGAGAACGCGCCGTCGTGGATGCGAAGCGCCACCTGGTCGCGGTGGAGGACGTCGAGGACGTCGAGGATGTGCCCGGTGCCGCGGACGAGGCGGAACATCTCGGAGATGTGCACGGTGTCGCCCGGCCGTGCGTAGGTGAGCAGTTCGCGGAACTTCGGGCGCTGGAGGGGGTGGAGGCGGCTGGACGTGCCCGGGTCTTCCTCGAAGACGACCGGGTCCTCGATGCCGGCCTCATGAAGGACGAGGTTCTGCCGGGCGGTGGACTGCTGATCGGTCGAGACCCGCTTGTAGACCAGGTTCGCCACCGAAGGGCCCCTTCCGTACGGAGGATCGGACCCTATCTGTCGTCAAACCCTGTCAGCAATCAGCATCGGATCTGATTGGATTCGCGCCGCCATGAGCCCCCGGATTGCACGGGTTCATTGGACGCGTCGGCCGCCTGTCGTCAAAGGATCGTTTGCCGACAGGCGGCAAGCCAGGGAAGGCGGCCTCGGCTGCCCCGCCAAGGAGAGGGGCTCCTATGCGTGCGGCGGTGGGTTACGCGTGATCGAAGCGCCAGGCTCCGGATCCGTTGGCCCGGTTGGAGTAGTGGCCGACCAGGGCCGTGTGCAGACCGTTCCCGCCGGGGGCGCCGCCCCCGCTGGTGTCCAGCCAACCGCCGCTGGTGTTGTTCCAGTTGCTCAGGATGTGCACCACGTCGCCGACTCGGATGGCGCCGTCGTCGGGGGAGGAGGTCTCGGCGAAGAGGAACCACTCGCCGCTGTTGCCGTTGCGGTTCGGTGTCGCGGCCGTGTGAACGCGGTAGCGCTCGCCGGTGGAGGACGGGTCCGGCACTCCGTTCACGTCGAGGTAGGACGTGCTGCCGAGCTGGTTCACCAGGTAGACGAGGTCTCCCGACATCACTGTGGTGCCGTCGGCCTTGCCCCTCGCCGAGGCGATCTTCCAGGTGCCGCTTTCGCGATCGCGCTTGGGGGTCGAGGCCGTCTGCACCGCGAAGACAGCCTGGGGCTGCTGGGTTCCGGTGACGTCAAGGAAACCACCCGTCCAGTTCGCCCAGCCGTTCTGCAGCGTGACCGGGTCCCCGTACTTCAGCTCATTGGCCATGGCTCTCCCCTTGTCCTCCCAGGCGCGACCCCACGGCAGGGACGCGCACCCATCATGAAGCTATCCAGCAATCGACGCGAAGAGTCATGTTCGTGATGATCTGGCTGAAATGGTCTTATAACGGAAGGCGGCCTGTGCGAACACAAGAACAGATGCAGCTCGTGCGCGGTGATCAGCCGCTTGAACCGCGGATACGCGGCCCTCTCGATCGAGGTCACAGCCCACCCCGCCCCAGACGAAACCCAACATCACCGTCAACGACGCCGGTCCGAACGGGTGACGGCCGGGGCGCTCTGAGGGGCCCCGCAGCGCGGGCCGCCGGGAACCGGGCTTCCCCTTGTTCGTGCTGCTGCTGGGCTTCAGCGGCGTCATCCCGACCCAGCGGAACTGTCGGCTGGACACATGTCAAAGCGGTATCCGTCAGTCACTCACACAGATGAGCGCGGTTCGCGTCATGTCACCGGCCTTGCCCTGATGGACTCCACCCGCCCGGGTCGACTGACGCCTCCGTAAACGCGCATTTGTGGCCAATAGGTGTGAGTCCTTCACTCCCGAGGTTGCTGCCGCCGGACCTAGCGTGACGGGCATGACAGCCTCAACCGCCGCGGTCTCCCTCCAGGGAGGCTCCTGGGTCCGGACTGGACCGCTCTCCTTCAATCACCCCCTCACCGGCGCCGATGGCGCCTACGAGCAGATCGCCGAGGTTCCGGGACTCACCATCCCCTATGCCGGCTTGTGGGAGGTCTCCTACGACACCCAGCTGGCGTTCGCTCTGCAGGCGTCCGCGTCAGCAGCGTTGTTCATCCACACGGCGCTGTTCAACAACGGCGTCGTCATCCCCGGCAGTGAATCACTGACCGGATACCAGACGACCGCGGGTCTGGGTGTCCAGGTCCCCGCCAGCAAGACGTTCCTGCACACCTTCGCCGCCCAGGACACAGTGACGCTGCAGGCGTTCCGCAAGGGGCCGAGCGCCAGCGGCACCACCATCTACAGCAGTGGCGACGGGCGAACCGGAATCATGGCCCACTGGGTGAGCCCAGGCTTCTGAGCAGCTGAATCCGGCGCCCCTCTCGGCCCCTGTCGACGTCGCCTCCAGGCGCCGGACCACGGCTCGGGCGCAACGGCACCACACATTCGACTCCGGGCCGCTCACCGTCCGGGGCACAGGAAGCAATGGAAGGGCAGACCACTTGAACGCTTGGCAGTGGACCGACCAGAAGAAGCCGTCCAGCACGATCGGGGTCAGGGCCACGGTGGGCGCGGTCACCGTGACCGACACCCCCGGCGCCGAGGCCCGCCCGTACGTCTTCGTCCGCGGTCTGGACTCGCACCTGTACCTGAACTGGTGGAACGGCAAGACCTGGCTGTGGAGCGACCAGGGCATCCCGACGGGGCACCCCCTGGTCGAGTCGGTGGGCGCGGTCTCGGTCCAGGACAACGGGGGCGGCAGTCAGCGGCCGTACGCGTTCGTCGTCGGGGACGATGCGCAGCTGTACTCGAACTACTTCGACGGCACCAAGTTCGCCTGGTTCAACCACGAAGCACCCGGCGGACGCCTCGTCCGCGAAGGAGTCGGCGTCGTCACGGTGCAGGACGCCGGGACCCAGGGGCAGCGGCCCTACGCGTACGTCATCGGTGACGACTTCCGCCTGTGGGTGAACTTCTTCACCGGCGGGAAGTGGGAGTGGGCCGATCTTGGCACCCCTCCCGGACACACGATCTCCCGCCCTATCGGCGTCACCACGGTCCGCGACTCCGCGAGCGCCGGCACCCGCCCGTATGCGTTCGTCATCACCGAGAACTCCAAGGTCTGGGTCAACATGTGGGACGGCTCCACGTTCGTGTGGGCGGACCAGGGTGCGCCGGCCGGACAGCTGGTCCGCAAGGGAGCGGGCGTCGTCACGATCAGGGACGACGCGACCTCCCCGGAACGCCCCTACGCGTTCGTCATCGGCTACGACTCCCAGCTGTACGCGAACGAGTGGATCGGCGGCAAGTGGGTCTGGGAGGCGCACCAGGCGCCCAGCGGGCACCTCGTCCTGGACTCCGTCGGCGCCGTCTCCATCGCCGACAGCCCGACCAGTGCCACCCGCCCCTACGTCTTCGTCACCGGTGACGACTCGCAGCTGTACGCCCGCGAGTGGATCGGCGGGAAGTGGGGCTGGGAAGCCCACCAGACGCCACCCGGAGCCGTCATCGAGCGTCCCGGCGCGGTCACCTTCGCACGAAGCGGCACCGGCGCCACGCAACGCCCCAACGCCTTCGTCATCACCAACGACTCCGGGCTGTGGTCCCGCAACTTCTCCTGAGCGCACGGCCGTGAGCCGCTCAGCGCATCCCACCACTGGCAGGCCGCGCCGTCTAAGTCATCCGGCAAGTCCCTAGTCCTGCCTGCTCCCGTCGTCGTCCTCGTCCAGCTCTGGCCCGTCCGGGTCGCGCAGCGGGCGCAGGGCGCCGGCGGCCGGGACGCTGGCGGTGAAGCTGTAGCGGCCGAGCAGGTTCAGGTTGCGGTGCTTGAGCGGGGAGAGCCGGGCGATGTCCTCTTCGCGGATCTCGTGGCCTTCGGCCCTCAGCTGGGCGACGGAGGCGTCGATGTACTTCGTGGTCCAGAGCACGATGGCGTTGAGGACCAGGCCGACCGGTGCCGGTGGCCGAACAACTGTGCCCCCGGTCATCGGTGCCGGGGTCGATGTGATGAGGAGACAGTGATGAGTGTTGCGAGCGTTTCCGACGGCGGGTTCCTGGTCGCCGGCAACGGTATGACGCTGTACACGTTCGACAAGGACAGGCCCAACTCGGGCACGAGCGCGTGCACCGGCGAGTGCGCGACCTTCTGGCCGCCGTACAAGGCGAGCGCGACCGACGTCCCCGATGGCTCCTACACGATCGCCAAGCGCGACGACGGCACGCCGCAGTGGTGCTACAAGGGCAAGCCGCTCTACTTCTGGTCCAAGGACGCCAACCCCGGGGACACGAACGGCGACAACTACCAGAGGGTGTGGCACCTGGCCAGGCCCTAGCCGGCCGGGCGAATCGCCCCTCAGGTGACGTACACCGCGCGACGGCTGACCGTCACCTGAGGGAAGTAGCCGGCGTACGGGGCTACCCCGCGTGGCCGCGGGCGCCTCCCGCAAACGAGGCACCCGCGGCCGTCTGCTCGGACCGCTGCCCGGGCACCGTCACAGCCGACGGGACGAGGTCGAGGCGGGAGTTCATGTCCAGCTCGAACCGGCCGTAGGGGTTCACGTGCGTCCAGAACAGGGGGGACAGGGCCCGCCGGTCGGCGTCGGTGAGCATGTCGGCCCACTTCTCCTCGGCGAGGACCTGCTGCATCAGCAGCGTGTTGACGTGCACGAGAGCGGACTGCAGCAGGTGCAGGGCGAGCATGGACACCTCCTGAGACTCCTTGTCCGCCCCGGCCAGGTCGCCGTCCTTGCCGTAGAAGAGAGCCTTGTTCGCCGAGTTCCAGTTCTCCACCACCTGCAGCCCCTCGTGGATCTCCTGGCGCAGCTCGGCGTCGGCCAGGTAGTCGCAGACGAACGCCGTCCGCACCGCCCGCCCGAGTTCCTCGATCGCCTGGTAGGTGGGGTGCTTCGGGCCGCCGCGGGTGAAGCGGCGCAGGACCTGCTCGGCCTCGGCGGTGCCCAGGCGCAGCGCGGTGGTGTACTTCACGATCTGGTCGTACTGCTGGCGGATCAGGTCCCAGTTGATCGTCTTGGTCGACAGCACCGGCGCGAGGTGCGGCCACTTCTCGTCCTCGCCTGCGGCCGGCCGGTACAGCTTCGCGGAGCCGATGTTCTTCAGCCTCGGCAGGAGCTTGAAGTCGAGCATGTGGGCGAAGGCGAAGCCGACGATGGACGCGCCGTGGGTGTCGGTGTACTGCCGGTCGACCTCCATGTCGGTGCAGTGCCGCAGCACGCCCTCGATCATCGAGGCGACCTCGGAGGCCGAACAGGACGTGAGCTGGGAGTAGATGCACGCCGACTTCCGCTCGACATGCCAGTAGATCATCACGCCGGGGCCGCGGTAGCGCTGGTGCCACTCGGTCATCAGGTTCGAGGACCAGGAGCCGAACTTGCGGCTGTCGGAGGCGCACGCCGTGCCGCTGCCCCACCACATCTCGTCCCGGGCGGCGAAGGTGGCGTTGACCAGCTTCACCAGCGCGGCGCGCATGTTGGCCCGGTTGACGAACAGGTGCCGCACCCGGCGCAGCGTCGCCTCGGATTCGCCGTGCTTGCCGGTGACCGCGACGCGCTTGATGCCCATGTTGGTGCCCAGGCCGAACAGGACCAGCAGCAGCCGGCGCCGCAGCACCTCCCTGGACAGGTTCTCTCGGGTGGCGACCGAGGTGAACTCGGAGATGAAGCCGGTGTCGAACTCGGCGTACTTCACAATGTCCAGCAGGTCGATGGTGCCCCAGCGCCGCTCGATCTCGTCCTTGATGGCCACCAGGGCCTGCGGCTCCTCCTGCTTGCCGCGTGGCGAGACGCGGATCCACGGCTCGCCGTGCTTCTTGACGATCGCGACCCCGCCCGTGGTGCCCTCCGCGAGGGCCTGCTCGAAGCGGTCGAGCGAGGCCCGCAGTCTGTCCTGGAGGGCGGTGATGAACTCGCCGGCGTCCTGCGGCTGACGGATCGCGGCGTAATGAACGTCCCGGTTGTCCTCGAAATCGGCGGGCAGGTCGTCCTCCGGGTTGCGCCACCGGTTCGCGCCCACCACCCAGATCTCCCGCCGCCGCAGCGCGTCCCGCAGCGCCACCAGCACGCACAGCTCATACGGGATGCGCTCGACCCGGCCCTTGTCGTCGACCACCGCCGCCCGCCACTGCTCGGGCACCACGCCCTCCAACGGCACCGCCTCCGCCGGGTCGAAGAACGCACCCTCCTTCAACGGCTGCTCCAGGTACCGCTGGAGAAGGTCGATCGCATCCATCACCGGCCGGTAGGCGGTGTTGTTGCACTTCAACTCCAGCGCCCGCAGCAGCGGCGACAGCATCCGCCGCCAGTGCGCCGAGTACGACGACCGCAGCACCGTACGCACCCGCGCCTTGTAACGGGCCTCGTTCGCCGCGGCCTCCGCCGCCAGGGCCTTGAGCGTCTTCTCCCCGCCCACCACCGGGAAGATCACCCGCCGCACGGTGCCGGACGGCTCCGACAGCGCCGCCTCCGCCACCCGCAGCAGCATCGCCTCCTTGCCGCGGACCTTCTTCAGCTCCGCCCCCAGCTCCTTCTCGACCTTCCGCTCCGCCCGGGTGTTGATCTTCAATACGAGCTGGATGAACAGGTCCACCAGCGAGTCAGTGATCTCCGTCTGCCGGACATGGCACAGCGCGGCCAGCAGCGTCAGACGCCGCGGCGGCTTCATCCGCTCCAGGTTCGCCGGGTACTCCTTCGACGCCCGCGCCCGCCAGGCATCCACCAGCTTCTCCGACACATCCCCGAACAGATCCGCGGGCAGCGCCAGACGCCGCACCCGCTCCAGCTTGTTCACCTCCGCCAGCAGACTCTCCAGACCCGGAGCCCCGGGGTCGGTCTTCAGCTCGGTGAAGTGCGACCGCCCGCCCCCGGCCGCCGCACCGTCGCCGCCCATGCCCTGCTCGGTTCCGTCGCCCGCGATCAGGTCCTCCAGCCGCGAGCGGGTCGCGTGGCTGAGCCGGTCCAGGGTGCTGCGGCAGAACCGCTTCTCGAAGTCCTTGACCGCCTTGCCGACCAGGCGCCGCACCTGCCCAGGCGCTGGCGGCTCGATGTGGTCGTTGCGGCAGCGGGCCACGACCGCGGCCGCGAGCCGGTCCCGCGACAGCTCCACCGGGCACAGCTCGGTGGCCAGCCACACGGCCAGCCGGTCCTGGTCCTCCTCGGTGTTCGCCCGGAACCCGTACGCGGCCCGGATCTCGCCCCGATGGCGCTGGATTGCCTTGCTCTGCCAGTCGTACTCCGCCCACGCCGCGGCCGGGACCTTCACTTGCTGAGCCACGTACTCCACCGCGGCGGCCGGCACCTCCTTGGCCGACTCCGCAAACCGGGCCTCCACCTCGAAGAACTTCAGCAGCAACGCGAACCCGAGCCGGGTCGCCCCGGACTTGTTCCGCACCCGCTTCATGTCGTCTTCGAGCAGCGTCCAGACCTCGATCAGGTCCTCCGGCTCCCAGTCCTGCCGCACCCGCGCCCCTCCGCCTCGGCCGAGATCACTCATTCAGCTCAACGAGGCGCCCAGCCAAGGGAAACGACCAGCAGGGATCACACAGCGCTACATGTCCGCTCGCCGTAGCTATACGAGAACAGGGCCGAGTACGGGGCTATTCGGCGCACGATCTACGCGGCGAAGTACTCGTCGGACGAGGGCTACCGGCGCAAGATCGCCCGACAGCTGAACAAAGGCGAGTCCATCCACTCCCTGCGCCGCCAGCTCCACTACGCCCGCGAGGGAAAGGTCACCCGGCGCCAGCCCGAGCAGAACGAGCAGGCGTGGTGCCTGACCGCCATGACCAACGCGGTCATTTGCTGGCACACCGAGTACATGGGCCTGGCCGTCGACCAGATGCTCGGCGCCGGCCGCGAGGTAGACGCCGCGGTCCGGGCGCACATCGCCTGCCCACAGCTCGGCGGTGAACTACTACGGCTCCATCACTGTCGACTACAACGCGAGCTCGCCCAGCTGGACGAGAAGCGCCACCGCCCATTGCGGACCGTGGTCAACGACGACCCGGCAACCGGGCTGTAGCGCGGATCCTCGGCCGGCGTCGCGCGGATGACGGTTCAGCTGGAAGAGCTCTCGTTGAGGAGTGAGGCGAGGCGTCGAGGATGCGCTGGAGGCCGAACTCGAAGAGGGCGTCGAGGTCGAGATCGTAACCGGCCCGGGCGAGGTGGGTGAGCGCGGGGAACCGGCCGGTGGCCAGAATCGCCGGGAGCGCGGGCTCCTGGGTATCCGTCCGCTCCTCGCTGTCGAGGCCGCTGTGCGCCTCGGCCTCCCGCTCCGACTCCAGGTTGACGGCGATACCGCGGGCGTAATTGAGCAGCATGAGGTGCGCGGTGAAGGCCGACAGCAGGGCGAGTCCGTGGGCGTCAGCGTGGCAAGCATCCACTCGCTGTACGGCAGTGCCGAGGTGATCATCTGGGGGCGAGTCACCGACAGGGCCGGTGCGAGCCACGGGTGGCGGCGGAAAAGGTCCCAGAGCTGCCGGGCCGCCAGCTCGATCGCCTCGCGCCAGCCCGCGGGCGGGTCGGCGGGCAGCGGGTCCTCCGCGATGACCGCGTCCATCATCCGCGTCAGCAGGTCGTCCTTGTCGGCCACGCGCCGGTACAGCGACATGGTCACCACCCCGAGCTCGGCGGCCACCCGGCGCATCCAGACCGCGACCAGCCCCTCCGTGTCGGCGACCGTGACGGCGGCACCGACGATCCGTCAAGGCGTCTCACGGACAGGCCGGACCGTCGTCAGCGAGGGAAAGCCGCGCGGGGCTCGCCCTCGGCAGATCGCCCGGCGTCCGGTCCTCTCGCCTGCGCATCTTTCGCCGAGAGCTGCCGCGAGCAGAGCTGATGCTGTCAGCCTACACGGCACCACGCCGTCACTTTGAGCAACCATTATCCGCCATAAGTGGAGGATGGGGCGCATGGGGTTTAGGCGGGTCGCCGTTCTTGCCTCAGGGTGAAGCGGAACGGTTCCGAGGAGCGTCCTTCATGTACGTCACGTCAATGAGGTGCGCTCCCCGGGACGTCAGGTCGCGGCGCGGCGAAGAGGGACGACGACCCTCTCCCCCATGCGCTTGGGGTCGAGGCGGTAGTACTTGATGTGCCCGATCCGTTCCGTCTCCTCCAGCCAGCCGGCCTCGATGACCTGCTTGCGGGTGCGGGAGAAGACGGGCGGTGCCATGCCGACCAGTTTGGCCAGGTTGGCGGCAGTCTCCAGGACGGCGCCGGACCTGTCGGTCGGATGCAGGGCGTACAGCATGACGACGAGACGCTGGTTGGCGCTCATCCCTGCCGTCTTCTCCAGCAGTTCGAGGTTCTTCTGCTTGTCGTCGCTGCTCATCACTGGACCTCCCACCGTGCAGGAACATTGTCGTCGAATCCGGGGATGTCCGGCGGGTTGCACGTCTTCACGGCCTCACGCTGCTCGACCCCTGTGCCGTGAAAGGCGATGTACGGGCTGATCCGATAGAGGTTGTAGTTGCCGATCCGTCCTCGGACGATCAGGATGCGGTGTTTGACCAGCTTCCTATTGATCTTTCCTACGGCGTCGGAGGACATCCCCACTCGTTTGGCGATGTCGGCGCCGGTGGCTCGCAGCGGCTCCATGCCCTCGGGCGAGACCCCGATCCACCACAGGACGAGGAACTTCTGACTGGGTGTGAACGCCCTGGACTCGGTGATCGCCTCGACGCGCGCCTTGTCGACCTGCGTGTGCCTGCCGGAGAAGGCGTATGGCGCATAGGGGACCGGCTCGCCGGTGTCGGCGTCGACCAGTCTGCGTACTGCTCCCAACGGGCCCTCCGTGCAAGGGGGGTGATTGGCGGTTCAAGGGTTCATGAGGACGGCCCTCAGGCCGACCAGATGAACCTAACGTACATGAGCAGGAAGTCAATCAAGTCCGCCTGTCGGCCGTGTCGGTTGCCGTCCCGTGTAGTCGCCGAACCTCGCGTTCTCTGCCTGATTCGGGGCCGGAGAAATGTACTCCACGTCAATCTGCCGCTGTCCTGAGGACTGGGTACCCAGTTCCTGGGAACTGCCTGGCAGTCCTCAGAAACTGCCAGGCAGTTCCCATGATCGTGGTCGTTCTGGCTGTTTATGCAGGTCAGCGGGGTCTTGACGGCTGCGCTCTCTTACTTAACCAACTGGCCCGCCATCGTGGTTACCGCGGCGGGACGCCGCGGTGGTGCGGCGCCCCGCGCCGACGTACCTCTGGGTGGACGACTCCGCCTCGGGACATACCTGCCTCAAGCCAGCGACGAGTACGCCCCTAGCACCCGCCGCCCGACCGAGGGGCCGTGCCACCGGGAGTGCGACGGCGACTCACGTTCACCCGGCACACGTACCCTCTGCTTTCCGGCGCGCACGGCCTGGGCCACGACGAAACGGGTCCGCGCCGGGAAGCGGAGGGGCAGCGGGGTCCAGGGGCCGGCGAAGGCCCCTGGTACCACGCCGCCCAACCATGTCGGGGACCGACCACCGAGGAGGGCGTCCCGCCACCGGCCGTACGACGGGTGCAGGTGGGGCGGGGTGACCCGCACCCGGGTTCCGGCCCGCACCAGCAAGAGAGTTCTGGGCGTGGCGAGGTGCGCATACACGGTGATTGCGGCGTAATCAGCCCAAAAGTATCCAGAAGGCACCCGTGGGGCTCGCAGCCGCGGCGAAAGCGTTAGGTAACTAACGCGTCGACCTCACAAAAGGTCAGGAACGTTAGTATGGTGACGCCATGAGTTCTCCAGCCTCCTTCAGCGACCGCGAGAAGGTCGTCTCCAAACTGCCGGGATGGCTCCGGCAGAACCTGAAAGTTAGGGCCGCCCAGTACGGGATGGACATCCAGACGGCGGTCGAGCAGTGCATCAGGGAGTGGTGCACCCTGGCCTCGACCGCGCAGACGGTGGACACCTCCGGAGCGGACTCGTTCTCCACGTTTCTGCCTCCGGGGCAGTGGGAGGAATTCCGGCAGATCGCGGCCGACCGCCGAGTTTCACTCATTCAGGGACTTGCGCAATCCGTCCAGCTGTGGCTGGACTCCAACCCCGCTCCGGATGTCGAGCGACCTGAGGTCACCCGCCGCGTCATCGTGTGCAACCAGAAGGGCGGGGTCGGTAAGACGGCAATCACCGCCGGGCTCGGGGAGGCGCTGTCCGAGGACTCCAACGCCCTGTACCCGGTGCGGGTGGCCAAGGCCCTCACCAAGGCCCTGCGCGCGAGCGAGACCCAGGCGGGCGAGCCAGAATCCGCAGACGATCCGCTCGACATCGAGAATCTGCCCGGCCCGGGACTGAAGGTGCTGCTCGTCGACTTCGACCCGCAGTGCCACCTCACCAACCAACTGGGCGCCACCCCCCTGCCGATGAACGGCGACAGCCTCACCAACCACATGGCGGGCGAGCCGAAGGGCGATCTGCGAGACCTCGTCGTCTGTGTCGACGAGGACGTCTTCGGAGACCGGCTGCACCTGCTGCCCGCCTGCAACGACGCCTTCCTGCTCGACGTACGGCTGTCGGCGGTGCGGGCCCGGGAGGCCGCGCTGGAGCGGGCGCTGGCCCCGCTGGAGAGTGATTACGACGTAATCATCGTGGACTGCCCGCCGAGCCTCGGCCTGAGCATGGACGCAGCCGCGTACTACGGGCGGCGTCGCGACGGTGAGAAGCCGGGCCAGTCCGGGGCGCTCATCGTCGTGCAGGCGGAGGACAGTTCGGCGGATGCCTACGAACTGCTGACCACTCAGATCGACGACCTGCGCGGAGACCTCCAGGTCGACATCGACTACCTCGGCATCGTCGTGAACCTGTACGACTCGCGGCGCGGCTACATCGCGACGTCCTCCCTGCAGGGCTGGGTCGACATAAAGGATCCGCGGGTCGTCGGGCTGATCGGGGACCTCAAGGAGCAGAAGGAGGCCGTGCGCGTGAAGCGGCCGCTGCTGTCGTACGCCCCTAAGTCGCAGCAGGCGGTGGGGATGCGCGCGCTGGCCCGGGAGGTGTTGTGAGCAAGGCCGATCAGCTCGGTGCCGGTCGCTTCGGCGGGGCGGTGCGTCCTGTCAGCGCGCGCCGCCAGGCCGTCGCCGCGGCGACCGGTGTGCCCACCGAAGGGGTTGCCGCTCCATCGGAGTTGCCCGTGCACCGCATCAGCCCCAACCCGGACAATCCGCGATCCAGCCTCGGGGACCTGACCGACCTCGCCGGAAGTCTGAAGACCCACGGGCAGAAGCAGGCGATCACGGTCATGAACCGCGATGCCTACCTCAAGGCCAATCCGGACCAGGAAGCCGCACTCGAACCGGACGCCGCGTACGTCGTGGTGGACGGCAGCAGCCGGCTGGCCGCTGCCCGCGAGGCCGGACTGGCCACCGTGAAGGTCATGGTCAGCAACGACCAGGGAGCCACTTCCGAGGAACTGCTGGAGTCCGCGCTCGTCGCCAACATCCACCGGCAGGACCTGGAAGAGATCGACGAAGCCCGCGCTCTGCAGCGGCTGCTCGCCATCCACGGCAGCCAGCGGGCTCTCGCGAAGCGGCTGCACCGCTCTCAGGGGTGGGTGTCGCAGAGGCTCGCCCTGCTCAATCTGACGCCCGAACTCCAGGCCCGCATCGGCCAGGAGCCCATCGACCTGCTGCGCGCGGTCGGCAACAAGCCTGCCGAGCAGCAGGAAGCGGCGCTGGAGGAACTGAAGGCTGAGCGGGCCCGGAAGGAGGCGAAGGGGTCGGCGGAAAGGCTTCGCGGGGCGGAAGCGGAGGTGGAAGCGGACGCCCTGCGGGGCTCGGGACCGGAGGCGGGCCTGGGCTCGGAACGGGGCTCGGGTGATTACGGCGTAGTCACTTCTTGGGCGGAAGCCAGTGGGGAGCCCAGCGGTGATTACGGCGTAATCACCGGCCCCCACGGAGGGCGTGAGCAGGAGAAGGCCGGGGGTGCTGAGGTTTCGGAGGCGATTCCCGAGCCGCGAGGGCATGAGTCCCCGGGTGCGGGCGAGCCTTCCCTCGTGTCCTCCGACGAGACCTCTGACGAGACCTCCGGAGAGCGCTCCGGCAAATCCGTCGGTCAGTCGGATCAGCGGCTGCGGAAAGTGCCGTACGACGAGCCCGGGCCGCTCGCCATGCTGCTGGACACGAAGATCACCTCTGACGAGGTCTTCTTCGACCTTCTGCGCTTCCTCGGGGCGAAGGGCCTGGAACGGGACGCGGGTCGGCTCGCCGAGCTGGCCCAGTCCCTGATCGACCAAGCCGCTGTCCGAGTGGAGTGACCTGGCCTGCCGTTGGGCGTCCCGGATCTGTCCGGGACGCCCTTGGGCTTTTCAGCGCACGGGTGTTCGGCGATGTCTGCCAGGGGCTGCCGCCTGTTGTACGGGGTGCAAGGCAATCCCGATCAAGGAGCAGATGATGAACCTCGCGCTGTGGATCGCCGCCGGGCTGCTGGCCGTGGTGGCCCTCACCGGCGGAGTCAGCAAGACGTTCGTACCCAAGGAGAAGCTGGCCGGGGTCAAGGGCGGGGGCTGGACCGAGGACGCCAGTGTCGGCTTCGTCAAAGCCCTCGGCGTCCTGGAGCTGTTGGCCGTGGCGGGGCTGATCCTGCCCGCCGCGCTGGGCATCGCACCGGTCATGGTGCCGGTGACCGCGGTGTGCTGGGTTCTGCTGATGGTCGGTGCCATGATCACCCACGGCCGGCGCGGCGAGTTCTCACTTGTCCTGCTCAATGTGATCTACCTGGTGATCGCGGCCTTCATCGTGTGGGGTCGCTTCGGCCCCGAGCCCTTCGCCGGCTGACCGGCGATGTCCGCGGCACCTAGAGTGTGCCGAGACACAGTTCCCGACAGCCCTCCGGTTCTGGCAGAGGGAGGACGCTTGCCTGGCCCTGCTGTGACGACAGGCTCTGCGGCCCACGTGCCGTCGGCAACACCCCGTGTCGTGGCCCCCTGGTGCGCGGAACAGGGGTGGCCGGTGCATCCCCTCGCGCCGGGCCGTAAGACCCCGATCGCGAACTGTCCCTCGTGCAGGCGCCGGGCGCGCCGTCCCGCGGACTGCCCCTGCCTGCCCGCCGGGCTCCCCTGCCACGGTTTCCACGCTGCCACCACCGACGCCGGGCTCATCGAGCGTTGGTGGTCGCACACTCCGAGCCGGGGCGTCGGGATCGCCTGCGGGGAGCGAATCTGGTCGTCATCGACGTCGATGCGCACAGCGCGCCCGTCCCGGACCGCAACCGGCTGCTGCCCGGCACTCCCATCCACGACTCCGTGAACCTGACCGGGCCCGCGTCCGGCTTCGACACTCTCGCACTCCTCGCCGCTCTGCGCGGGGAGCCCAGCCCGGCCGAGGACACCGGAACTCGACGCGTACGCACCCCGTCGGGGCCTGGACATCTGGTACCGCAATCCGTGGCCGGCTATCCGGCTGCGCTGCTCGACCGGGTCCAGCACCAGGACGGCGCTTGCCTGGCAGGTCGGTGTGTGAGCGGACGGCGGCTACATCGTGGCGCCCACCACCCGGACCGATCAGGGCACGTACGAGCCGGAGGGGCCGGCCCGGCTGCCCGCGCCGCTGCCTGAGTGGCTCGGCGAGGAACTCCTGCGCACCGGGCATGGGGCAGAGCGGCCATCCGGGCATCGGACAGAGCAGCCACCGCTCGGCCGCCGACTGCCCGGCGGGCCCTAGGGTGATTACGGCGTAATCACCCGGCGGCGGCCGGCCGCTCTGCCCGCCGCCGGGGACCGGGTGCTCGCACCCTTGCTGGCGGAGGTCGCCGCGTGCGCCCGAGGGTGCGGCTTTCACCGAGAAGCTCAACAAGGCCGCCTACACGGCGGGAGGGCTTGCCGCTCCCGGGCACCTGGAGGAAGCCGTCGCGCGGGCTCTTTTGCACGTGGCCGCCGAGACCGCGCGGCCCCTCCAGAGCGCCCGTAACACCCGCATCATCGACGGCGGCCTCACCGGGGGAGCCGCGCGCCCGCTTCATCTCGAAGGACGTTCGCTTCACCTCGGCGGACCCTGAGTGCACCGGCCGGGGGCGCCCGGTGCTTCGGCATGGGTGCCGGGCGGCCGGTGATTACGGCGTAATCACTTCTCCGCGGGGGCCGCGCCGTTTCCGGGAGCCGCACACGGCGCCCGAGCCCAGCCGGAGCGGCTCGGGGGCGCCTGCCTCGCCCAGCGCTTTCAACCCCTCGGAGAACAGGGCCCCTCTGTCGCGCTCCCAGGCCCCGTGCTTCCGGAGTAGCAGGAGGCCCGTCTGTCGGTCTTGGGACTCCTTGAAAATTGGCTCTGGCTGCGCTTCCGTGAATGATCTTGGTGCTGCGGCAGGTTGCCGCCCTCATCTCTCGACTGCGCTGCCGAAGTGGCCCGTCGTCGGCTCGGCCGTCGGCCTATGTTTCCCCCTGTCACGGTGTGTGGTGCAGGAGGCTTGATGCTTTGTGGTTCCGGAGCGGCAGCGCGGGCGAGCGCCGGATTACCGATGAGGCGCTCGCCTTCGGCAGGATGGGCGCATGACCGACATCCGCACACCCCGTCTCCTCCTGCGTCGCTGGCACGACGACGACCTCGCACCGATGGCGGACATCAACGCGGACCCGGGGGTTATGCGCTGGATCGACGACGGCTCGGTGTGCGACCTGGACCACACGCTGGAGGCCATCGAGCGATGGGAGGAGGAGTGGGACGAGGAGGGCTTCGGACTCTTCGCCGTCGAACTGCTGGCCTCGGGTGAACTGATCGGCTTCACGGGACTGTCCGTGCCCGAGTTCCTGCCGGAGGTGATGCCCGCCGTGGCGATCAGCTGGCGGCTGGGCTCACAGTTCTGGGGCCAGGGATACGCGTCCGAAGCCGCGCACGCCACGCTGGAGTTCGCGCTCCAGGACCGCGGCCTGGACCGCGTCATCAGCATCAACCGGGTGGGGGACAACGCCTCCGAGAACGTCATCCGCAAGCTCGGCATGGTGCCCGAGCGGGAGACGACACACCCGGTATACGGCTACCCGCTGCGCGTTCACGTCATCGATCTCACCGAGTTCCAGGCGTGAACCGGCCGAGCCGTCGATCATCACAAGACAGCCGACCGCTGTCCCTACGTCCCTGAGCGCGTTGAACGCGAGGACACGGACACCGAGGGAAGGGCGATGTCTCCCCGTCGCTGACCTGGGCTTTCACGGAATCGCGGCCAGAGCCTTGAAATTCCCCGCCCTCACTCTTCGTCCCAGTTGATTGCGGGCTCAACCAGGAGGCGCACCTCCCTCACCAAGCCAACTGTGGCGCGCATCACATCGAGCTCATGTCACGGACTGGCTCGCAGCTTCCATCCACTGGTCGTCACCAGCGAGCGGAGGAAGGCAAAGCGATGAGCACACGGCACGAAACCGGCACGGCGACCATCCCCCACCGCGTTCTGATCCTGGGCGCGGGTTATGCGGGCATGTCCGCAGCCATCCAGCTCGCGAGCCGGGTCAAGCGGCGCGAGGACGTGCAGGTGACCCTGGTGAACCCGCAGGAGCGGTTCACCGAGCGACTGCGGTTGCACATGATGGCGACCGGGCAGCAGCTCGCCGAGCTGAGCATTCCGGAGCTGCTGGAGGGGATGGGCGCACAGTTCGTGCGTGGCTGGGTGACGGCGGTGGACGCGGACGCACGGACTGTGCGGATCGACGACGACCGGGTCCTGCACTACGACACGCTGGTGTACGGATTGGGCAGCGTGGCCGACACGACTGCGGTGCCGGGCGTCGACGACCACGCGTACACCCTCAACAGCCCCCAGGACGCCGAGGTGCTGGCCGACCGGCTGGCGCGGCTCGGCAGAGGCACAGCGGTGGTCGCCGGCAGCGGGCTGACCGGCGTCGAGTCGGCTGCGGAGATCGCCGAGCGCTACCCGGAGCTGAACGTCGTACTGCTGGGCCGGGACGAACCCGGTGCGGCCATGAACTCGAAGGCCAGGACGTACCTGCAGTCGGCGCTCGACCGCCTCGGCGTCCGGGTGCGCAGCGGCGTCGAGGTGGTGAAGGTGCTGCCCGGGTCGGTCGAACTGGCGGGCGGGGAGAGCATCGCCGCCGATGTCGTCCTGTGGACGAGCGGTACGCGGGTGTCGCCGCTGGCAGCCGCCGCCGGGCTGGCCGTCGACGAACGCGGCCGCATCGTCACCGACACCGCGCTGCGTTCGGTGTCGCACCCTGATGTGTACGCCATCGGTGACGCCGCGGCGATCCGCCAGGGTTACGGTGTCATGCACGGCACTTGCCAGGGCGGGATGCCGACCGGCGTGCACGCCGCGCTGTCAATCGTTCGCACGCTGAAGGGCAAGCGGCCCAAGCCGTTCCGCTTCGGCTACTACCACACGCCGGTGAGCCTGGGCCGACACGACGCCGTCGTGCAGTTCACCCGCCCCGACGACAGCCCGCGACGCGTTCATCTGACCGGCCGGATGGCGGCCCGGTATAAGGAGACGGTGACTGCCTCGCCCTGGCCGACCTTTGGCCGCACGAAGAAGATGCCCGCCTCGGGCGCGTTCTGGCCGCACGGAGGCCGCTTCACCCGCCGCGCCGAGGGTGCCGAGTGAGCGCCGACCAGCAGGTCTTTCACGAGTACCGCAAGCTGCTGTTCTCCGTGGCCTACCGCGTCCTTGGCTCCGCGGCCGATGCCGAGGACACGGTGCAGGACGCCTGGATCAAGTGGTCGTCCGCCGACCGTTCCCAAGTCGCTGATCCCAAGGCGTACTTGACGCGGATCGTGTCCAACCTGGCGCTGGGGCGCCTGCGTTCCACCCGGCACAAGCGCGAGACCTACGTCGGCCCGTGGCTGCCCGAGCCCATCCTCACCAGCGGCGACACCGCCGACGCCATCACGGACGCGGAGTCGGTGTCGATGGCGATGCTGGTGGTGCTGGAGACGCTGAGCCCGCTGGAGCGCGCGGTCTTCGTACTGAAGGAAGTCTTCGGCTTCAGCCACGCCGAGATCGCGGAGGCGGTGGAACGGTCCGAGGCGGCGGTACGACAGGCCGCGCATCGTGCGCGCGAGCACGTACGGGCCCGCAGGTGCCGGTTTGCCGCCGACCGCTCTCGGCAGCGCGAGGTCACCGAGCGGTTCTTCGCCGCCGCGACCGGTGGTGACATCAACACCCTGATGGAGCTGCTGTCCCCGGACGTCACCCTGTGGACCGACGGCGGCGGCAAGGTCCGTCAGGCGCTCAAGCCGGTCGTGGGAGCGCAGACCGTGGCCGCATGGTTCGCGGCCATCGGCACGGTCACCTACCAGGGTGTTCAGCCCGCCGACATGCGCGCAGAGCTCGTCGAGGTCAACGGCGGCCCGGGCATGGTGTTCAGCGCCCCGGACCGGGTGATCGCCACCGTCACCTTCGACTTCGACGCCGGCGGTCGTATCACCGCCATCCACAACGTTGCCAACCCCGACAAACTCCGGGCCATCACGGACGGCACCGCCCACGACGTCGCGACACGGTGAGCGTTGGGCGGGAACTGTCCCCGGACGGCAACCGAGGGTCGGCCCGGAAGGGTCCGCTCACCCTTTGACCGGTCATGGTCGTGACCGCTGAGGAGGCCGGGCGGACCCGCTTCACCGACAACAGCCGGCTCGCGGGGTGAGGAACAGGACCGGGCCAACGAGGTGAGCGGGGGAGCATCGCCGGCGGGCACTGAGCTTGACTCTGTCGGGGATCTTGGGCTTGGCGAGGTCAACTGCCCAGGGTTCGCGAGGATTTCAGCCGGGGTGACTCGCGCTGGTCGAGGTAGCTCTGGAAGGCAGTCGGCCGGCGGGGTATGGGGGCATCCTCGGCCGGTGGCAGTCCGCTGAGGCGCTCGATGTTGACGGCGATGGCCGTCAGGACGTGCTGGATGTGGGCCTTTCCCTGCCCTCGGTAGCGGCAGCGCCGCATGCCGTGGCCATGGGCGAACTCGTTGACCGTGCCCTCCGCACCGGAGCGGACCGCGTAACGCGTCGTCCACTCGGGCGTCTGCTGCTCGGTGCGGACGCGGAGTTGCAGGTCGCGGAGTTCTCGTGGGGGAAAGCCCACGGTGCGGGCGTTGTCGGCGGTGGTGGTGCACGGGGTGCGGGCCGGGCAGGGGCGGCACTGGCTCTTGGTGAACCTGGCCACGATCAGCGGGGCCGCGGTGGGCGAGGAGGTCGGGTAGGGGCCGTGCCAGCCTGCGCTGACCTGTCCCTGGGGGCAGGTGACCTGCTGCTTGTCGTAGTCGACGGGGAAGTCGTCCCGGGCGAAGCCCTCGCCTCGGCGGTGCTGGCGGGTGGGGTTGCTCTTCAGCGGCCCGGAGACGGTGATCTGGTGTTCACGGGCGGCTTGTTCCAGGTGGGGCAGGGAGGTGTAGCCGGCGTCGACCAGATGCTCGGCGGGCAGCAGCCCGCGACGCGCCAGGCGGGTGTGGACGCCGGGCAGGACCTTGCTGTCGTGGGTGGTGGCCGCGGTGGTGGCCACGTCGGTGATCACGTGGGGGCCGTCGGGGGCACAGGTCTCGGTCAGGTGGGCGGTGAACCCCTTCCAGCTGATGATGTGTCCGTGCCGTGCGTAGCGGGCCGAGGTGTCGTAGGGCGAGACGATCGCCCTCGACGAGGGCGGCAGTCCGGGCCCGCCTTCCTTCTCGGCGGTGCGCCGGCGCAGATGTCCTGCGGCGTCACGGTGGTAGTTCTGCACCATGATCTGCCGCAGGGCCTGGATGCGAGGGCCGGATGTGCGGTCTGCTCCGTGCCGGTAGAGGTGTTCCAGGAGTCGGACGGCGTCGTTTCCGGTGGCAAGAATCCTGGTCTTTCGCTTGGTGGGGTTCTTGCCCAGGCGGACCGGCCGGCCGTAGCGCAGCCCCAGTCCTCGTCGACCAGCTCGTCGAGCAGGTGAGGGGAGGTGCCGGCGACTTCTTCGAGTGCGGCGCGGACCGCCTCGGTGACCATCTCCAGGCGGGTCAGGTCGCGCACCGCGGCCAGGACGTGGGTGGAGTCGGTGCGCTGCGTGGTGCGCTCACGCACCAGGCCGGCCTCCGTGAGACGGGCCAGCACGAGGTCGAGGAGCCGGTCAGCACGGTCGTCTTCGGCAAGACGGTCTCGGAAGTCAGCCAGCACACTGTGGTGGAAGCCGGGACCGCCCAGTTCCATGGCCATGGCGTACTTGAAGTCGATGCGGCAGCGGACCGACTCGGCGGCCTGCCGGTCCGACAGGCCGAGCAGGAACCGCAGCACACAGACGGTGGCCAGTTGAGCAGGCGAGAGACCCGGACGCCCGTCCCGCGGGTACCAGTCGGCGAAGTCCTCGTCACACCACAGGCCAACCAGCCGGTCACGTACCCATATCGCCGTCGTACCACCCGGGTTGCTCGCCCGCGCAACCTGCACAGTCAGAGACGGGACCTGCTCACCGGAACGGGGACGAAGGGACAACGAGCACCTCGACAGCTGTATCAATCGGCGGAGCCACCCGAGCATGCCCGTCGATCTTTCTGCCGCACCGGGAAACTCCAAGATCCCCGACAGAGTCAAGCTGAGTGCCTGTTTCTGAACCCCGTGAGCGCAGGTCAAGGGCTGCGAGTCCGAAATGAGAGCTCTACGCAAGCGTTCGGGGAACGGTCACGATGACGGTGCCCCGAACGGAGCGGCTTGATCGATCTGGAGGTGACGGTCAGCACCTTCACCCGGAGGAGGCCGGCGAAATCGGGCAGCGGGCCTGAGTGGAACACGATCAGTTGCTGCAGGTCCCCGATTGGCCAGCGTCGAGTGACCAAGTGTTGCGGCCCCCGCTGGAGAAGTCGTGGGTCCATCCCACTCCAGTGCACCAGTGGTACTGGTCGTAGACGATCGTCACCTCCGGGGTCGCGTTGTAGTAGATGCCGCTGTCGATCGGGATGAAGGCGCTGTCCGCCCATCCGCCGTTTGTGTTTACGTCGAAGGTGGTGTTGTCGCCGTACACCCGCCCGGTGACGGTGTTCACGATGGACACCTCTGCGTGGGCGACCGCCCTGGCGTTGGCGCCGCTGGTGAGGTGTAGCTCAGCGTAGGCCGAGCGGCAGGAGGAGAAGTAGCCCAGATACAGGTACCCGATGCCGCTGCCGTCGGGCGCCTTGAGGTCCAGGGCTGGTGTCACGCCCACCGGATTCACGCAGCTCGCGGCCTGCGCGGTGCCCGAGAGCCCAACGTTGAGCGTGGCCGATCCCACGATCATCGCCGATGCGACGGCGACTCGTTGGATGATGCCTTTCCTTTTCATGTGCGTCCCCCTTCAGCTCGATGGCTTGACGGCGTGTCAGGGCCGCTCGCGTCAAACTTCCGCCGCCGCAGGTCAGGGGGTTGGTCCCCGTCACCGCGATGAGCAGGAATGGCTCGACCAGCTCTCCCACCCACCGCCCGTCAGATCGCAACGTACCAACGGCTGACGGCATTGGAGGGTGCTCTTTCGCACTGTGAAGCGATCGTTCCGGTGCCGGATTGCACAGCGAGCTACTGCGGGGCGCGGAGTCTCCTCACCGGGCCTGTGCTCGAAGTGGGTGAGGACGAGGGCGGCGCGGGCGCTCGACGTTGTCCTGCGTGTCCGCCACCGCCACAGTCGTCCCCATGTGCCCGACCTCCTGCCACGCCCGGATCGTCTGACTCTGCCGCACCAACAGCAGTGATCACCCGCCCCGGCCGCCCGCCGACGAAGCTGAGCCGCGACACTTCCCTTGCTATTGGTCGCGAGGCAACTTGAGAAGTATCAAGGATTTCCGGCCCGCTGCCGGCGATTTCGCCGGCCTCTCCGGGTGAAGGTGCTGACCGTCACCTCCAGATCGATCAAGCCGCTCCGTTCGGGGCACCGTCATCGTGACCGTTCCCCGAACGCTTGCCCAGAGCTCTCATTTCGGACTCGCAGCCCTTGACCTGCGCTCACGGGGTTCATGTCCCGTCTCGCCGGATGTTCTCGCTGTCGCAGGTGACCTTGTTGGATTTGAAGCTGGTCTCGGGTGACGTTGCCGCTTCGGCAGCTGGGTACGGCGGCCGATCTCAGTGACGTTGTCTGCCGCCGTTCCCCAAACGGCAACTGCTGTGGCTGGCGGGGCGCGAGCGAAAGATGCTGCGAATGCCGTCGGCACTGACCGTCGTCAGTCCCGCATGCGTCACCGGGCCCGATGCCGATCCCCGGCTCAAGGAGCGGCTGGTGATTGGCCGCTGGGCAACCACCGGCCCGAGGTGGGCACGGGGGGTTTCGCCTTCTGGCGGCGGATGCGGCTGATCCCGTTCGAGCGGGTCGTGTCGGACGACCGCAAGATCGGCAATCTGGCGGACATCCTCGTCAACGAGGAGGGCCCCGGCATCCTCAACCGGCTCGTCACGGGCGCCCGCCGGTATCTGGCGGGGGAGAAGGAGCTGAGCGGACCGGAGCGGGTGCGGATCGCCACGACCGCCTATGCCGAGACCGAGGACTACACCGGGCGTTTCCTGAGTGAGAGTTGCCGGATCGAGGCGGGGATGCGAGCGGAACAGGCCAGGCCCTACGCGGCGTACCGGGCGTGGTGTCAGAATGAGGGGGCTCAGGCCGTGTCGTCCCGGGCGTTCGCGGCACGCGTGCGTGAGGCGGTAGGGCTCGCGTCACCCAGGGAAAGGGTCCTGTCCAACCAGCGCAAGTACTACCCGGGCATCGGACTGGTCGCCGACGAGGAGACGACGCCATGAGTGCCCTCATCGCAGAGGACGAGATCGTCCACGAGGTCGAGTTCGTCTGGCTGGAGGACATCAGCAGGCTGGACTCTGTGCGCCAGAGCCTGGACCGGCTGCCGACCCGCTGCAGCATGCCTGCTTACCACCGCGACGGCCGGATGGTGGGCTACGCGCCGCTCCGGCCCGAGGCCAAACCCTCCCGTTCGTCGGGCACGTTCCGCCGCCGGGTCTTCTGGCTGCTGCCGCACGACCGTGACACCGAGCCGGACGGCCTGTACGCGACCGGGGCACCCGCCGAGGCCGTGGATCCGCGGACCCTCGCACCGGGCGCCAAGGGCCGCAAGACGGAGCGCTCGGGGGGCGGACCGTCCTCGTCGCCGGCGCAGGGAGCCGCGGCCGCGACGCGGCAACTGGGCCTCACCCTGCCCCTGTAGGCGCCGGCCTCTCGTGGATGCCGTTCAACGGAACGCGTTCAAAAGTTCTCCGCAAGGCATGACGCGGAGCATTGCAAAGAACCGTCCACCCGGTATATTTTGAGCCCTGCGCACATGGCGAGATTCGTGCGGTTCTAAATACAGATGTTGCGTATTTCGACGGTGACAGCGCAATCCGGGAACAGGGGGGTGTTCCGGGCATGGTCGGTGATATGCAGGCACACGTGGTGGTCGCGGGCGGAGGTCCGGTTGGTCTGTTGATCGCCTGCGAGCTGGCAAGGTACGGCGTCCGTACCGTGGTCGTCGAGGCGGAGACGGCCGTGTCCGGCCGGCCCAAGGCGACCACGCTGCACGCCCGGGCCGTGCAGTCCCTGTACCGGCGCGGTCATCTCGGCGGGCTCACCGCCGCAATGACCGGGCCGGCCTCGGCGAGCCGGCCGTTTCATTTCGCGGGGATCCCCGGACTGAGCATCTCCGCCCCGGCCCTGGAACCGACGCCGATCCTCAAGTGCCCGCAGGCGGAACTGGAACGGCACTTCGAGGCGCGCGCCCGGGCCGCGGGCGCGGTGATCCTGCGCGGTCACCGGGTGACCGGGGTGCACCAGGGGCCGGACGGGGTCCGGGTCACGGCGCAGGGACCGCGCGGCCCGATCAGCTGCGCGGCCGCGTACGTGGTGGGGGCGGACGGCGCGCGCAGCACCGTACGCGAGCAGGCGGGATTCGATTCCTGGACGCGTCCGGCGACCGTCTCCGCGATGGCGGGGGACGTCCGGCTCCGGGAGGCGGACGCCCTGCGGCCGGGCTGGCACCGCACCCCGCGGGGCTGGATCGTCGCCAAGGACGTCCCGCACGGCAGGACGCATCTGCGCACTCTGAACTGCCTGGACACGCACCGGGACCGTCATCTGCCGCTGACTTTGGAGGAGTTGCGCCGGGAGGTCTCCCGGATCGCCGGGCGCGAGATCGCGATGTGCGAACCGCGGTGGCTGACCAGGTTCAGCGACTTCTCCCGGCTCGTGCGGTCCTACCGCAACGGCCGGATCCTGCTGGCGGGGGACGCGGCGCACGTGCACTTCCCGATCGCCGGTCAGGGGCTGAGCACCGGCGTGCTGGACGCCCTCAATCTCGCCTGGAAGCTGGCGCTCACGGTGCGCGGCGCCGCGGCCGACGGGCTGCTCGACACCTACGACGAGGAGCGCCGGCCCGCCGCGCAGCGGGTGATCGACAACACCCGCGCCCAGCTTGCCATCATGCGCCCTGATGCCGAACTGGACCCGCTGCGCGCCCTGTTCGGCGAGCTGCTCGCGGGACCGGAAAGCGGCGTCCTGGCGTCCATGCTCAGCGCCCAGGACACTGTGCTGCCCGCGCGCGGCGCCGATTCCTCCCCGCTGGAGGGCAGGTTCCTGCAGAACGTCGCGCTGACCACCCGGGGCGGACGCACCGACGTGATCCGCCTGCTGCGCGACGGGCGGCCGCTGCTGCTGCTCCTGGGCGGGCACGACCGCGCGGGGCGCGGGGACGGCGGCTACGTGGCCGAGGCCCGGCCCTGGGCCGGACTGGTGCGGGTGGTTCGGTGCGAGCCGGTGCCCGAACTGCCCTACGAGGCCGTCCTCGTACGGCCCGACGGGTACGTCGGCTGGACGGCCGGGGGAGGACCGCTGCCGCGCGCGCTGAGCGCGTACCTCACAGCCGGCGGGCCAGCGGCGGACGAGGGACTGGAGGCGACAGGTGCGCTGTCCGGCGCCGTCAGCTGACGGCCGCGGGCGGCCGCACGTCCTGCGGGACCCGCAGTTCCTCGTGCACCGCCGCGCCCCTGGCCTCGGTGATGTCCACCGCGGCGAGCACCGAGGGCATCACGACGCTCGGCAGCATGTGCCGCAGCAGGGCGGCCACCCGGCTGGGCAGGTCCTGGTAGTTGGACAGCGCCTGGGACATGGCCTGGACGCCGGCGAAGGCCCCCACCAGGACGTCGGCCGTCTCGGCCGGCACCACGTGCGGCAGCAGCTCGCCCTGGGCCTGGGCCCGCGTCAGCAGGTCGATGCCGACCGCGCTCCAGCGCAGGAAGGGGCCGCTGCGGTCGAGCCCCTGGGCCTGCTGGTCGAGCGAGAGCCGGACACCCGCCCGCACCAAGGGGTCGGTCTGCAGGTGGTAGGCGTGCAGGACGACCGTGTCGACCAGCTCCTGCACCTTGCAGGCCCGTTCGGGAATGGGCAGTTGGTGGTCCTGCTCGCTGATCACGCCCTCCGCCAGGTCCTCCTTCGAAGCGAAGTGGAAGTAGAGAGCGCCCTTGGTCACACCGGCGGCGGTCAGGATCTCGCTGATCGTCGCGGCCTGGTAGCCCCGCTCCTCGAAGACCTTGGCCGCCGCTGTGAGGATCGTCCGCCGTGTGCGGATCGCCCGGTCCTGCGTCACCACTGTCGGCCTCCTTCGTCCTGATGAGCCCACCAATAAAAACCGTCCAGTTTGTATCTTACAAGGTTTCGCTGCGTCTGGACATACGAGATCAACGAGTGGTGACAACGCGCACCACGTGAGAGGACAGAGCCATGGACGACGACGGACCGCGGACGCGGGTGCCGGCCGGACGGCGGGGGAGGACCCGGTGATCCTCGTGACCGGGGCCACCGGGACCGTGGGCCGGGAGGTGGTCCGGCGGCTGCCCGCCGGGGAACGGGTACGCGCGATGGCCCGGGACCCCGCCGAGATCACGGAGGTGTCGGCGACGGCGGAGCCGGTCGCCGGGGACTTCGCGGACCAGGCATCGCTGGCCCGGGCCCTGACCGGCGTGCGCGCGGCGTTCCTCGTCACCACGGACGCCACGGGCGCGCACGACACCCGGTTCATGCGCGCGGCACAGGCGGCCGGAGTGCGCCGGGTGGTCAAACTCTCCGCGGCCTGCGTACTCGACCCCGGGGCCGACGACCTCGTCACCCGGTGGCAGCGGTCCTGCGAGGAACTGCTGCGCGCCTCACCTCTGGAGTGGACCCTGCTGCGCCCGCGCGCCTTCATGTCCAACTCCCTTGCCTGGGCGGCCTCCATACGCTCCGAGCGCACCGTCCGCGCGCTCTTCGGCACGTCGGCCAACGCCTGCGTCGATCCCCGGGACGTCGCCGAGGTCGCCGTACGCGCCCTGACCGCGGACGGCCATGCCGGACGCGCCTACACGCTGACCGGCCCGGAGGCGCTCACCGCGACCGGGCAGACGGAGGTGCTCGGCCGGCTGCTCGGGGTTCCCCTGCGCTTCGAGGAACTGACCGAGGACGCGGCGCGCGCCGCCCTGGGCAGGCGGTATCCGGCCCCGGTCGTCGAGGCGCTGCTGGCGGGCGCGCAACGGCAGCGGGCGGGCGCCAAGGCCGGGGTGGAGGACACCGTCCGCGCGGTCACGGGCCGGCCGGCGAGATCCTTCCGGCAGTGGGCCGAGGACCATCTCCACGCCTTCGCCCCGGCGGTCACGGGCGATCCCGCCTGCGGCGACGGTGCACCCCGGGACGCGTCCGCGCAGGCGGCGCGGACGTAGACGGAACGGGGCCGGGGCTCGGCGGGAGGGGAGTGGGGTGGGGTGGGGGAGTGCGGCCCCCGCGCACCCCAACCCCTCAGGTCCGGCGGTCCGGCCGGCGGGGACGGTGTGTACCAGGGCCTTCTCCGGGCGGGGTCTGCGGGTCATGGTCCGGGCCGGACGTGCCCGCCATGGTCGTAGGCGGCACAGGGGCGGTCCTGGCAGCGGTGTGCCCTCGCCGGTCCGCCCCGGGGCAGTGGTGCCCCTTGCCGCGAGCGCCTGCCCGGAACGGAGCCGGTGTCGGTGCCTGGTGTCAGCGGCGACCGGTGTGCGGGACGCCATTCCGCGCCCCGAACAGAAACAAGGACTCTGGTCGGTTTTTGCGGCGGGGCCGGTGAGCGGCGCCGTGCTCACCGGCCCTGGCGGGTCATCCGGTGGGCGACGCCACGGCCATGGTGGCCCGGAAGGCTATGTGCCCGTCCTGACGGGCGGTCACGAGCACGGCCCTTTGGTGCGCCTGCGGCGCCGGGATCGGGACCGCCTCGACGATGCAGGGCGCGTCCATCTCGACATAGCGTGAGAACTCGCTGGTGAGGGCGAGCGGCAGCGAGGCCTGCCCGAGTGTCGCGACCGCGGCCTGGCGGGCCGCCTCGAGCAGCACCATGCCGGGCACGTGGTCGACCGGGTGGTCGAAGAGCACCGGGTGCCGGGTGTCCAGCCGCAGCTGCCAGCGGCCGGGCTCGCCGACGGGGGAGAGCACGACATCCGTGGGAGACATGCGCCCCACCGTCTGGGGGGCCTCCGGGGCGGTCAGGGGCAGTACGTCGGGCTGGCCGCCCGAGAGGACCCTGGCGGCGCGCAACCGCTCGTAGACCCGGGGGGAGATGCAGGTGAGCGTCCCGCCCCCGGTAGCGGCCAGGAAGCCGTCCCGGTGGAACGCCACCTCGATGCGGCAGCCGGTGAAGGCGCCGCGGCGCCACTTCACGTCCACGCACGTCACATCCAGTTCGAGCGAGGCCGGCGCCCAGCCGACGCGCAGGTGTTCGGGCTGTACGGCCATGCTCAGGTCCGCCATGAGCAGGTGATGGTCGAGCGGGACCCCGAACTCGGCGTGGGCCAGCAGGATGCCGGCCTGCCTGATCGTTTCTGCGGCGATCAGCGGGTCGTGGCAGCCGTCGACGTTGGCGAAGAAGCTGTGTCCGCGGGGCCACTGGGCGGCGAGAACGAAGCGGTCGTCGTGCACGCGCTTCCAGTCGGTGAGCATCACCTCGGCGACGCTGGCGCGGTGCACGAACTCCCTTGGGACCGTGGTGGTCCACGACGGCCGGTGAGGCGCGGTGTCGTCCTGCGGGATCCTGGTGTCGCTCTGCGCTCGCCGGCCGGCGGGAATCGTGCCGTGGACGCGGAAGGTGCTCGCAGACATGTCTGGGTCCCCCTGAGCGGGCGTCATCTGTGGGTTTGCCTGAGTGGCCCCGAAGATACATACCCACCGGTTTACTTTCCAGCGGTAGCAGGGACTCCGCTCCTCCACTTCTGGAGTGGTCGCTTCCAGCCATTCGCCCGCACGCTTTCCGCCACCGGCAATGGCGGGGCCCGCAGCGCCGACGACCTTGGACGATTCCGTGGCCGACAAGGCGCCCTTGTGCCGTGCTCGTCCCTCTGTCCCCATCGCCCTGCCCCACGCGCCGTCGCGATCCTCAAGCGATCCCTCAGCACTCCTCGAGTTGCCCGATCAACCATGACCGGGAGCCGTGAGGAGGGGGCAAACGCCGTATGGAGAACGGAGAAACCGTGCTGCGCGTGGAACGCGGCCAGGCCGGTGACGAGGAGCTGGCCGCCGTCACGGTGGTGTTGCTGCACGCCCTGCGGACCTGTGGCCAGGAGGAGTCCGAGGAGTCGTCGGCACCCGGCTGGAACTGGTGGAAGCGGCCCGACGGCTATGCGGCACCCGACAGTTGGCGATGAGTCGACCGCGGCCCGAGACGCCCTCCACCGCAAGGAAACCTGACCGCCTATGCGGTTTCTGATGTGACTCGATGGCACGGGGCGGGCTCTCTTGAGTGTCTTGTCCCAGAAAGGGACCAGAGATGGCGATGACGACTGCACTGGCGCCGGCCGTGAGTGCGCCGGCCGACATCCGCGGGCACGTGGCCGAGCTGCACGCGATACGCGCCCAGGCGACGGCCGGACCGAGCGAGAAGGCGACGGCGGCGCAGCACGCCAAGGGCAAGCTGACGGCCCGGGAGCGGATCGAGCTGCTCCTGGACCCGGGTTCCTTCCAGGAGGTCGAGCAGCTGCGCCGGCACCGCGCCCAGGGCTTCGGCCTGGAGGCGAAGAAGCCGTACACCGACGGTGTGATCACCGGCTGGGGTACGGTCGAGGGCCGTACGGTCTTCGTCTACGCGCACGACTTCCGGATCTTCGGTGGCGCGCTCGGCGAGGCCCACGCCACCAAGATCCACAAGATCATGGACATGGCCATCGCGGTCGGCGCGCCCCTGGTGTCGTTGAACGACGGCGCGGGCGCCCGTATCCAGGAGGGCGTCAGCGCGCTCGCCGGGTACGGCGGCATCTTCCAGCGCAACACCAAGGCGTCCGGCGTCATCCCGCAGATCAGCGTGATGCTCGGCCCGTGCGCGGGCGGCGCCGCCTACAGCCCGGCCCTGACGGACTTCGTCTTCATGGTCCGCGAGACCTCGCAGATGTTCATCACCGGCCCCGACGTCGTCAAGGCCGTCACCGGCGAGGAGATCACCCAGAACGGCCTGGGCGGCGCGGACGTGCACGCCGAGACCTCCGGCGTGTGCCACTTCGCGTACGACGACGAGGAGACCTGCATCGCCGAGGTCCGCTACCTCCTCTCGCTGCTCCCGCAGAACAACCGCGAGTCGGCGCCCCGGGTGCGCGGCGGCGACCCCGGCGACCGGCGCAGCGACGTGCTGCTGAGCCTGGTGCCGGCGGACGGCAACCGGCCGTACGACATGGCCAAGGTCATCGAGGAGATCGTCGACGACGGCGAGTACCTGGAGGTCCACGAGCGCTGGGCCCGCAACATCATCTGCGCGATGGCCCGCATGGACGGCCGGGTCGTCGGCATCGTCGCCAACCAGCCGCAGGTCCTCGCGGGCGTCCTGGACATCGAGGCCAGCGAAAAAGCTGCGCGCTTCGTCCAGATGTGCGACGCCTTCAACATCCCGATCATCACCCTCCTGGACGTGCCGGGATTCCTCCCCGGCGTCGACCAGGAGCACGGCGGGATCATCCGCCACGGCGCGAAGCTGCTGTACGCCTACTGCAACGCCACCGTGCCGAGGATCTCGCTCATCCTGCGCAAGGCGTACGGAGGTGCCTACATCGTCATGGACTCCCAGTCGATCGGCGCCGACCTGACCTACGCCTGGCCGACGAACGAGATCGCCGTGATGGGTGCCGAGGGCGCCGCCAACGTCATCTTCCGCCGCCAGATCGCGGAGGCCCAGGACCCCGAGGCCATGCGGGCGCGGATGGTCAAGGAGTACAAGTCCGAGCTGATGCACCCGTACTACGCGGCCGAACGCGGCCTCGTGGACGACGTCATCGACCCCGCCGAGACCCGCGAGGTGCTCGTCAGGTCCCTGGCCATGCTGCACAGCAAGCACGGCGAGCTGCCCTCCCGCAAGCACGGCAACCCGCCGCAGTAGGACGAAGACAACCGCGCGATTGGTTTGTTAGCAGGTCTGTCAGCGGCTACGTCTCGCCACCGAGTGCCTGTTTGTCGAGGCGTGCTCTCGGTGATTCGCTGGAGGTCTGTTGCGTCGTTCTTACTGCACGCAGGCGTGGAGCTGAGTAAAACCGCACGTCAGGCGGCTGGCAAGGGAAGGTGCAGGGAAGCCTGTTGTACGGTGCACCCAAAACAGCACGTGCGGTTTGGTATTGACAAACCGTCCGGCCTGTTTTGTACTCGGTGGGTGCCGGTATGACAGACACCGACCTAGGGGGCAACGGCATGGAGATCGACGTACTGGGCATTTTGGACGTCAGGGAGAACGGGGTGTCCATCGCTCCTACTGCGCCCAAGCCCCGCCAGGTGCTCGCACTCCTCGCGCTGCACGCCGACCAGGTGGTGCCGGTCTTCGCCCTGACCGACGAGCTGTGGGCCGGCTGCCCGCCGCGCAGTGCGCGCACCACGCTGCAGACCTATGTCCTGCAACTGCGCGACCTCATCGGCGCCGCGCTGGCGCGGCAGGCGTCCGCCGAGGGCGAGTCGGCCCCGCGGCGCAGCGCCAAGGACGTCCTGGTCACCGCGCCGGGCGGGTACATGCTCGTCTCCGGCGGGGGGAACAGTGACGTGCGCGAGTTCGAGCGGCTCGCCGGCATGGGCTACCGCGCCATCGACGCCGGGAACTTCAAGGAGGCTTCCCGGCTGCTGCGCGAGGCGCTCGACCTGTGGACCGGTCCGGCCTTCGCCGACGTACAGGCCGGAGCTCGCCTGGAGATGGAGGCCAAGCGGCTGGAGGAGAGCCGGCTGTGCGCCCTCGACCAGCGCATCGAGGCCGATCTGCGGCTCGGCCGGCACCGTGAACTGCTCGCCGAGCTGACCGTGCTGACCAGCCGTTACCGCACCCATGAGAACCTGCACGCCCAGTTCATGCTGGCGTTGCACCGCTCCGGCCGGCGCGGCGAGGCCCTGGAGGTCTACCACCGGCTGCGCGGCACTCTGGTGCGGGACCTCGGCCTGGAGCCGTCGGCCCGGCTGCGCCGGCTCCAGCAGTCGATACTGGTGGCCGCGCCGGAGAGCCCACTGGGTGTGGACGCGCAGCAGTCCGCCACGCCCCCGCTCGCTCCCGCCCGCGCGGTCGCCGCGGGCCGATACACGTGAACGGCCTTGTGACAGACGGGAGTCGGGCGGGCCCCGCCACAGCGGCGCAGATCACCGTTCCGATGGCTGTGGTCCGGTGCGATAAGTGGGTAACCTCAGGCGAAAGCAGCTAAGTTACCGCTTAGTAACTGACTTTTGCCGGTTCCGAGGAGCCCACTCATGCAACTCGTCGCGATCATCGTGTCGTTGACCCTGATGGCGGTCGGCTTCGCGCTGTTCGGCCGCGCTCTCGTGCGGATCCTGCGTTTCGTACGGCTGGGCCAGCCCGTGCCCAAGAGACTTCGGACCAACAATCCTTACTCCCGGACGGTCACACTCGTCCGGGAGTTCGTCGGTCACACCCGGATGAACCGCTGGGGCGTCATCGGGGTGGCGCACTGGTTCGTGGCGATCGGCTTCTACACACTGCTCCAGACCCTGGTCAACGCCACCGGCCAGCTGTTCCGCCCGGACTGGGTGCTGCCGGTCATCGGCGACTGGGCGCCGTACAACGTGTTCGTCGAGTTCATCGGCACGGCGACCGTGGCCGGCATCGCGGTGCTGGTCGTGGTCCGTCAGCTGAGCAGGGCGGACAAGCCGGAGCGCAAGTCCCGCTTCGCCGGCTCCAACTGGGGCCAGGCCTACTTCGTCGAGGCCGTCATCCTCGTCGTGGGCACCTGCATCATGGTGCTGCACGCCCTCGAGGCCGCCCTGCACCACGTCGACCACTACGAGCCGTCCGTCTTCCTCTCCTACCCGCTGGTCGTCTGGTTCCGGGGAATGGACCGCCCCACCCTGGACAACCTCGTCTACTTCTTCGCCGGCCTGAAGATCGCGACCTCCTTCATCTGGATGATCGTCGTCGCCCTGAAGACCGACATGGGTGTGGCCTGGCACCGCTTCC
>NZ_JBVJMF010000019.1:0-163630 GCF_055584345.1 Streptomyces sp. NPDC104106
CCACCCGCCGGCTCGCCGAGCGCATCGAATACAGCCAGCCCGTCCTCTACAGCCACTTCCGCGGCAAACGCGAGATCATCGGCGCCGTCGCCCTCCAGGGCGCCACCGAGATGGCCACGACCGTGCGCGCCGCGACCGCGGCCGCGCACGGCCCCCGCGCCCGGGTCTCCGCCCTCGCGCGCGCCTACCTCGACTTCGCGGAACGCAACCCGGCCGTCTACGACGCCGTCTTCCAGCTCGACGGCGGACTGGCGTACGCGCAGGAGGACACCCCGGAGCCGCTGAAGGACGCCTTCGCCGCGCTGTTGGAGACCCTCGACGAGGCCGCCGGGGACGGCGTCGAACCGGGGCTGTTCACCGAGGTGTTCTGGGCGTCCCTGCACGGGATCGCGACCCTGACCCGGGCGGGACGGCTGCTGCCGCAGGACGCCGAGCGGAGGACGCAGCTGCTCGTGGACCGGCTCGCCGTGGTCTGACACACCGTCCCGGCGGTCAGGCAGCCGACGCCCTCGGGCCCCGCCACCTGCCTGCGGCGTTGCTTCCCGGCATCGCGGGCGACGCCGGGGCGGCCGGTACGGGCACATGACCCTGGGAGGTGCTCGGCCATGCCTGCCTCGCGGTCATGGCGGCCGGTTCGGCGGCACAAGGGGGTGCCGCCGAACCGGTCACACTGGCGCCGCGGACGCCGAGTCGTCGCCCGCCGCTGCCACCGCGGACGACGACTTCACCTGCCGGAGGGGCTGCCCGGCACGACGGCCGCTGAGGGGCCATCAGCCAACCGCACTCCGGACGATGCCTCTGAGCAGGTCAGACAGCGAAGCGCGGCTGGGTTGTCAGCCGCACGTCAGCGTCGGCACCACCCAGTCGCCGTGGTCGTTGCCGTTGCCGTCGCCGGCGTCACCGACCTTGAGGTCGACCACCTGGGCGCCGCTGAGGTCGACGTCGATCGGTACCGCGGCCTCTTTGCCGTGGATCGTCGGCGTGGTCACCAAGGTCTTGCCGTCGGCGATCACGGAGAACGTCACCGTTCCCGCACCGCCTGTCTCGTCGTCGACGCCCACGTCCGCCGTCAACCGGGAGCACTTTCCCGCGAGGTAGAGCTCGACGTCGCTGACCGCGTTGGTGCCCAGGCCCTTGGCGTATCGGACACCGGCGACACTGATCGGACGGCCGTCCCCGGCCGCCTGTTCGCCGACGCTGGTGTCACGTTCCACCGGACCCCACCCGTTGGTGGACGACAAGAACGGCAGGTCGCTCACAGCGCTCTTCCCGGCCGGCGGAGCCGGCGGGATCCCGCCGACGATGCGCTCGTCACCGCCGGCAGCCCGCCGTCCGTTCTGCAGGTAGTGCACCGTGGCGGTGAGTGCCGAGGCAGAGGGGAGCTTTCCGGCCGGCGGCTGGACCTTCCAGGTGAAGCCGGCCGATCCGCCGGGCCGCAGGCGCTTGACCGACGTGGGGCCCGTGGCGGTCACGGTCCAGCCGTCGGGCGCGAAGAGCGAGGCCGTCAGCCGGGAGGCGGTCGGTCCGTCCTTCGGCACCCGCACCGTCTCCTCGGCCGTGAAGGCCTGTCCTGACTGAGCGGTGTCCGGCACGTCCAGGGTGACGTCCGCTCCGGGACGCTTCGGCATCGCGTACTTCTCGGGGTCGTAGCGGGGGCTGTCGTTCTGCGCGACGTGCAGGGAGGAGGTGTAGCTGCCGTAGTCGGTGAGCGAGACCCTGCCGAGTCCGCCGGTGCTGCCGTCCAGGTTCCACACGGCGACGGCGACGCTGTTACGGCCGTTCGGGTTCAGGATCCCGTTGGGGACCGGGAAGGTGTGCTGCGGGCCGAGGTAGTTGACGTAGTTGCCGACCTGCCAGCCGTTCACGAAGATCGTTGCCCGGTACTTGCGTGCCGGGTCGTCGGTGAACGTCAGCCCGAGCGAGGTGTCCTGGCCGTGCGGCAGGTCGAGGCTGACGTCGGTGCGGTACCACGAGACCCCGGGACGGGTGTCGGTCGTCGGCAGGGACACCCGGTTCCAGTTGCCGTCCGGGTAGCCCGGCAGGGACCAGCCGGCCCGCTCGCCGTACAGACCGCCCGTCGACAGCGGGCCGCGCACCGGATCCTGCAGGTCCTCGCCGCCCCGTACGCCCTGCAGCCGCCAGGTGAGAGAGGTCAGCGGCGCCCCGACGAGAAAGGCGCTGGTCAGTCCGCGCGCGGTCTTGTTGCCGTTGGTCGAGTTGTAGTCCTCCTCGTGCCCCATGTTCACGGTGAGCACGGATATGACGTTGTCACCCGTGGACTTCACCGAACCGGCCGGGAAGGTGAAGTCGGCGCTGCCCGTGGTGGAGCTGCCCAGGAAGGTGCCGTTGAGCCAGGCGGAGAACGCCTGCGCACCGCCGCCGGAGTCCGAGACCAGGTGGATGCCGGTCTCCTTGCCGGTGGCGCGGAAACGGCCGCGGTACCACGTGTTGCCGGTGTGGAAGCCGTAGTCGTCCGCGTAGAGCACCGGCAGCGAGTTGACGCCGGAGACGCTGTCGGTGGTCGTCCTGTCCGCCACCTGCCAGCCGGAGTCGTCGAAACCGGGGGCCGCTTCGGGGGACTCCTCGGCGTGCTTCCAGTTCGTCAGGGCCGGCAGGTGGACCGGGGCGGCCACCGGGATCTTCCCGGTGAGGCTTCCTGTGTCGGTGGGCCGGGTGGCCAGGCTCCTGCCGTTCCAGGTGACGTGGTCGGCGGAGGTGAACACCTCGATGTTCGCGTCATCGGCGTTGTCGCCGGTGAGCGCCACCGTGCGGCCGCCGTCCCGGCCGGCCGCCGTCCGCAGCAGGTGGGTACCGCGCACGAGCACCGGGCCCGTCGCCGTGTCCTGACGCCAGAAGGTCTCCGCCGTGGCCTTGTCGCCGACGAGCAGCAGCAGCGGGCGCTTTGCGCCGCCACTGATGCTGACGCGGATCAGGCCCTTGTGCGTGTAGTTCAGCCGCAGGTCACCGGTGGCCGCGTCCCAGGTGGTCGTGACTGTGCCGCCGCTGGTGGTCACGGTGGGCCTGGAGGAGTAGCGCAGCACGGTCTCGCCGTCGCTGCCCGGGTCGCCGTAGAGCACAGCGACGTCCCGGTTCCCGATGGCCGCGCTGGTCATGATCTCCGAGGTCGAGTACTGCAACTGCGCGTCACCGAGGCGGTAGTCGGCCACGATGACGTGGGAGTCGCGTCCGTCGAGCGTGATCGCGGTACCCGGCTGCTGGGGCACGACCGGGTAGGTCGGCTGCGCGGCGGCGGTACCCGTCGGCACGTCGATGGCGTCGATGGACACGTAGTTGTCCGTGGAGGCCGAGCTGTGGTTCCCGTCGACGACGATCTTCAGGGTGTGTGACCCGGCGGGCAGGCCGGTCTTCTGGAAGACCACCGCCTGGTTCTCGCCCCCGGAGTCGTCGACCGTCGCCACCTTCGTGCCGTCGAGGTAGACGTCGGCGTAGCCGTGGTTGTCGGTCTTCGAGCCGATCCAGCGGATCGCGGTGCCGTCGAAGGGGACGGTGACCGAGTCGCCGGCCTTGTTCGAGAACGACTCGGTGTGCTTGTAGTCGCCGCCGGTGTAGCTCTGGTCGGCCACGTGCGACCACGAACCGGCGTACTGCAGCGCGGAGTCGGGGTCGTCCCAGGTGTAGGTGGTGTCCGCGGTCGGCTGGGCGTTGAAGTCCAGCGAGATGTGCGTCTTGTCGACAGCCGTGGACGTGGCGTTCCCGTGCCGGAGGACGTGGAACTGCGTCTTGGTGTCAGGGTTCATCCGTGCCGTGTCGACGACCGCCGAGTCGTCCGGTGGGGTGGCCCTGATCGCCTCGGTCTTGGTCAGCGGAGCGACCGACTGCGTGAAGTACCCGATGAGCTTGTCCTCGTAGTACTTCGGATCGAGCTGGCGGTTCTCGCGGATCGCGGCCCCGTAGTCGTACGACGTGTAGTTCTCCGGCATGCCCAGCCAGCCCCAGTTGGTGCCGCCGTAGGTCATGTAGAAGCTCTGCGCGGTGGCGCCGACGGCTATGTTCTGCTTGTAGAACACGTTGGCGAACTGGTCGTTGATCAATTGGGCGCACTTGTCGTAGCCCGGTCCGCCCCAGGGGTCGAAGGCGCCGCCCTGGAACTCCGGCGAGTACAGCGGCTTGCCGGCCGGGTGGTCGTAGCTGATGTCGGGTACGCCGTTCCACTTCGCGGGATTCGAGCAGTTGAAGCCCTGCGGGTAGGAGTCCGGGCCGTCGACGTCGAGGGCGCCGGTACCGGAGTTGAAGGTGCCGTTGTTGTTGCCGGTCAGCGGTACCGTGATGCCGTCGGCGCGGGCCTTGTCCTCCAGGTGCTTCATGTAGGCGCGGCCGGCGGCCGATCCGTTGTAGTACTCGTTCTCGACCTGGTAGGCGATGACCGACCCGGTGCCGTTGGTCAGCTGGTGGCGGGCGAGGATCCGGTCGATCTGCGTCAGCCACTCGTCCGCGTACTTCAGGAACTGCGGGTCGTCGCTGCGGTTGTGGCCGGCCTTGGTGGTCAGCCAGCCGGGCAGGCCGCCGCCGTCGACCTCCGCGTTGATGTACGGCGCCGGGCGCGCGATCACGTAGAGCCCGGCCTCCTGGGCCATGTCGAGCAGCTTGTCGACGTCACGCACCCCGCTGAAGTCGTACACACCCGGCTTCGGCGAGTGGTATCCCCAGTCGAAGTACAACGAGGTGGCGTTGAACCCGGCGGCCTTCATCTTCTGGAAGATGTCGCGCCACAGATCCGGACTCGGGAGCCGGAAGTAGTGGAACTCGCCGGACCACAGATAGGTGCGCTTGCCGTCGACGAGGAACGAGTAGCCGTCGAAACTCACCGTGTGCGCCCGCGGGCCGGCGGCAGGCGTGGCGGCGGGTACCTGCCCGCCGGCGTCCTGCGCCACGGCGGGCGCGGTCATGCCCGCGGCCAGGGCGATGGTCGCGGCGGTCGCGAGGACCGCCCGCCACCACCGACCGCCGCCGGGTATCGCAACCTCTGAACCGATCCCCTTACTCAGCACTGCGGCCTCCATACCGCCTGAGCAATCAACATCAAACAGACTCAGGCAAAGTCGAACAGTAGGGCCGCACAAGGCGCAACACAATGGGGCGGGAGGACACGGCCGAGGCGGCGGGGGCGGCTTGTTTACGGCACGGGCTTCACTCGTGCGGGCTAATCAACGTTCCGGCCCCGGCTTCGACCGTACGTAATGCCTAGCCCGGCCGTGACGGTGAGTGGTCGTCAGCTGGTGAGTGGTCAGCAGTTGGTGCGTGGCACGGTGGACGGGCCTGGGGGTGCGGTGGAAGTCAGGGACGTGCGTCACGCGTACGGTCGTCGTGAGGTTCTGCGGGGCTTGGAACTGTGAGCTGCTGTTACGCGAGTTGTCCGTCGTCGCGCAGCTGACGGATGTGCTGCGCGACCTGTCGGAAGACCTCGATGACGGGCGCCTCCACCTGCCGCTGGAGGACCTCGACCGGTTCACCGTGCGCGCCGAGGACATCAAGGCGAAACGCTGGACACCGGCTATGGCCGACCTCGTAGCGTTCGAGGCGGAGCGTGTCACCGGGCACCTGCACAAGGCCGCTGAAGTGGACCACGGCCCCGTGAGTAGCCTGCGTGAGTACATGGCCCTGATCACCGCCGCAGTGCTGGCCGCGGGCCGGGACGTCCTCCACCGACCGGTACAGCCGCCCCTGGGCACGCTGCTCGACGTGTGGCGGCCCCGCATGCGCGCCGTGATCCCCTGCTGACCTGTGAAAGGACGCGCCATGTCCATTGCTGTGACCGCCGCCGGCGACACGTACATTCCGCTTCTGGAGGCCGAGCTGCTGCGCCCCGTCCTCTGCATGGAGTCGGCCGAAGCCGTCGGCGGCACCGCCGACCAGGTGCTGGCTTTCGCGGCCGGCATCGAATGCCTGCACGTCGCCAGCCTCGTCCACGACGACATCATCGACCAGGACCCGGTACGCCGCGGGCGGGCCTCAACCGCCGAGCAGTACGGCCTCGCCGAAGCCCTGGTGGCAGGCGACGGACTGTCGATGGCGGGCATCGCGGCCCTGCTCGGCTCCGGCCCCGCCGATCGGGTGCTCCACGCGGCACGGGTCACCGTCGAGGCCTTACGCCACATGTGCCAGGGCATCATGCGCGAAACCGAGATCCGCGGCGACCTGACCTGCGGAGTGCCGACCGTCCTGGACGTCATTCAGCGACGTCGCCAACCTCCAACCCACCCTGCCCGTCCTGCTCGCCTACGAAGCCGCCGGCGAAGCCGACCGCGACCGCCTGACCGCCCTGTTCCGCGGCGGCACCGACCCCGTCACCGCACACCGGGACACCCTCGCCGTGCTGACACGCACCGGCGCTCTCGACCAGGCGGCCCGGATGGCATCCTCCCGCGCCGAACAGGCACGCGCCGAACTCACCGGGCTGCCGGACTCCACCCGGCTCGCCGAACTGGCCGCATCAGCGGCCGACCGTCGGCACTGAGCAGGGTCGGGGACCGGAGCGTCGGCCGATGCCCCGTTCTCGGTCCCCGACCCCACTGACAGGGACGAGGACGGCGAGCAGAAGCTGTCCTGCGCTTGCGGACGGCGTCAGGGGGAGCCGGGGTCGGGGGAGCGGGGAGGCCGGGCCCAGCCCAGGGAGCATTCGACGGCGCGCTGCCAGTTGGCGTATTCCGCCGCCCGCAGCCCGGTGTCCATGTCGGGCAGCCACTGCGCGGCCCGGTGCCAGTTGCGGCGCAGCACCTCCAGGTCCGGCCAGTAGCCGGCGGCGAGCCCCGCCGCGTACGCGGCGCCCAGGGAGACCGTCTCGGCGACCATGGGCCGCACCACGGGCACGTCGAGGACGTCCGCCACGAACTGCATGAGCAGGTTGTCCGCCGTCATGCCCCCGTCCACCTTGAGCTGCTGGAGGGGAACCGAGGAGTCGGCGTTCATGGCGTCGACGACTTCGCGCGTCTGCCAGCCGGTGGCCTCCAGGACCGCACGTGCCAGGTGCCCCTTGGTGATGTACGAGGTGAGGCCGACGATGACACCGCGGGCGTCGCTGCGCCAGCGAGGGGCGAACAGGCCCGAGAACGCGGGGACGATGTAGCAGCCGCCGTTGTCCTCGACCGTCCGGGCCAGCGTCTCGATCTCCGGGGCGCTGCTGATCAGGCCCAGACGGTCCCGGAACCACTGGACGAGCGCTCCGGTGACGGCGATGGACCCCTCCAGGGCGTAGGCCGGCTTCTGGTCCCCGATCTTGTAGGCGACGGTGGTGAGGAGCCCGTGCCGGGAGCGCACGATGTCGGCGCCGGTGTTGAGCAGCAGGAAGCTGCCCGTTCCGTAGGTGCACTTCGCCTCGCCGGGGGAGAAGCAGGTCTGGCCGAAGAGCGCGGCCTGCTGGTCGCCGAGCGCGGCCGTGATGGCCACGCCCGGCAGCAGGGAGCGCGCGTCCCCGTACGTCTCGGCGGAAGAGCGGATCTCGGGCAGCATCGCGCGGGGCACCCCGAAGAAGGCCAGCAGCTCGTCGTCCCAGGTGAGCGTGCGGATGTTCATCAGCATCGTGCGGCTGGCGTTGGTGGGGTCGGTGATGTGCGCACCGCCGTCCGCGCCGCCGGTGAGGTTCCAGATCAGCCAGCTCTCCATGTTCCCGAACAGCACCTCGCCGTCGTCGGCGCGTTGCCGGAGCCCCTTGACGTGGTCGAACAGCCAGCGGATCCGCAGCGCCGAGAAGTAGGTCGAGGGCGGCAGGCCGCACCGCCGCTGGAAGAACTCCTCTCCGGGATCCCGGGTGAGTTCCTCGACGAGCGGAGCCGTACGGGTGTCCTGCCAGACGAGCGCCCGGCCGACGGGGGCGCCGGTGCGCCGGTCCCAGAGGACGGTGGTCTCGCGCTGGTTGGCCAGACCGATCGCGGCGACCTGTCCCGCGCCGACACCGGCGACGGACAGGGCCTCGGGTACGACGCGCCGGAGGTTCTGCCAGATCTCGACGGCGTCGTGCTCGACCCGGCCGGGCTCGGGAAAGTGCTGCTGATGCTCCCGCTGGGCCACCGAGACCAGGCGCCCGCGGTGATCGAACAGGATGCATCGGGTCGAGTTGGTGCCCTGATCGATGGACATTACGAACCGTTCAGCCATGATCGGGTCTGCCTTCCGACGGGTCGAGAGGGCGGCCGGCGCGGCCTACCAGCGGGCGGCTCCCAGGTCTCTGGAGATCGCCCGCGCGGCCTCGCGGATCAGGGTGATCAGGGCCGGGCGGGGGTGGCCCTGGCTGTCGCAGATCTGCTCGACCGGCCCGGACAGCCCGATGGCGCCGACGACGAGGCCGCCGTGCCCTCGGATCGGCGCGGCGAGCCCGGCCTCTCCCATGCTCATCTCCTGGACCTCGGCGGCCCAGCCGAGTTCCCGGACCTCGGCGAGCGCCCGGGCGAGCTGCTCGCGGTCGACGAGGGTGTGCCGGGTGTAGGCCTCCAGCCCGGGCTGCTTGGCGGGTTCGATCGTCGCGGTCCCGTAGGCGAGCAGCACCTTGCCCAGCGAGGAGGCGTGCAGGGGCAGCAGCGAGCCCACGTCCAGGGTCTGGAAGCTGTCGTCCGGGCGGAAGACGTGGTGGACGATGAGCACGCTGCCCTCCAGGGGGGTGCCCAGGCGTACCGCCTCTCCGCTGCGCGCGGCGAGGGCGTCGGCCCAGTTGAGGGAGCGCGAGCGCAATTCGTTGACGTCCAGGTAGCTGGTGCCGAGGTGCAGCAGGGCGGCTCCGACCTGGTACTTCCCCGTCACCGGGTCCTGCTCCACGAAGTCAACGTGCTGGAGCGTGCGCAGAATGCCGTGGGCGGTGCCCTTGGCCAGTCCCAGGGAGGCCGCCACCTCGCCGAGCCCGAGGCGGCGGGGCCCACCGGCGAGGAGGCGCAGGATCGCCGCCGCCCGTTCGATCGACTGGACCGGTCCGGCCATGAGACGAGCCTATTACCGCCCGGGGCGCTTCGCCGTACGGGTGGGCCGCCCCCGCGAAGCCCTGCGAAGATCCACGTTCGGTAATGCCGACCGCCGTTCATTGACCCGCCCGAATTGTCTCCGTAGGTTGCTGCACAGCCGGTAGGAGCGCGTCATGGCGCCGCACCGGCCGCACACACCACCGGGAGAGACCATGGCGGCACAGCTCAACACGCTGCTTCGGGCGGCCTGCGAACACGTGTGTCCGGTACCGCCCGTCGCCGGCGCCGTCTCGGCCGTACGCCGAAGCGTGGCGGCGGTCTTCGCCGACTGGAGCATGTCCGAGCACCTCGTCGAGGACGCGCTCCTCGTGGTGTCCGAGCTGGTCACCAACGCGATCGTCCACGCCCGCCCGCCGGCCGTGCTCCGGCTGTCCTGGACGCCCCATGACGCCGCGCGGGCCCTGAGCATCGAGGTCACCGACGCGGGCCCCGCGTTCCCGACGGGCCGTTCGTTCGCCGGGATCGACCCGGACGAGCACGGCCGGGGCGAGACGATCGTCCACGCCCTGGCGGCGCGCCACGGCACCCGCGTCCACCCCGGCGGCGTCACCCGGTGGGCCGATCTCGCGGCGGCCTAGTGCCCCGGCAGGTAACGCTTGCCCGTCAGGGAGCGGCGTCCGGTGCGTGCTGTCGGCGTGCCGGCCGGAAGTCCTCGTACTGGGCGTACGTGGGCTTTCGGCCGGTGCGGCGAGTGGCGGCACCTCCCGCGCGCCGGGGGAGCCTGCCGGGCGTCGCGACGGGGCGAACGTCGCCTGCCCGGGCACTGGCGTCCGGCCCCGCGGCCCGGCACTACCGCGCGGCCCCTGCCCCGGGTCGGCACGTCACCTCTGTCGCGGGTTCGTGTACGACCACTGTCCCGGGCCGACGCGTGGGCTCGTGCCCGTCGGTCGCGTGACCTCCGTTGCGGGCCGTCGGCCGATCTCGGGCTGGGGCCGTGCAGGGAGCCCGGCGGTGGGCGGTGCGGAAAGCTCCGCTTGCGGTGGTGCGGGAACGCGCGCGTCCGCGGGCCGTCTGCGCAGCAGGAGCAGAGCGGCGTCGTCGTGCAGCCGGCCCCCCACATGGGCCAGCAGCTCGTCATGGACCGAAGCGAGCGTGCGTGCCGGGTCGTCGGACACATGGCGGGCCACACCCGCGGCCAGCGGATAGAAGGCGCGGGTGTGATCGCGGGCCTCGGTGACGCCGTCGGTGTAGAGCAGCAGCTGGTCACCGACGGCGAAGGGCAGGTGCTGCAGGCGGGGCGCCTGTCCGGCGAGGGCGCGAACCCGAGGGGCGGGGCCGCACGGGCGGGCTCGACCTGCGTGACGTCTCCGGAGGCGGATATCAGCAGCGGAGGCGCGTGTCCGCAGTTCACGACCTCCAAGTGCCCTGACCGGGGACAGCCGGCGGCCACCGCGGTGACGAAGTCGTCCGGGCCGAGGTTGCGGGCCAGGCTCCGCTCGATCCTGTCGACGACGGCCAGCAGGTCGGGCTCGTCATGGGCGGCCTCGCGGAACACTCCGAGCACGAGCGCGGCGGTGCCCACGGCGGGCAGCCCCTTGCCGCGCACGTCTCCGACGATCAGCCGGACTCCGTGCGAGGTGGGCACCAGGGCGTACAGGTCCCCGCCGATCCGGGCCTCGGCCGCCGCGGCGCTGTAGCGGACGGCCACCTGGAACGGGCCGACGGTCTCCGGGACGGGCTGGAGCAGCGCGTGCTGCGCGGCCTCGGCGACCGAGCGGACGTCCGCGAGCACCCGCTCGCGACGGCGGCGCAGCGCACTGGCCAGGCCGCCGGCCGCGGTGACGGCCAGCAGAGCGGTGAGTACGGCCGTCAGCTCACTGGCCGGGACCCCGTGCCCGAGGCCCAGGAACGCGCCCAGCACGGCCGCGAGGAGTCCGACGCCCAGCACGCCGCGTGGCCCGTTGGTGGCGGCGGCCAACGCGGGTCCGGCCGCCAGCAGCGGCAGCCAGATCCCTCCGACGAGGTCGACGGGCACGACGACGGCGAGGACCAGAACGGGCAGCACGCACATACCGGGGGACATACTGCCGTCGGTACACCGCAGGACCGCTCTCCACGCCCCGGCCGCACGGCTCGTGAACAGCCGCATCGGCATGTGGTCGCCGCCATGGTGTCGGGCCTGGCTCATGTCTGGTCCGCTGTCCTCACCGGTATGGGGTGCACACCCGCAATGTCTCTTTCAACAAGCAAACGGGCTGGGCGTGGGCCGCCACAAGGAGAGGGTTTTCAGATAGTGAGCGAGAGTCCCCTGGTCACCCGGCTCGCGATCGGGAGCAGGTGCGCCCGGATGTCCGGCAGCTGGGCCCGGCGTTCCACCGGCAGCGAGACACCGAGCGAGCCGACGGTGTCCCCGCTGTAGACGGGTACGGCGACGCAGACCGTGCCGAGCGCGTACTCCTCCAGGTCCGTGACCGCCGGTGCCAGGGGGGACGACTCGATCCGGCGCAGCAGCTCCGGGGCACTGGTGATCGTCCGGGGCGTGAGATCGGCGAGGTGGTGCCTGGACAGATACTCGCGGCGGGCCTCTTCGTCCAGCTCCCGGAGCACGGACTTGCCGAGGGCGGTGGCGTGACCGGCGTCCTCGAACCCCACCCAGAGGTCCACCCGCGGCATACGGGGCCCGTCGACGATCTCGGCGACCCGGATCTCGCCCTCCTCGTAGAACGTGAGGTAGGCGGCGGTGGACAGCTCGTCCCGCAGGGCGGCCAGCGCCGGGCGGACGCGGCTGAGCAGCGTCTGAGTGCGGCCCGCCGCGTGCAGGGAGTTCAGCCGGTCGCCCAGGACGAAGCAGCCGTCGGACAGCTTGCGTACGTATCCGTCGTGCACCAGGGTGCGCAGCAGGTGATAGGCGGTGGCCAGGGGCAGCTCGGACTCGCGTGCCAGCTGTTTCGCCGGCGCGCCGTTCGCGTGCGCGCTCACCGCCTCCAGCAACCGGAAGGCCCGCTGCACGGACGTGATGAGTGTGGGGCCGTCCTGCGCGCCCATAGGACAAGACTGCGCCGGGCATCCGGCACGGGCAAGACAGGAAGCCGGGCGCGAGCAGTACGGCCGCTTCGCCACCGGCCTTCGCCGTCGCCGTATGTTCACTCGAAATACATGGAAAGTATGCCCCGAAAGCATCCGCGACGCAGGAAAGTGCTGCATTGTCTGGTTTCGGACATTCGTATCCAAGAACAGGAAGTCAGCCGACATGGCCGAGATACTGGCAGCCGTGGCAGCGAAGATCGTCGCAGGGCTCGTCGAGGCGATCATCCTGCGCCTCGTGTGGCAGCTGTGGTCCGCGTACGCACCGCAACTGCGCCGGGCCTTCGGACCGGCCGCGTAACGCTCCGGCGCCCGGCAGCGCTCACGCCGCCGCGCGCCAGAGGCTTGTGGACTCGTCCGGCGGCCCCGCCTGCGGACCGCCCCGGCCTGGGCGCTGGACTGCCCCACGCCTGGACTGTCATGTCTGGGCGCTTGCCGCCTGCCTCTCCTTCTTCTCCTTCCGCCCGCTGCGTACCAGCCAGGTGGCTCCGCCGACGGCGAGGGCGACGGGCCATTCCAGAGCCCCCGCCACGGCCAGTGCCCCGAGGCCGCCGTAGAACGCGAGGTCCTTGGCCGAGGGCGTGCCGGGCAGTCGTGCTGTCGCCGCGCGGGCCGTGCTCGTCACGTCTTCCCTGGTGAGGTACGGAATGGGCACCGGAGGATGCAGCGTGCGCATGTGCAGGTGCAGACCCGCTCCGTCGCCCGCATGGGTTTGCTGTTGCGGTCTCTCCGCTGTCTTGGCCATCCCCTCCTCCCTTCGTAGGAGTCGGTGTGGTGTGCGTCTTCAATTCTCGCTCCATTCCGGTGGCGCGGGGCGGCGGAAGGCGCCGGCCACGGAAAACGTTCTTCCTCGGCGGCCAAGGTCAGCCGGGAGCGGATCCGCGGCGAGGGGATGCACGAGGACGCCGCGCACATGAAGGGCCCGGGGAGCTGATCCGGGACGGCCTGTCCGAGCGACCGCCGCACTACGTGATCCCGAACCGCGTCCTGGTGCTCGACCGGCTGCCGCTGACTGCCAACGGCGAGGCCCGACGTCACGGCCCTGGCCGCCGCCCACGGCGGCAGGTCCTGCGCCGTCCCCACCACCCCGGCGGAGCGGTGGCGGGCCGAGGCGTGGGCGAAGGCGCTCCGCGTCGACCGCGCATTGGGCCCGCGGCTGCCGCTCCGGGGCGTCTTCGGGTACCCCGACCTCGCCGACCTCGCCGCCCGCATCGAGGACGGCGGCGCAGGAACCGGGCGCACGGCGTCAACGCCGTTGAGACGCCGTGCTCCCGAGGGTCCCTGCAGTCTCTGGGCCATTCCATCGGCGCCCGTGTCGCCTGCGAGGTCGCAAGCTTCGTCCACGACCGACTGCCCGGCCCCGACCGGCAGTTGACCGCATGTCCGCTTTGGTGAGAGACCACCGAATTGTGAATCGTAAGTAAATTTATGAACTTGCCTTGTGAAATGAAGCGTTACTCTGTCGGCCGCAGGTGCCGGGGGCGGTGACGCGTCCCGGCGGCGCGGCGTGGTTCACGCACGTCATGCATGCCTCCATATGCCGCTGAACAGGACTGGCGCTCAGGGAAATGACAGATAAGACGTTGTCTCACGCCGAGCGGGTCCTCAGAATAGGCCGCGCACCCGACAACGACCTCGTCGTGCCGGACCCCATGGTCTCCAAGTACCACGCGGTGCTGCGGCAGACGGTCGAGGGTGAGCCCGAAATAGCGGATCTCGACAGCTCCAACGGCACGTATGTCAACGGCCATCAGGTCGCCCGGCATGTGCTCGGCGCGAGTGACACCGTGGTGATCGGTCATTCCAGACTCCGTCTGACGGACGGTCGGCTGGTGCGCGCCGACGGGGGCACGGGTTCTTTCACCGCCCGGGACCTGACGGTCCGGGTGCGGCAGCGCGGTGAGGTGAAGACCCTGCTCAACCAGGTCAGCCTCGACCTTCCCGAGAAGGCCCTGGTGGGCATCGTGGGCCCTTCGGGCTGCGGCAAGTCCACCCTGCTGCGGGCTTTGACGGGCTATCAGCCCGCAGACGAGGGGGAGGTGCTCTACGACGGCCTCAACCTCTACACGCACTTCGCGGAACTCCGCAGGAGCGTGGCCCTGGTCCCGCAGGACGACGTCCTCCACCCGCAGCTCACCGTGCGCAAGGCGCTGAGCTACGGAGCCAAGCTGCGCTTCCCGCGCGACACCGATGCCGCCGCCCGCGAAGAACGCGTCAGGGAGGTGCTCGAAGAACTCGGTCTCACCAACCGCATGGACACCCGGATCACGGCCCTCTCCGGCGGTCAGCGCAAACGCGTCTCGGTCGCCATGGAACTGCTGACCAAACCCGCCCTGCTGCTGCTCGACGAACCGACCTCCGGTCTCGACCCGGGGCTGGACCGGCAGGTCATGCAGATGCTGCGCGGTCTCGCGGACGGCGGCCGCCGCGTCGCGGTGGTCACCCACAGCATCGCCAACCTCCATCTGTGCGATCGCCTGCTGGTCCTCGCCCCCGGTGGCCGTACCGCGTATTACGGCCCGTCGCACTACGCGCTGGAGTACTTCGGCCACGACGACTGGGCGGACGTCTTCCAGGCCTTCGACCTTCATCCCGACCGGGACTGGGCGGCCCGCTACCGCGAATCGATCCACTACCGCACCTACACCGCCGTGACGCAGGAGTGGGCGGCCCGGAGCACCGACGCGTCGGACGACGCGGCGCAGGGCGCGACCCCCGATGCCGAGACATCGGAGCAACGGCACAAACCGAGGAAGGACAAGAAGCAGGCGCGGCAGGGGAAAGCGAGGAAACCGGGCAGACGGCCGAAGGCGGGAGGCGGGCCACGGGAATCCGCCGGTCGGGAAGCGGTCCGTCCGCCGAGCTGGCGCTCCCAGTTCACCACCCTGATGCGCCGTAACTTCTCGGTCATCGCGGCGGACCGGGGCCATGCGAGTCTGCTGCTCGCGCTGCCCCTGATCATGGGGGTGCTCAGCGTGACCGTGCCCGCCCAGTACGGGTTCATGGCCGCCACGCAGACCTGCGCGAAGCTGGCGCGCTGCGTGCCGGACTACAACGTCGACGCCCAGCCCGTCCTGCTGGTGCTGGCGGTCGGCGCCTGTCTGACCGGGACCGCGAACTCGGTGCGCGAGTTGGTCCAGGAACGCGTGGTCTACCAGCGGGAACGCGCCATAGGGCTGGCCCGGTCCGCCTACGTCCTGGCCAAGGTGATGGTCTTGGGACTGATCACCGCGGTCCAGGGATTCATGGTGGTCGCGATCGGGCTGGCCGGCCGACGGCTGCCGACGGCGGGGCTGGTGACCACGCCCTCCGAGATCGAGCTGGTGCTGGCGGTGGTCCTGCTCTCCACGACCTCGATGATGCTCGGCCTGATCATCTCCGCCCTGGTGCGCACCGCCGAGAAGACCATGCCCCTGCTGGTGCTCGCCACGGTCGTCCAGGTGATGTTCAGCGGCGCGGTCTTCCCGCTCTTCAACCAGGCGGGCCTGAACCAGCTCTCCTGGCTCGCCCCCTCCCGCTGGGCGGTCGCCGCGCAGGCGGCCACCATCGACCTGAGCCGGATCGGTCCGCCCACGGACGACCGGCACCCCCACTCCGTCGATCCGCTCTGGGCCCACACCGCCCACCAGTGGTGGCTGGATTCAGGCGTGCTGGAAGGCCTGGGTCTGGTCGGCATCGTCGTGGTGCTGGTGCTCATGCGACGCCACGAGCCGCTGGTCATGCGCCGCGGCTGACGGCCGATCCCCGCGCAGGAGTTCATCGGCCGGCCTCCCCGTCCCCACTCGGGCCGGGGAGCGACAGAGTGCCGCGGCCGTGCCGGGAGAAGCAATGCCGTACGAGGGGTGTTGACGAGCCTCGCCGACGCCTTAAGATCCCTGCTGCTCGAAGTACCGATCATCGTACGAAATGTCGAACGAGGTTGGCGGGCGGCTTCGGCAGGCTGTCCCTGCTCCGGCCGGCACGCGACCCACGGTCTTTCACAAAGGAATGAGCCGCATGCCTTCAGAAGCCGGAGTGCCGCGCAGAACCGTGCTCACCGTCCTGGGCGCCGCCTCCCTCGCCGGGACCTTCGCCGCCGCGCCTCCCGCCGGGGCCGCCGAACGCACCGGGACCACGGCAAGCGCCACTGCCGCGGACCTCCCCGCCGCAGCAGCCCACTGGACCTTCGACGAAGGCTCCGGCACCGCGGCCGCCGACTCCTCCGGCAACGGTCGCACCGCGACGCTCCAGGGCGCGGCCGGCTGGGACACCGGCAAGGTCGGCACCCACAGTCTGAGCCTCACGGCAGGCGGCAACGCGACGGCGTCCGGGCCGGCCCTCGACACCTCCAGGGCGTTCTCGGTGGGCGCCTGGGTCAACCTCGCCCAACTCGGCGGCTACCAGACCGCCGTGAGCGTCGACGGCAAGGCCGTCAGCTCCTTCTACCTGGGGCTGCGCGACGACACCGGCACCTTCGCCTTCGCCCGGCTGGGCTCGGACGCCCCCCAGAGCGCCGCGGTGGCGGCCGCCGCCTCAGCGCCCACCGCCCACACCTGGACCCATCTGGCCGGCGTCAGTGACCCGGCCGCCGGTGTCATCCGCCTCTACGTCAACGGTGTGCTGGAGGGGGAGACCGCCTACACCGCGGGCTGGGCCGGCAGCGGCGACACCGCCATCGGCCGCGCGCTCTACGGCGGCGGGCACGTCGACCAGTGGCACGGCCTGATCGACGACGTGTGGATGTTCCCGGCCGCCCTCACCTCCGAGCAGGTCGCGGCGCTGGCCGGAGTCCCGGTGGAGACCACGACGCCGCTGCTGAGCGTGGACGTCGCCGGCCCCGCGCATGCCGTGTCCCCCATCCTCCCCGGGTTGATGTTCGAGGACATCAACCACTCCGGCGAGGGCGGCATCTACGCCGAACTGGTGCAGAACCGCTCGATGATGGCCAGCGACACCGCCCCCGTGCACTGGTCCGCCGTCGGCGCGGCGACCCTCGCACTCGACACCGCCACCCCGCTCAACGCCGCCCTGAACCGCTCCCTCAAGGTCGCGCTGCCGAGCGGCACCGGGGCCGGAAGGCGGGCGGGCGTCGCCAACGACGGCTTCTGGGGCATACCCGTGCGGCCCCGGACCGCCTACACCGCCCGGCTCTTCGCCAAGGCGTCGCGACGCATCGGCCCGCTCACGGTGGCCATCGAGTCGGCGGACGGCGCGACGGTGTACGCGTCCGCACACGTGCCCCACATCGGCACGGCTTTCCCCGACCGCCCGTTCGAACTGACCCTGCGCACCGGTCCGCTCACCCCCGTGGTCGGTGACGCGCGGCTGACCGTCACCACCGCCGACCCCGCCGCCGCGGGCGAGACCCTGTGGCTCCAGCACGTGTCCCTCTTCCCGCCCACCTACCACAACCGGCCCAACGGCCTGCGCGTCGACCTGATGGCGAAACTCCTCGCTCTGAAGCCGAAGTTCCTCCGCTTCCCCGGCGGAAACTTCCTCGAGGGCAACACCGTCGCGACGCGGTTCAACTGGAAGAACACCATCGGTCCGGTCTGGGAGCGCCCCGGCCACATGGACGACGCCTGGGGCTACTGGTCCACGGACGGCCTCGGGCTCCTCGAATACCTGGAATGGACCGAGGACCTGCACGCCCAGCCGGTCCTCGCCGTCTACGCCGGCTACTCGCTCAAGGGGGAACACGTCACCGGCGACGCCCTCAAGCCGTTCGTCCAGGACGCACTGGACGAGATCGAGTACGTCACCGGTCCCGTCACCAGCACCTGGGGCGCACGACGTGCCGCCGACGGACATCCGGAGCCGTTCCCGCTCCAGTTCGTGGAGATCGGCAACGAGGACTGGTTCGACTCCTCGGGGTCGTACGACGAGCGGTTCGCCGCGTTCCACGACGCCATCAAGGCGAAGTACCCGCACCTGAAGCTGATCGCCACGACGTCCGTGACGAGCCGCACGCCGGACCTGATCGACGAGCACTACTACCTCGCACCGTCCGCCGCCCAGGCCTCCACCCACAAGTACGACAACCGGGACCGCGGTTCGACGAAGGTGTTCGTCGGCGAGTGGGCCGCGCAGGAGGGCCGCCCCACCCCCGACCTCAACGCGGCGCTCGGCGACGCCGCGTGGCTGGCCGGGCTGATCCGCAACTCGGACCAGGTCCTCATGGAGTGCTACGCGCCGCTCTTCTCCCACGTCGAGAACAACGTCTGGGCCACCAACCTGATCGCCTACGACAACCTCACCAGCTATGTGTCTCCCAGCTACTGGGCACAGCACATGCTGACGAGCCGGCTCGGCGACACGGTGCTGCCGGCCACCACGCGTGCGCTGCCCGGCCTCGCCACCGTGGCCACCCGCTCCGGGAACCGCCTCTACCTCGCGGTCGTCAACTCAGGGACGGAGGCGGTGAAGGTGCCGGTCGAACTGAAGGGCCTGGCCAAGGGGGTGAGGAGGCGTGCCACCGCGACGGTCCTGACCGGCCCCGCGCGCGACACGACCAACACGCTCGCGCACCCCGACACGTTGGTGCCGAGGACGAGCACCGTCACGGGCGCGGCAGCGTCGTTCACCAGCACCGTGCCGCCGCTCTCGGTCACCGTACTGGAACTCGTCCTGAGCTGACCGCTCACCCCTGCCGGTGGCGAGGCCTCGCCGGAGCAGCCCGTCGCCGCCCTGCGGTACCGGTGACGGGCGACTGCGAGGAGTGCAGGTGCTGTGCCTCAGCCACCGCTCGGTGTCGTCGACGTGCAGGAGGGCGGCGGCCTGGCTCAGGAAGGCGTCGCGGGCGGCGAGGGCCGTGTGGATCGACGCGTGTTCGGAAGGGTGTCCGCAGCGCGGACGCCGATGGTCAGCAGGAGGTTGGCGTAGGTGCGGATGTCGGCGGTGACGATCGCCAGGGCGAGGTCGCGGGAGCGGGCGGCGTCGTAGAACTCGAACCGGCCGAGCGTCTCCACCGGCAGGGGCGCCGGCCGGGACCGGTACTCGGCGACGGCCGCCGGCTCCGGTTCGCCCTCGGGCGGCACCATCACCTGTGCCGACTCCACGGGAATCGCCCGCAGGAGGACGTCGAGCACCGCGGTGACGTCCAGCAGGCCCGGCCTGAGGTTGAGGTGGACGATGGCGGCCCGCTCGCCGGTGGCAGTGCCGACGGGGTAGTGGCCGTCGGCGAGCAGGACGCGGGAGCCGTGCCCGGCTCCGGCCAGTGCCTGGAGGATTCCCGGGTGCAGCAGTTCCGTCAGGAGCATGGTGCCCTCTCCCTGATGGTGGCGGGTGTCGGCTGGTGAGAAGGCCGTCGCCTCCCGGGACCGGCCTCGGTGGCCCAGTCCACAGCGCCGCGCGGCGCACCTCGGGTGTGCGTGCCGGGCCCGGTCGGCCGGTTCCCGACGTGCGGGCGGGACGGAAGATCGCGACGACCCTGTACGTGACGGTGGCGCCGCTCCGGAAAGCGGAACGCCGGTTTCACCGGCGCGCGTTGTCGTGGCACCTGCCGTGGGCGGCCCGGCCGAGGGCCAAGGCGAGGCCGCCCGCTGCGACGTGTGCCGCGAGGGCGACCGCCTCCGCGTCACGACCGCCGGCTCGCGGCCCTGGCGGCCGCGGACGGGTGGCCCGGACGGCGCCCCGCACACGGGTACCGCCGGGCCCGCGACGGCCGGGTTCCGCTACGAGGAGTGATCCGCCGCGCGTGCCGGCTTCCTACCTCCCGTAGCCGGCGGCCGTGATACTGGCCTGCACCGCCCCCTCGGTGGCGTCCGACGGGTAGCCGGAGGTCATGACGCCTTCGTAGAAGGTGCCGGCGGAGCCGTGGCTGTTGTCGCCGCCGATGCCGAGGATGATGGCGCCCTCCTTCTTCATCGGGTTGTAGCCCGCGATGTTGGGCCGGGGTCCGCTGTAGAACGTCGACAGGCCGCCGGACTGGGCGTTGCCGCCGCGGATGGCCCAGTGGTTGGACTCGCCCTTGACCACGGCGGTCAGGTAGCGGTGGCTGATCGAGGGGTCGCCCGCGTTGTAGTGCTGGTTGACGCCGGAGAACAGGCCGTTCTCCAGATCGGCCATGATCCAGGGGCCGTTGCCCGAACCGTAGCCCCAGACCTTGATGTTGCCGAAGTAGACGGCCTCCATGGTGCCGTTGCCGTTGTCCCGGCTGTTGGTCTCGGCGTTGCCGTAGTCGAAGCAGCAGCCCCCGTTGTAGTGCGTGCCGTCGAGGACGGCGTACATGCCCTCGGGCTGGTCGCCCCTGGCGACACCGTTGGTGTTGTTGTCGCGGTACCCGGTGCCCGGGGCCACGTAGACGCCGTACGCCTTGTGGCCGCCGACCGTGATCGGTGCGGCGGTGGCGTCGGCGAGGTTGTCGTAGCCGCCCGCGGCCGGGCCGGAGAATCCGCCGGGGGGCGCCTGGGTGAGGCGGTTGCCGTGGCCGGACTGGTCGTAGATGACGGTGATGACGCAGGTCGTACCGGCGCAGAAGGAGTCCTGCGCGGCGGCGTTGGCGTATCCGCCGCGGCCCAGCACGCCGATGTCACGGGTGGCGTGGTCGGAGGCGCGGCGCACCTGGTACAGCGGGCCGTTGTAGGAGGCGTACAGCGCCCGGGTCGTGCTGTGCGCCGCCACGCAGGGGGTGCCGCCGGCGGCGTATAGGTCGCACGGCAGGGAGGCGGCGGCCGGGGCGGCGGAGGGCGCCGGGGCGGCGGGTGCCGTGCCGGCGAGCACGCCGACGCTGAGCCCGGCGGCCGCCGCGGTCGAGAGCAGGGCGCGGTGCCAGGGCCGTAGCCGCTGTCGGATGGCCATGTGTGAACTCCTCTGTGGAGGTGGGGGTTTCTCACGCGGTGCCGGTGTGCAGCTCGTTCGAGATGGCGAACAATGCCCGGTACTTCGGACTCTCAGGATGATAGGAACCCCGCCGCAACCGTCAATGCCCGTCACAGGATTCGCCGGAAGTCGACGGTCGTCACTTCCGCCTCGGCGCCACAGAGCCGCCCACACCGCAGCGGTGACTCGTGAGGCACACGTCGGCCGGGCCGCCACGGCGTTGCACGAGCCGCCCCACCGCACCGGGCGCGCCGCGCTGCGGGACGGGCGGCGCCTGTTCCAGGCCTCCCCGCCGTTCGGGCGTCAGTGGTTGAACGTCAGGCGCGGGACCGCGTTGCGGGCCAGTGCGTGGGCCTGGTCGGGCCACCAGGCGCCCGCGGGCGGGTCGACGATGCCGTACTCGGGGTCGATGGTCCCGCCGGTGTTGCGCGTGCAACTGCCGTCGGACTCACCGGGAGTCTTGATCCACAGGTAGGCGTCGACCAGCGGGACACCGGTGTCGGCCGTGGGGCGTGGACCGAGACCACGGCCGGGCGCGTTGCACCAGGCCTCCGGGTCCCCGCTGTACTTGCCCGGCGGTGGGGTCCAGGCGCCCCGGCCGTCACGGCTGGTGTCGATCAAGAAGTGGCGCAGCTCGTCGGCGGGCGGGGTGCCCACGTTCTGGTCGAACCACGCGTCGGTCCACCGCCAGGTGGCGGGGTCCGCGGGGGAGACGGCGTCGCCGGGGGCGCCGTCGTTGGGGGCGGCGGACGAGTAGTACTGGCTGGCGCACCAGTCGGTGTGGCCGCGTGCCTGCTCGGGGCCCTGGGTGGCGTACCAGATGCACTTGGCGATCCAGGTGCCGTATCTGGCGTTGTGGTCGGTGGGGTGGTTGTTGGAGACGTTCAGGGCGAAGCCGTCGGCGTACTGGACCCCGGCGTCCTGCAGCCGCCGGGCGATGTCGCCGACCGCCCGCCACTGGACGTTGCCGGCGTCCAGGTACACCGCGGTACGCGGCCTGGCCTTCAGGGTCCTGACGGCGTACCGGAGGTCGGCGACGCGGGCGGCGGTGAGTTCGCCGGTCGGGTCCGTGGCGGCTCCGCAGTCCTTGGGGAGGTTGGCGAGGCCGTCGGGTTCGACGACGACCACGGCCCTGTCGTCGCCGATGCCGGCGGCGAAGGCGTCGATCCACTGGCGGTAGGCGGCCGAGGACGCGGCTCCACCGCTGGAGTACTGCGAGCAGTCCCGGCCGGGGATGTCGTAGGCGACCAGCACGGGGGTCCGGTCGACGGCCCGGGCCCGGCGGACGAGCCTGTGCACCGTGACGCGTACCTCGTCGGGTGTGCCCTGGGTGAACCACTCGGCCTGCGGCCAGCTCGCGAGTCTGGCCATGTCGGCGGCGTCTTCCATGTCGCCGTTCCCGAGGTCGACGAGGGCCTGCTTCGCCGCCTCGCTGTGCGGGTCCACGTAGAACTTCGTGGCCGGGGTGAGCCGATCGTGGCCGGGCGTCGCCTGCGCCTGTGTCGCGGTGAGGGTGACGCAGGCGGTGAGTGCCGTGACGACGGCGGCCGCACGGCGTCGTAGACTGCGCGGTTCCATGGCTGCTCCTGGGCGGTGGGTGGTCGAGGGCTGGGACGCTGTCCGGACGGGCCGGGCCGGGCGGGACACGGGATCAGTAGCCGTAGATCATCTTGTAGGCGACCTCGGGGAGGAACTGTCCGGCCGAGGAGCCGGCGCCCACGCCGCAGTTGCCGTCCGACTCGCCCGGGGTCTTGATCCACAGGAGCATCTCGGCGCCTCCGCCCTGCTGGGTCGGGGTGCCGATGCGGCGGCCCGGGGGGTTGCACCACTGGCCGTCGGAGCCGTTGCCGTTGCGGCTGGTGTCCACGACGAACGGCTTGGTGTAGCCGTAGCGGGCCCGGAGTTCGCTGTTGACGGCGTTGCCGTAGGCGACGTTCTCGCCCGTGCCGTAGTAGTTCGAGATGTTGAGCGAGAAGCCGTGGGCCTGGCGCAGACCGGCTCCGTCCAGGCGCTGGGCCATGGTCGCCGGGCTCGCCCAGCCCGGGTTGCCCGCGTCGAGGTAGACCCAGGTGTTGGGTGCCTGGCGGTCGAACTGCGTGAGGGCGCCGGTGATCATGCCCTCGCGTTCGGCTATCTGGGCCCGGGTCATGCAGCCGTAGTCCGCGAGCGAGTCCGGTTCGAGGAGGACGACGGCCGGGCGGTTCGCGATACCCCCGGCGAACTGGGCGATCCAGCTCGCGTACGCGGACGGCGAGGCGGCTCCGCCGGCGGAGTGCCCGCCGCAGTAGTCGCGGTTGTAGATGTTGTACGCGACGAGGACGGGCAGCTTGTGCTGGTGGTCCGCCGCGCCCGCGTAGGCGCCCGTGGCGGTGCCGATGGTGCCGCTCCAGGAGCCGAACCAGTGGGCCATCGGGGTGTTGGCGAGGGAGGCGTTGATCGCGGGCGCCCGGCCGTCACCGGGGTTGGCGGCGACCCACCGTTTCACGCTGGAGTCGGGGTCCACGTAGAACCCACTGGTCATGGTCGTCGGGTCGGCGGCATGGGCGGACGGTGCGGCGAAGAGCGCCGGCGGCAGGGCGAACAACGCCGCCACGAGGGCGCGGAGTCGGTGGCGCATGGCTGTACCTCGGTTTCCTGGTGAGTGCGGGCAAGTGATGGGAGCGCTCCCATATTTGGAAGCGGTCCCAGCGGGTCCGGGAACCTGGGGCTGTGGCCGGTATCGTGTGGCGCGCTGCTCAACCTGTCAAGGACCGCCGTACACACCTCCCTTCACATGGCGGAAACAAGGCTCTACAGTCTCGGAACTGGAAGCGCTACCAGCAGGGCGGCCGACGGGGAGGGCACGCGTTCCATGGCAGCAGACGCGCCGCGCAGGCAGCCGACGCTCGACGAGGTGGCCGAACTCGCCGGTGTCTCCCGCTCGGTGGCCTCCCGCGTCCTCAACAACGCCCCGCATGTCAGCCGCGCCAAGCGCGAGGCGGTCGAGCGGGCCGTCCAGCGGCTCGGCTACGTACGCAATCCGACCGCCCGCGCACTGGCCACCCGTCAGACCGGAGCGGCGGCCCTGGTCGTCGCGGGAGAGGACCCGTCGATCTTCGCGGATCCGTTCTTCGCCCAGGTGATCGTGGGAGCGTCGGCCGCCCTGGAGGAGGCAGACCTGCATCTGATGCTGTGCCTGGCGGCCTCCGACCGCGGACGCAAGCGGGTGGAGGAACTCCTTCGGGCCAGGGGCGCCGACGGCGTCATGGTGATGGCGCTGCGCGACGGGGATCCGCTGGCCCGGACGGCCGAGGAGGCGGAGATGCCCGTCGTGTTCGGCGGACGCCCGGTCGGTCCGGCGCCCCGGTGGTACGTCGACGTCGACAACGCCGGCGGTGCGCGCGAGGCCACCGAGCACCTGATCTCCCGTGGCCGGACCCGCGTGGCGGCGATCTGCGGACGTCTGGACACCGAGGCGGGGCGTGCCCGGTACCGCGGCTACCGGGACGCCATGCTGGCGGCCGGACTCGCACCGTACCCGCCGCGGGAGGGCGACTTCACCGAGCCCAGCGGAGCCGCCGCCACGGCCGCGTTGCTGGCGGAGGACCCCCACGTGGACGGCGTGTTCGCCGCCAACGACAACATGGGGGCGGGAGCGCTGCGCACGTTGCGTGAGGCCGGCCGGCTGGTCCCCGACGACGTCGCGGTGGTCGGCTTCGACGACCTGGCCGTCGCCCAGGTCGCCGATCCGCCGCTCACCACCGTCCATCAGCCCATAAGGGCTCTCGGACGGGAGATGGCGCGCATGCTCGTCGCCCTCGTCGACGGACAGGAACCCACCCCGCTGATCCTGCCCACCCGCCTGGTCATCCGCTCCAGCTCCTGACAGCCGTACCCCCGAGGACCCCGCGGCCGGCAAGGCGCCGGACGGAGACGCCGGGATGACGGGGATGACGGGGAGCGGGTGCCGGGCACGACTTCCCGGAGGGCGAGCAGGCGCTCTCCGTGAGCGGGCCGGTCGGTACGGGGCGCGCCTGACCGCCGGACGGGGCAGTCAGCGCGATGGCGTGCCCGACGCCGCCGTGAGTCGGTCCACGGCCTTCGCGACCGCCTCCGGACTGGAGATCATCGTCAGGTGCCGGGCGCCCGGGATGAGCGTCGGAGGTGGTGCGCCGATGCGCCGGGCGGTCTCCTGGGGCGTCTGCCGGGAGAAGACGTCGTCCTGGGCGCCGAACACCACCGACTTGGGCAGGCGCACCCCGGCGAGCCGGGCCACCTGGTCCACGGGCAGACCCGGCACGCCCTCGCCCAGCATGCTCCACAGCGCGCCCTCCGCGCCCGGCACCCGGAGCGGGCGGCGCCACTGGTCCAGGCCGGCGGCGTCCAGACGCGGACAGGCGGGCCCGCACTGTGCGTCGTACACGCTGCGGATCACCGCGTCGATGCCGAGCCCGAGCCGCAGCAGGCTGGTGCGGTACGGGTCGATCAGCACGTACCTGAAGGCCGGCGGCGGCCCGGCACCCGTGTCGAGGGCGTCGCCGTCGAGGAGCATCACACCCCCCAGCCGGCCAGGGGCCCGCAGCGCCGCCTCGGTGACCACGGCGGCTCCGCTGGAGTGCCCGACCAGCAGCGGCCGTTCGCCCGGACCGCCGAGGCGCACGGCATCCAGGAACCCCAGGAGCTGGCGGGTGAAGTGGTCGACGGTGTACGGGCCGTGGCGCTCGCTGTATCCGTCGCCGGTCAGGTCGAGCGCGTACACCCGGTGGTCGCGGGCGAGCAGCGACGCGAGGCGCGACCAGGTGTCCACGGATTCGAAGGCGCCGTGCACCAGGACGACGGGTGGGCCCGCCGTGCCCCAGGTCCGGTAGCGCGTGCGGATGTCGGCGGCCTGCACGTACCTGAGCCCCCGCGGCGGCGCGGCGCGCCCGGCCGTGCCGGCGTTGTAGCCGAAGGAGGCCGCCGTGAGGACGACGAGCACGACGGCACAGCCCAGTGCGGCGCGGCGCAGCCAGCGCCGCAGCCGGGAGCGGCGTGGCCGGTCCGCGGACCCGGCGGGGAGCGACGGGGGAGCGGAGTGCGGACGGACGCCCGCGCCCCCGCCTGTGCCCCCTGTCGCGGCCCCGGCCCCGGTTTCCTCCTCGGCACCGCCTCGGTGCAGATCAGCTGTCACAGCCCACAGCATCGCCCATGGCGCTTCCGCGGCCGTCCTCCGGGGGGGAGCCGTCGTGACTACTGCGCCGGGCGTACCGAAACGCCTGGACGGGGCTTCTGGCCCGGCGCCGTCAGGACCGCGTCGGTGACCAGGCCGTCCGCGTTCGTGGTGAGGACGACGGGGTCGGCGGCGCCGAGAAGCCGGTCGCAGCCCAGGTTGGTGAACGTCTGGTTCGCCCGGGCGGCGAGGAATCCGAAGAGGTTCGGCGCCATGGCCGTGTCCGGCGAGGGCGCCTTCTCGAAGAGCGCCTTGTCCTTGAAGACGCGCCGGATGCCGGCCGGGTCGCGGAAGAGGGTGCCGCAGAACGCGGCTCCGTCACCGCCGGCCCTGGCACCGACCGCGGGCATGTCGACCCCGGCGCGGTAGGCGTCGGTCTTCGCGACGCTGGCGCGGCCGTCGACGAGGGTCATGGGGTCGTTCTGCGGGACCAGCGCGATCGGCGCCTTCTGGCCCGCCGCCGCGGACAGTTCGTCCAGCGCGAGGGCGGACGTGGCCCGGCCGTCGCCGGACTGGTCGGGCGCGGTGAAGGGCTTGCAGCCGAGAGCGGGGTCCATGAACTGGGTCAGCAACAGGTTGTCGCTGCCGTTGGCCAGGTCCTTGGGGGCGCGGGTCGTCGTCGACCCGGGCCTGCCGTTGTGCCGGTGGTGCCGGTCACCTCGGTTGGCCAGCCCGGCGGCCTTCTTGAGCGCGGCCCTGCTCGCGGCGTTGTTCTGGGCGATGCGGCCGTGCGCGTCGGCGAGGTAGTGGGTCACCACGTTGTCGCTTCCGTCCTGGTCGACCACGGAGAAGTCCCGCGTGGTCGGGCAGGGCAGGCCGTCCTTGGCCCTCCCCAGCGGCGGAACCCTGAGGTGCCCCTTGGCGATCTGCGCGTCGGCGGCCCGGAAGAAGGCCGGCGCGTTGCAGTACGCGAACTGGCCGAAGACCGATCCGGGCAGGCCGCCCACGCACTTGCCCTGGGCGAGAGCGTCAGCACGACCGCTCGCCCGCAAGGTCAGGTCGGCGTTGTTGAACCCGAACCAGATACCCACGGTCGAGCCGCGCGGCACCGAGGGCAGGACGGTGGGCGCGGCCGGCCTCGTCCCCTTGTCGATCACCAGCGGGTTGTAGACGGTCAGCTTGCCGGCCGGGGTGACGATCGCGGCTTCCACGAACGCCGACTGGTCGGCGTTCGCCTCGTGACAGGGGCCCTGTGCCGGATCGGTCGCGACGAGTCTGTACGGCGTGGCCAGCCCACGGGCGGTGAGCGGGTTGTCCGGCACCAGCAGCGTGCAGTTCGGATCGGGTTTGGCGGCCGCCGCGAGCTGGGCGGCGGCCGCCCGGCCCTGTCGCGGGCCGTGCCGGTCACGGCTTTCCGCCGCGAACACCGACCCCGCGACGACGGCGAGGATCAGGGGCCCGCCGATCAGCGCGAGCGACACCCTCGACCGCTTCCAGCGCCGGGCGTGCTCCCGCCGCGACGTACGCGACGGCTGTGTCAGGTTCTGGCGGGCCACTGGACTGCTCCTCACTGTGCGTCCCTCCGCGGGGGAGCGACCCACGGTCGCGCGGTCGTACGACGGTCATGACAGTGCGGACCCCGCCGCGGCGGAAGGCAGGGGCAACCGAGCGTCCGGCACGACGGGTCCACTGGCGGTACGCGCCGACCCCGCGGGCTGTTCAACGGCCGCACGGGCCATTGCCGAACCTTGACCCGGCGACACCCCGCCCACGCATAACGATCTCGGCGCAGGCCTTGTGTGATTCCTCGTCCCGCTTAGCCTCCCCGCATGGCTTTTCTTTCAGGTCGACGCAGAAGATCCCGCCTTGCCCCGGAACTCGACGACCAGGACCTGGGCAAGCTGATGAAGAACCTGCTGGCGACCACGAGGACGAGCGCCCTCGCGATGACGGACATGTGCGTGGCGCAGATGTCCCGGCTGCTGGAGCAGGACCCGGACGACTGGGACCGCCGGGCGCACCGCGTGGGCGTCCTGGCGGAGTTCCTGGCCGGATCGCGGCTGCCCCGCTCCTGGGCCCTGCGCGAGCCGCGTGACGCGAACGCGCTCGTGCTGTACGCGTGGAGCGAGGTGGTCCGCGCCCGCTCCCAGGGGGGTCTGGACGACGCGGCCGAGGTGGTCGACACCTGCCTCCGGGCCGCCGAGCTGAGCCCTCAGGACCCCACTCCGTGGGTGGTCGTCCTGATGGCGGCACGCACCGAACGCTGGCCGCAGCCACGGGTGTTCGGCGTGTGGAACGAGGTGCTCGCGCGCGACCGCTGGCACCGTGAGGCCTATCTCGCCATGCTGGGCTACCTCAGCCCGCAGGAGGCGGGGTCGCGCATGCAGGTGCTGGAGTTCGTGGACGCCCTGCGGGCGCGCATGCCGGCCAACGCGCCCTGCGCGGCCACGGAACTCACCGCCCAGGTCCACCAGTACCACTCCGTCCTCGACCGGGGCGGCTTCGAAGCGCTGGTGGCGCGCAATCACTGGTCCCAGGCGGCGGCGTCCCAGGCCCTCGACCGCGTGGCGCACACCTGGGTGCGGCCCGGATTCCTCCGTCACGCGCGGGCACGCGCCGACCTCAACCTCCTCGCCTACGCGCTGATGGCGGCCGGCCGCCGCCACGAGGCCCGTGCGGCCTTCGAGGCGCTCGACGGCATCGTGACGCCCTGGCCCTGGCACGTCGGCGGCGACCCGCTGGCCGAGTTCGAGCAGGCGCAGCACCGGGGCACCCGCGGCGGGTGACCGCCGGCGCGTTCCCGGCGCGCCCCATCCCGTCACCCCCTCCCCGGCGAGGGTCCGGGCGGGCGGGCATACACTCGACCCGCCAATGCCCTCGAGCAGGGCGCGAAGCGGGAAGTTGGTGTCCATGAGCGGGGAATGGACGGGGGCCGGGCTGCCCCCGGCGGCGGCCGCGCGCGTCGCGGAGGTGCGGAGCAGCGGAACGTGGTCCTCCGCACTGTCGACCGGCGAGTTCGCCGCGCTGCGCGCCGTGGGGTTCGAGCCGGTGGGCCAGGTCATGGGCTCGGCCGTCTACCACGTGGGCCGCAGCGGCCGGTACTGGGGCTATCACGACTGTCTCTACGCGGGCGCGCGCTACGCCTTCGGCGGCGGCGCCGCACCCCTCGCCCTCTCCGGACGCGGCGCACCGTCCGCCGGGCTCGTCGAGGTGCTCGACCGGGCCCGCCGCTCGGCCCTCGACCGGATGGCCGCGGAGTGCTCGGCCCTCGGCGGCGACGGCGTCGTCGCCGCGCAGCTGACGGTGGCGCCCTTCGCGGCGCAGCACAATTGCCTGGAGTTCAAGGTGATCGGGACCGCGGTGCGCGCGGCCGGGACGGTCCGGGCGCCGCAGCCGTTCACCTGCCACCTCGACGGCCAGGGGTTCGCGAAGCTGGTGACGGCGGGATGGGTCCCCGTCGAGCTGCTGTACGGGATGTCCGTCGGCGTACGCCATGACGACTACGCCACCCGCGTACAGACGCGCTCGTGGAACAACACCGAGGTCAGCGGGTGGAGCGAGCTGGTCCAGGCGGTCCGCTCCGACGCCCGCGCGCAGCTGCGGGCGCAGACCGGGCGGCGGGGCGGCGACGGCGTGATCCTGTCCGCGGGCCGGCTGCGCGTCTGGGGTGAATCCTGCATGCGCAGCGGCGGCGACGACAAGAAGGACCATGTGGCCGAGGCGACGCTGCTGGGCACCACCGTCGCCCGCTTCGCGGCGCGCGAGCAGCCGCCCCGCACACTCACCGTGATGCCGCTCGACCCGGAACGACGTCGGCGGACCATGCGCCGCACCGCCACCGACCTGCGATGAGGGGAACTTCGTTCATGACCGTCTTCAACTCCGCCGATGGCAGCCCGCACGGCATGTCCGCCCAGGGCGTGCCGGCCGACGCGATGCGCCGGCTGGCCGAACTGCAGCCGGGCAGGCCGGGTTCGATCTTCACCAGCGACCTGTCGGTCAACGAGTTCCTGCTGGTGCGCGAGGCGGGCTTCAGGCCCATCGGCCTCGTCCTCGGCAGCTCGATCTACCACGTGGGCATCCAGCTGGGCCGCTGGGGCAAGAACCAGGAGCTGACGACGCTCAGCCAGGCGATGTACCACGCCCGTGAACTGGCCATGACCCGCATGGAGGCGGAGGCCGCCCAGCTGGGCGCGGACGGCATCGTCGGCGTGCGGCTCACCGTCGAGGCGCGTGAATTCGGCAGTGACATCGCGGAGTTCATCGCGATCGGAACCGCCGTCAAGGCCGACCATCCGGCGCCGGGCGGCAATGGCGGCAGCTGGCGCAACCTCAAGGGCCAGCCGTTCACCTCGGACCTCAACGGGCAGGACTTCTGGACCCTCATCCGCGCCGGCTACGCCCCGCTGGGCATGGTGATGGGCACCTGCGTCTACCACATCGCGCACCAGAAGATGGGGCAGATGTTCTCCAACATCGGCAAGAACGTGGAGATCGAGCAGTTCACCCAGGCGCTGTACGACGCCCGGGAGCTGGCGATGGCGCGGATGCAGCACGAGGCGGAGGAACTGCGGGCGGAGGGCATCGTCGGCGTGCAGCTCAACGCGCACAACCACCGCTGGGGCGGGCACACCACGGAGTTCTTCGCGATCGGCACGGCCGTACGGCCCCTGCGCGAGGACCACGTCATCGAGCGTCCGACGATGGTGCTCAGCCTGGACGGCTGAGCGCGCGGCCCAGCAGACCCGGATCGACCGCACACCACGAGAGGCCCCCGCGATGACCTCCTCGCACGACCCCGTCCCGTTCGAGCCCGACGGGAAGCCGGACGGGGAACCGGACTCCCTCGACCTGCTGACGGCCGCGTTGCGCAAGGACGCCGCCGATCTGGAGGTCTACGCCCGGGTGCTCACCGGGAGCCTCGCGGAGGCACTGCCGCCGGACGCCGTCTCCGTCGCGCGCAAACGGGGCCTGGGCGACCGGCTCGCGGGGCGCGACGGCCGCGTCGAGCGGGTCGAGGTCTGTCTCGGCGAGCAGCGGCTCGTGCTGGACGTGGCCGGCGGGCGTCCCCGGGGCGAGGTGTGCAAGGAGGTCCGCGGCGTGGTGCTCTCGCGGCGCCCGGTGGCGCTCGACGAGTGGGTACGGGAACTCGCGGTCGCGGTCACCTCCCGCGCGCGGTCCGACGCGCGGGCACGGGCGGCGCTGGAGCGGCTGCTGCTCGGGGAGTGAGAACGCCTTCCCTTCCGGACGGCGGGAGTCGAGCCGGGGCGTCCCACGACCGCCCGGCGCGCGCACGGGAATAAAATGACGTGCCCCCGCCGCCCCGGTCCTCGTACCGTCGTCCCGTACCGAGCGCCGCCACGCCCGGCACAGCCCCACGACGGCGGCGCCTGACGTCCTGACACAGAGGGGAGCCGGCCGTGCGCGCACACAGCGCCGTCCTCGCTCCCCGATGCCGGTACGAGGTGATCCTCGTGTCCTCGTCCCGCCGGTGCCCGCTGCGCGGCCGGCACCGGACGCCCGTGACCTCCCGCTGAGTTCCCCCGCCGTACCGGCACCGCGCCGACCGGCCAGGGGCCGGCGCGTTCCTCAGGCCGCACGGGTGCATCGCGCTGCCCTCTTCTCCGGGTCCCTTCCCGGAGATCCCCTGTTCCGCAGAAAGGCCCCGGGCCGTGCGCACGAACACCACCAGCCTCGCCGACGTCCGCAACCTCGGCATCCTCGCCCACGTCGACGCGGGCAAGACCACCGTCACCGAGCGGATCCTGTACGCGACGGGCACCACCCACAAGCGGGGCGAGGTGCACGACGGCACCACCGTCACCGACTTCGACCCCCAGGAACGCGACCGCGGCATCACCATCTTCGCCGCCGCCGTCAGCTGCACCTGGGACGGGCACCGCATCCACCTCATCGACACCCCCGGCCACGTCGACTTCGCCGACGAGGTCGAGCGCAGCCTGCGCGTCCTCGACGGGGCGGTCGCCGTGTTCGATGCCGTCGCCGGCGTCGAGCCGCAGAGCGAGTCGGTGTGGCGGCAGGCCGACCGGCACGGCCTCCCGCGCATCGCGTTCGTCAACAAGCTCGACCGCGCGGGTGCCGACCTCGACCGGGCCGTCGCCTCCATCCGCGAGCGACTGCACCCGGCGCCGCTGGTCGTGCAGATGCCGATCGGCGCCGAGGACGCGTTCACCGGTGTCGTCGACCTGGTGCGGATGCGCGCGCTGACGTGGGGCGACGGCGAGGGCACGGCCGTGGAGAGCCCGGTACCCGAGGAGCTGCGCGAGGAGGCCGTACGGCGGCGGCGGGCGCTTCAGGAGGCGGTGGCCGGGCTGCACGCGGGCGCGCTGGAGGAGTTCTGCGCGCGGGACACGCTGTGCGCCGCGACCCTCACCGCCGCCCTGCGCGACCTCACCCGCACCGGGGACGGCGTGGTCGTCCTCGCCGGCTCGGCCTACCGCAACCGCGGCATCGAACCGCTGCTGGACACGATCGTGGCCTGTCTGCCCTCGCCGCTCGACGTGCCCGCCGTACGCGGCGAGCACGCGGGCCGCGAGCAGGAGCGGCCCGCCGATCCCGAAGCCCCGTTCGCGGGGCTCGTGTTCAAGGTGCAGGCCGGGGCCACCGGACGGCTCGCCCATGTCCGCGTCTACTCGGGCACCCTGGAGAAAGGAGACACCGTGCGCGAGCAGGGCAGCGGGCGCACCGAGCGGGTGGCGCGCATCCTGCGGGTCATGGCCGACCGGCACGTCCAGCTCGACCGGGCCGTCGCCGGGGACATCGTGGCGCTCGCCGGAGTGAAGTCGGCCCGGGCCGGCTCCACGCTGTGCGCCCCCGGTGCGCCGCTGCTGCTGGAGCCGCCCGGCACGGCCGAACCCGTGGTGTCCGTCGCGGTCGAGGCCCGGCGGGCCACGGACACCGGCCGGCTGGCGGCTGCGCTGGCCCGGCTGACCGAGGAGGACCCCTCGCTGGCGGTGCGCACCGACACCGAGACCGGGCAGACCGTCCTGTCCGGGATGGGGGAACTCCATCTGGAGGCCGCGGTGGAGAGGATCCGCCGTGCCGGGGGACCGGCGGTCACGGTGGGCCGGCCCCGGGTCGCGTACCGGGAGACGGTCGTCGGGGGAGTGCGCGGGTTCGGGTACCGGCACGTCAAACAGGACGGCGGGGCAGGGCAGTTCGCGCATGTGGTGCTCGACGTGGAGCCGCTCGACGGCGAAGCCGGCACCACCGGCTTCGCGTTCGGCTCCGCCGTGGTCGGCGGGGCCGTGCCGCAGGAGTACGTGCGCGCGGTGGAGGCCGGGTGCCGGGACGCCCTCGCCGAGGGGCCGGTCGCCGGTCATCCGGTGACCGGGCTGCGGGTCACGCTCACCGACGGCGCCACGCATGTGAAGGACTCCTCCGACACGGCCTTCCGCACCGCAGGACGGCTCGGACTCCGCGCGGCCCTGCGCGCCTGTACGACGGCCGTGCTGGAACCGGTCGCCGAGGTCACCGTCACCGTGCCCGCGGACGCCGTCGGCTCGGTCCTCGGGGACCTGGCCGCCCGGCGCGGCCGGGTCGGCGGCTCCGAGATCCGGGGCGGCGCGGCCGTACTGACCGCGACCGTGCCGCTGGCCGAACTCTTCGGCTACGCCGCCCGGTTGCGCGGCCGCACCCAGGGCCGGGGCACCTTCACGACCCGGCCCGCCGGGTACGCCCCGGCGCCCCGCCCGGAGGTGGTGGGCGCCTGAGTCCGGTGGGCCCGCCCTGGGTCCGCTGACGGCCCTGCCCGGCCGCGAGAAGCCGGCCGGGCAGGGTGAGCACCCAGCCCCTTAATGCATATGATGCGCAAGTGCGTGCATACAGCATCAGGTCGGCCACCTTGAACGACCTCGACGGTGCCCGGTCCGTCATGCTCGACACCGTCTACCGGGACTTCGGAACCGGGTACGTGCCCCCGCTGGCACGCCGACATCGTCGATCCCGCCGGGTTCTATCTCGCGCCCGCGCGGCACGCGTTGCTCGTCGCGGTCGACGCTGCCGGGGAGGTCGTCGGCACCGGGGCGCTGGACGCGCGCGGGCCGGGGTGTCCGCCGAATCCGGCGTGGCTGGCCGAGCGGTATCCGTCGGGGCGGACCGCGCGGCTGCGCCGGGTGTACGTGCGGCCCGGTCACCGCAGGCGGGGGATCGCGCGGGAACTCGTCGCCCGCTTGCTGGAGTTCGCCGCGGCGGACGGCGGCTACCGGGCGGTGTACCTGCACACCGACCCGGCCGTACCCGGAGCCGAGGTGTTCTGGCGCTCGCTCGGGGAGGTCGTCCACGACGAGCGCGAGGAGGGCGGCGGCCAGGGGATCGTGCACGTCGAGGTGCCGCTGGGGACGGGGAGCGAGAACAAGTGAAAATGATTGTCATTAATCTATGGCTCGCCCTCGCCCTCGCCCGACGCCCTGCGTGCCGGCGACATCGACATCGCCGAGGCCGTGCCCGTCGCCCAGGCCGCCACCCTCGACCCGGGTACGCGCCGGGAGACCGCCACCACGCGCACCACCAGCCTGCTGCTCAACTCCCGCTCCGGGCCCTTCCGGGACCCCGGCCTGCGGGCCGCCGCCCGCGCCGCCGTCGACACCACCGGCCTCGCCCGCGGCGTCTACGAGGGGCACGCCGACCGCGGCACCGGGATCTACGGGCCCGCCGTCACCTGGGCCGAGGGCAAGCACCTCGCACCCGAGGGCAGGGCCGCCGCGGGGCCGCCCCACGGGGCCGCCGTCACCCTCGCCACCTACGACAACCGGCCCGAACTCCCCGAAGCCGCCCAGGTGTTGAAGCAGCGGCTGGAGAAGGCGGGCTTCCGCGTCAGGCTCGTCGTGCGCGAGTACGCGCGACTGGAGGGCGACGCCCTCGACGGACGGTTCGACGCCTTCGTCCTCGCCCGCAACAGCCTCGTCGACACCGGCGACCCCGTCGCCGTCCTCGCCGGCGACTACACCTGCGAGGGCGGCTACAACCTGGCCCTGCTGTGCGACCGCGCCGTGGCCGCCGCCGAGCGCACCGCCGACCTCGACGGACGGCGCGCGGCCGCGCTGCGCGCGGAGGCGGAGATCCTCGGCACCGACACCGTCGTACCGCTGGTCCACCAGCGCGTCATCACCGGCGTCGCCGCCTCGGTCAAGAGGGTGCGCCTCGACCCCTACGAGCGCGCCCTCGTCGGCACCGCCACCCGGCGCTGAGCCGCGTGCGCGCCCTGCTGTGGCGAGCCGCGCTCGCCGGAGCCCTGGTGTGCGGGATCGACCTGCTGCCCTGGCTGGCCCACACCGATCCCGCCCTCACCGTCCTCAAGGCCCGCGCCCAGGACCGCGACCCCGACCCCGAGGTGCTCGCCGCCATCCGCGGCCAACTCCACCTGGAGGACGGCCCCGTGAGACTGCTCGGGCGCTGGGTCGGCGGGCTGGTGCGCGGCGACGCCGGGCAGTCCTGGATCTCCGGCGCCGACGTCGGGCCGGCCGTCCTGCAGGCGCTCGGCGCCTCCCTGCTGCTGATGGCCGTCGCCCTGCGCTTCGCCGTCTGCACCGCGGCCGCCGTCTGCGCCCGCACCCTGTACCGGGGCGGCCGGGAGCGGCCCGGCGGCACCGGCTCGGCGATGCTCGCCACGCTGCCGGAGATCCTCACCGCCTCCGTACTCGCCACCGTCGTCGGCGTCCAGCTCGGCTGGCTGCCCGCCGTCGGCTGGTACGGGCCCGCGTACACCGTCCTGCCCGCCCTCGCCCTCGGCCTGCCCGCGGCGCCGTCCTCGGCCGGTTCCTCGACGACCAGCTGCCCGGCGCCTTCGCCGAACCCTGGGTACGGGCCGCCGCGGCCCGCGGTCTGACCCGCGCCCGCATCGCCCGCCAGGCGGTACGGCGCTGCCTGCCCGCACTGCTGCCCAACACCGCGCTGTTCGTCGCTGAGCGCGCGGGGGCGTCTGAACAGGACATACCCGCCTCACGTATCCCCCCACCGTGGCAGACTCCCTCACCATGAGCGCGTCCCCGGCGGTGAGAGGTCTGCGCGCCGCGGTGTTCGCCGCGGTGTGCGTGCTGCTCGCTGCCGCCGGGCACGGGCTGGCCATGGGGGACATGCCGCCGCTGTGGGCCGACGCGGTCGCGTTCCTCGGGGTACTGGCGGTCGGCTGGATCCTCGGCGGGCGGGAGCGGTCGCTGGCCGGGATCGGCGGCGCCATGCTGCTCACCCAGGCCGCGCTGCACGTCGGCTTCGACGCCGCACACCGCGGCGGCGGGCGCGCCGCCGGTGCGCGCACGGCACTGATGCCGGGGCAGACCATGGCAGCCATGCCGGGGCACGGCATGTCCGCCCTGCACGCGCAGGTGGCGGCCGTCCACCCGCACTCCACCGTCAACGCCACCGCCGCCCATCTCCTCGCCGCCCTGGCCGTGTCCTGGTGGCTGCGGCGCGGTGAGGCCGCGCTGTGGTCGCTGCTGCGCCGCACCGCCGGCCTGGTCCCCGGCCTCGCCGCCTGGTGGCGGGGCACGGTGCTGCCCGCCCCGGCCGCGGACGCCCCGCGCGTCCCGCCCGCCCCCGCGCCGCCCCGGCGGACCCCGCTGCGGCACGCCGTCAGCCGGCGCGGGCCCCCGGCCCCGGTCCCGTACTCGACCCGACCCTGTTGACGCACGTTTCATCCGTACGGAGACCGACTCACCATGTCCGCAACCCGCCCGGCCCTGCGCCGCGCCGCGACCGTCGCCGCCGACGCCGCCGCCACCGTCCTGCTCGCCGCCGGTGCCGCCTCCGCGCACGTCACCGTCCACCCCGAGAGCTACGCCAAGGGCGCCACCGACGGCGTCCTGACCTTCCGCGTCCCGAACGAGGAGGACAACGCCTCCACCACGAAGGTCCAGGTCTTCCTCCCCACCGACCACCCCGTCCTCGGCGTCCTGGTCCACCCGCAGGACGGCTGGACCGCCCAGGTCACCACGGCCAAGCTCAAGTCACCGGTCAAGACCGACGACGGCACCATCACGGAGGCCGCCGCCGAGATCACCTTCACCGGCGGGAAGATCGCCGCCGGACAGTACGAGGACTTCAACGTCGCCTTCGGTCAACTGCCGTCCGATGCCGGGCAGTTGGTGTTCAAGACCCTCCAGACGTACTCCGACGGCAAGGTCGTGCGCTGGATCGAGGAGCCGACCGCCGGCGCCGGGCCGGAGAACCCGGCCCCGGTGCTCAAGCTGACCGCCGGCGACCCGGGCGCGCCCGCCCCCGCCCCCGCCAAGAGCGCCGCCGCCTCCAGCGACTCCACGGCTCGCGGTCTCGGTATCGCCGGTCTGGTCGTCGGCGTCCTCGGCCTCGCCGCCGCGGCCTTCGCGCTCGTACGGACCCGGAAGCCGCAGCCGTAACCCCGCGCGTCGCGACCCATCCCACCGGCGCACGGAGACCGTCCCCACGGCCGACGCGACCCGTCCCGTCGGCTCACGGGGATCGGCTCCGCGGCCGGTGCGGGTTGTCGCCGCGACCGACGCGGGCCGTTTCCGCGGCCGGTGGGGGCTGTCTCCGCGGCCAGCGCGGGCCGTGTCGACGGTTGGTGGGGCTGTCTTCGCGGCCAACGCGGGCCGCTTCCGCGGCCGGTGGGGGCTGCCTTCGCGGTGAGAGGGGCCGTCTGTCGCTGGTGGGGGCCGTCCCGGCGGCTCACGGGGGGTCGGCTCCGCGGCGGGTGTGGGCCGTCCTCTTGGTTGAGGCGGGTTGTCGCCGTGACCAGCGCGGGCCGTGTCGACGGTTGGTGGGGCTGTCTTCGCGGTGACAGGGGTCGTCTGTCGCTGGTGGGGGCCCTCCTCCTGGCCGGTGTGGCTCGTCGCCTCGGTGGGTGTGGGGCGTCCCGTCGGCTCATAGGGGGTCGGCCCCGCGGCCGGTGCGGGCTGTCGCCGCCGCTGACGCGGGTCGTCCCCGCCGCTGACGCGGGCCGTCCTCCTGGCCCGTGCGGGGCCCGTTCCGTCGGCCCACGGTGACCGTCCCCGCAGCCGATGCGGGCCGTCCTCCTGCCGACGCGGGCTGTCGCCGTGACATACGCCGGCTGTCTCCGCGCCCAACGCCGGCCGCCTCCGCGGCCGGTTCAGGCCGTTGCCACGGCCGACCTGTGCTGTCGCCACGGCCGACGCGGGCTGTCCCGCCACCGGCGCGGGACGTTGCCCCGACCAGCGCCGGCCGTCTCCGCGGCCAACGCGGACCCTCCCCGTCGCCCCCTCCCCGTCGCCGGAGCGGACCGTCGCCCGCCGCGGCCCACGCGGCCGTCCCGCCGGCCCCCGAAGCGGTCCGTCCCCACCGAGGCGGCCCCCGAAGCGGTCCGCCCCCACCGAGGCGGTCCCCGAAGCGGTCCGTCCCCGGCGCCGGCGGGAAGGGCCCGGACCGGGGAGTCGGTCCGGGCCCTTCACGTTTGCCACTGTGCGCTCAGCGCGCCGCCAGCGCCGGCACCGGTGCCTCGGCCGGGAGCGGCACCGGGACCGGTGTACGGGACGTGTGCCACAGCCACCGCACATCGCGGCCGAAGGACCACACCAGGGAGCCCAGCGCCAGCAGGACGATCGCGAGGTTCGCCGGGCGGGGCAGCAACTCGGCGCCTGCCAGGAGCAGTGCGACACCCTGCACGGCGGCCACCGTCTTGCGGGCGAAGGACGGCGGCAGCGGGGCGTTCAGCCAGGGGGCGAGCCGGGCGGCGGCCACGAACGCGTACCGCATCGCGCCGATCAGCAGCACCCACGGGCCCAGCTGCGTCGAGACGTACACGCTCAGCACCAGGATCAGGAACGCGTCCACCTCCATGTCGAAGCGCGCCCCGAGCGCCGTCGACGTGCCCGTGCGGCGGGCCACCTTGCCGTCGACACCGTCCAGCAGCAGGGCGACGGCGGTCAGGCCGACCAGCAGCGTCACCGGCGGGGCGCTCTCGAAGGAGTCGGCGACCAGCGCCGTCACCCCGCCCACCAGCGTCGCCCGGCCGAGCGTGACCCGGTTCGCGGGACCGAAGGAACGCAACCGCGAGCGGTGCAGGGCACGGGCCAGCACGGCCCAGGTGGCGAACGCGAACGCCAGGCCCGTCAGCCAGCCGGCCGGCCCCATGCCTATGGCCGTGCCGAGCAGGGCCAGCAGCAGGACCTGCACGCCCGCTCCCACAGCGGTCTCCTGCTGGAGCCTCGCGTCATACGTGTTGTTCAGGGCCACCGCACACCCTCCGGCCGAGTGACAGAGTCGATCAACGCCGCGTACTGTGCGCGGCCTGTGCACTTCTCGGTACGTGAACAACGTGCCCACTGTTCAGGAGGATGCCGATGAACCGCTCGGCCCGCGCGTTCTGGCTGCGCTCGCCCGGCCACGGGGAACTGCGCGACGTCACCCTCGCGGACCCGGCCGAGGGCGAGGTGCTGGTGCGCGCCCTGTACTCCGGTGTGAGCCGCGGCACCGAGACGCTCGTCTTCCACGGCCAGGTGCCCGACAGCCAACGCGCCGTGATGCGGGCGCCGTTCCAGGAGGGCGAGTTCCCCGGCCCGGTGAAGTACGGCTACCTCAGCGTCGGCGTGGTCGAGGAGGGCCCGGCTGCGCTGATCGGCCGTACCGTCTTCTGCCTGTATCCGCACCAGAGCCGCTACGTCGTTCCGGTGAGCGCCGTGACCGCCGTACCGGAGTCGGTGCCCGCCGCGCGGGCCGTGCTCGCCGGGACCGTGGAGACCGCCGTGAACGCCGTGTGGGACGCCGCGCCGCTGATCGGCGACCGGATCGCGGTGGTCGGCGGCGGCATGGTCGGCTGCTCGGTGGCCGCCCTCCTCGCCCGCTTCCCCGGTGTCCGGCTCCAACTCGTCGACGCCGACCCGGCCCGGGCGAAGACCGCGCAGGCGCTCGGCGTCGACTTCGCGACGCCCGAGGTCGCACTCGGCGACTGCGACCTCGTCGTCCACGCCAGCGCCACCGAGGCCGGCCTCACCCGCGCCCTGCAACTCCTCGCCCCCGAGGGCACGGTGGTGGAGCTGAGCTGGTACGGCGACCGGCGCGTGAGCCTGCCGCTCGGCGAGGCCTTCCACTCCCGCCGGCTCACCGTGCGCAGCAGCCAGGTCGGCACCGTCTCCCCGGCCGCCCGCCCCGGACGCGGTTACGCCGACCGGATGGCCCTCGCCCTCGACCTGCTCGCCGACCCGGCCCTGGACGCGCTCGTCACCGGCGAGAGCGCCTTCGAGCAACTCCCCGACGTCATGCCCCGGCTCGCCGCCGGCGAGATCCCGGCGCTGTGTCACCGCATCCGGTACGCCGAGGCGGGCCTGACCTGAGAAAAGAGTGAGAGAGGGCTGAACACGGGGAAGCGAAGAGCCGTAATAGACGTCATCCCCGGGCGGGTACGGCCCCGGGGACACGTCCTCCCCGGGCAGGCACGGCCCGGGGCACAAGACGCGCCGCACCATGGAGGGTCGTCCGTTGTTCAGCATCACCGTCCGCGATCACATCATGATCGCCCACAGCTTCCGCGGCGAGGTGTTCGGACCCGCGCAGCAATTGCACGGCGCCACGTTCCTCGTGGACGCCACCTTCCGCCGCCAACAGCTGGACCAGGACGGCATCGTGGTCGACATCGGTCTGGCCACCCAGGAACTGCGCGCGATCACGGCGGAGTTGAACTACCGCAACCTGGACGACGAGCCCGAGTTCGCCGGCGTCAACACCTCCACCGAGTTCCTCGCCAAGGTCATCGCCGACCGGCTCGCCGAACGCGTCCACAAGGGCGCCCTCGGCGAAGGAGCCAAGGGCCTCGCCGGGATAGCCGTCACCCTGCACGAGTCGCACATCGCCTGGGCGAGTTACGAGCGTGACCTGTGACCGAGCGGACCCAGCTGACCGACCAGAGCGAGCAGACCCGCATGTCCGTGGAGAGGGCGCGGCTGTCCTACGTGCCCGCGCAGCCCACCGCCGCCCAGCAACTCGCCGGAACCGTCCCCATGTCCCTGCGCACCGTGCACTTCGTCATGCCGGGCGGCGTCGACGACCCGGCCGCGCCCAGCGGCGGCAACGCCTACGACCGCCGGGTCTGCCTCGACCTGCCCGGCTTCGGCTGGCAGGTCACCCGGCACATCGCCCCCGGCTCCTGGCCGCGCCCCGACGCCGGCGCCCGCGACGCGCTCGCCCGCACCCTGCGGGGCCTGCCGGACGACGCGGTGGTCCTCGTGGACGGCCTCGTCGCCTGCGGCGTCCCGCAGATCATCGGCCCGCAGGCGGGCCGGCTGCGCCTGGCCGTGCTCGTGCATCTGCCGCTCGGCGCCGAGACCGGCCTCGCCCCCGAGGTCGCCGCCGACCTCGACGCCCGTGAACGGGCCGTGCTGCGGGCGGTGTCCGCCGTCGTCGCGACCAGTGACTGGGCGCTGCGCCGGCTCGTCTCGCACCACGGACTCGCCCCCGACCGGGTGCACGTCGCCGCGCCCGGCGCCGACATCGCGCCCCTCGCCCCCGGCACCGACGGCGTCTCCCGGCTGCTGTGCGTGGCCGCGGTGACCCCGCGCAAGGGCCAGCACCGGCTCGTCGAGGCGCTCGCGGCGGTACGGGACCTGCCGTGGACCTGCGAGTGCGTCGGCGGGCTCGGCCACGATCCGCGGTACGTGAGCCGGCTGCGGACGCTGATCGCCCGTCACGGCCTCACCGACCGGCTGCACCTGACCGGCCCGCGCTCCGGCGCCGACCTCGACGCCACCTACGCCGCCGCCGACCTGATGGTCCTGACCTCGTACGCGGAGACGTACGGCATGGCGGTGACCGAGGCGCTGGCCCGCGGCATCCCGGTGCTCGCCACCGACGTCGGCGGCCTGCCGGAGGCGGTCGGCCGCGCCCCGGACGGCGGGGTGCCGGGCATCCTCGTCCCGCCGGAGGACCCCGGCGCGCTCGCCGCCGAACTGCGCGGCTGGTTCGGCGAGCCCGACGTTCGCCGCCGGCTCAAGGCCGCGGCCCGCGCTCGCCGCGCCGCGCTCGACGGCTGGGCCACCACCGCCCGCAGCCTGGCCACGGTCCTCGGCCGCCTCCCCGAGGCCCCCGGGAGGACGGCATGACCCCCCGCGGCGACATCGCGCCCGCCGCGACCCCGGCCCGACCGGGGCCACGGGGCGGCGAGCCGGCGCGGGAGAGCGAGAGCGAGGTGGAGTCCGTGCGACGGACGGGAACCGACGGCGGCGTCGCCGACCCGGGGAAGGACGGCGGACGTGAGGTGCACGCGGTGACCGGGGACCGGTCCGCGCACGACGCTCGTGCCGCACGGTCCGCCGGGACGGGGGAGGCCAAAGACGCCGTCAGCAGCATGGCCCCCGCGGCGGCCGCCGACTCCGTGCTGTCGGTCGTCCCCGGTGCCGGGCCCGTCGGCCGCCCCGGCGCGCGGGCCACCGTACGGCTGCGGGACGACGAACCCGGCGAGCCGTCCCGGTACGCGCCCGAGTGGCTGCAGTTGAGGGAGGGCGCCGACGCGGCCGCCCGTGCGCGGGAACTGCTCGACCCGCTGCGCGTCCGGCTGGCGAACCTGCCGGGCCGCACGGGCGCGCTGGCCGTGCACGACCTCGGCTGCGGCACCGGCTCGATGGGCCGCTGGCTCGCGCCCCGCCTGGACGGCGCCCAGCACTGGGTGCTGCACGACCGCGACCCCTATCTGCTGCACTTCGCCGCCGTGGCCTCCCCGCGCTCCGCAGCCGACGGCAGCCGCGTCACCGTCGAGACCCGCCGCGGGGACGTGGCCCGGCTGACCCCGGAGGCACTGAGCGGCGCCTCGCTGGTCACCGCCTCCGCCCTGCTCGACGTCCTCACCCGCGAGGAAGTCGGCACGCTGGTCGACGCCTGCACGGGCGCCGGCTGCCCCGCGCTGCTCACCCTGTCCGTCGCCGGGCGCGTCGAACTCACCCCCGCCGACCCGCTGGACGCCGAGATCGCCGAGGCCTTCAACGCCCACCAGCGGCGCGCGGGGCTGCTCGGCCCGGACGCGGTCACCGTGACCTGCGAGGCGTTCGCCGCGCGAGGCGCGACCGTCCGCGTGCACCCGAGCCCCTGGCGGCTCGGGCCCGAGCAGGCCGCGCTGACCGAACAGTGGCTGCGCGGCTGGGTGGGCGCCGCCGTGGAACAGCGGCCCGACCTGAGCGAGCGCGCCGCACGCTATCTGCGCGACCGGCTCGCCGCCTGCGCCGCCGGCGAGCTGGCGGTGCTCGTCCACCACAGCGACCTGCTGGCCCTGCCCCGGCCGACGGGCGGCACCTCATGACTCCGCGGGCGACGGCGACGGAGCCGCCCTCCCACGGCACGGAAGCCGACGCGCACACGCGCGCGACGCCGACGGGCACGGCAAGGGTGCACGTGCGGGAGACCGATGGCGCATGCGCGCGCGAGGGCGAGGCGACCGGGGCACGTGCGTGTGCCGGCGAAGCGGACGGGGCACGGACGCGCAGGGGCGAGGCCGACCCGGCCCCCGCGCGCGGGCACGGCGCCCACGCGGCTGACCCGCGCCCGCCCCGCGCGGGGGCCGCGCGGGCGGCCGGGGACGCCGGCGTCGTGCGGCGGGAACCGGCGTCCTCGGACGCGCCACCCCCAGCGGCCGCCGGCGGCCCTCGCCGGCGCGGCCTCCGGGCCCTGCGCGGCCACCTCGGAACCGCGGCCGGTGCCGTCATCCTCGGCGCCCTGTTGTGGCGGCTGGGCACCGGCGCGCTGCTCGACGGGCTGCGCCGGATCGACACCGTGACCGTGCTCGCCGCCCTCGGGATCGGCGCGCTCACCACCGTCCTCAGCGCCTGGCGCTGGCAACTGGTGGCCCGGGGGCTGCGGATCCGGCTCCCGTTCGGGCCGGCCGTCGCCGACTACTACCGCGCCCTGTTCCTGAACGCGGCACTGCCCGGCGGCGTCCTCGGCGACGTGCACCGGGCGGTGCGGCACGGGCAGAGCGCCGGTGATCTGCGGCGCGGGGTGAAGGCGGTGGTGCTGGAACGCGTCGCCGGGCAGCTCGCGCTGGCCGTGTTCGGCGCGGCGGCGCTGCTGATCCTGCCCTCGCCGGTCCGCGCCGAGGTGCGCGACTTCGCCCCGCTCGCCGCGCTGGCCCTCGTGGGAACCCTCGCGGTCGTCCTCGCCGTCCGGCTGAACCGCGCCCCGGCCCGGCGCCGGGGCGCGCTGCGCACCAGCCTCGGCGAGGCACGGCAGGGGCTGCTGTCCCGGCGGGCCGGGCCCGGAGTCGCGCTGGCGTCGGCCGTCGTACTGGCCGGGCACCTGGCCATGTTCGTCGTCGCGGCCCGGGTCGCCGGATCCGCCGCCTCCGTGACCGTACTGCTGCCGCTCGCCGTCCTGGCACTCGTCGCGATGGGCCTGCCGGTGAACGTCGGCGGTTTCGGCCCCCGCGAGGGCGTCACCGCCTGGGCGTTCGGCGCCGCGGGACTCGGCGCGGGCAGCGGCGTCGCCGTCGCCGTGGTGTACGGCGTGCTCAGCTTCGTGGCGAGCCTGCCCGGCGCCGCCGTCCTCGTCGCCCGCTGGTACGCCGGGCTGCGCGGCTATCCCCGTACGGCCCCCGGATCCGCGGACGCGGTGAGCAACGCGAACACCGCCGAGAAGGAATCCGCGAGGCTCGCCAGCAGTTCCTTCCCCTTTTCCGCCGACCCCAGGGAAGGACGGCCGATCACGCCCGATTCGGTATAGGCGGACATTCCCAGGGTGAGCAGATGACGACGGTCGTCGGCGACGAAATCGGCGGACTCGTGACCAGGGCGGACGAATTCGGGATGAGCGTGCAGAAGAATGGAGGTCTCGATTTCCCCGGCGTGCATGTCGGTGAGCAGCGAGGTCTCCACCCCCGCCCGCTGCCGCGCCGCCTCCCAGTCCTCGGCGGCCGGGAACAGCGCCATCCGCTCACCGCGCGCGGACGCCTCCTGCACGACGTTGCCGAGGACGTAGTTCCCGCCGTGCCCGTTGACCACGACGAGCGTGTCGACCCCGCCGTCGCGCAGCGACGCGGCGATGTCCCGGACCACCGCGTGGAGGGTCACGGCGGAGATGCTGACGGTCCCCGGCCAGCCGGCGTGCTCGTGCGAGCAGGAGACCGTCACCGGAGGAAGGAGACGCACCGGGTGCGCGGCGGCGATCTCGCGCGCCACGGCACAGGCGACGAGCGTGTCCGTCGCCAGCGGAAGGAACGGCCCGTGCTGCTCGAAGCTGCCGACGGGAAGGACGGCGACCTGTGCCGATCCGTCCGCCCCCCGCGCCCGTACGTCCTCGGTGGTGTCCGCCGGCATCACCCCGTGTGCCGCCGCCTGCAGGCCCGAACCACTCATCTTTTTCCCGGCCTTTCGTCTTTCGTTGAGGAAACAGATCATGACAGAGAACACCGGCGCCGACATCGGCGTCCTCAGCTCGAAGTCCGCACGGCGATCGGGTGCGGAACGCGTCGTGAATGCGCCGCTGCCCACCGTGTACGGGGAGTTCCAGGCGATCGGATACCTGGACCACGACCGCGGTGACGAACAAGTCGCCCTCGTGTACGGCGAGATCGGCACCGAGAACGTGCTGACCCGGCTGCACTCCGAATGCCTGACCGGGGACGCGTTCGGCTCCCGGCACTGCGAGTGCGGCGACCAGCTGGCCTCCGCGCTGCGCGCGGTCGTCGCCGAAGGCAGCGGCGTCGTCGTGTACTTGAGGGGGCACGAGGGGCGCGGCATCGGACTGCTCGCCAAGCTGCGCGCGATGGCGCTCCAGGCGGAGGGCCTGGACACCGTGGAGGCGAACCTCGCGCTCGGCCTGCCCGTCGACGCCCGCGACTACGGCGTCGCCGCCGAGATCCTGCGCGACCTCGGCGTGCGCTCGGTACGGCTGATGTCCAACAACCCGCGCAAGCGCGAGGCCCTCGTCCGGCACGGCGTGCAGGTCGCCGAGCGGGTGCCGCTGCTGATCGAGCCGTGCGAGAGCAACATCACCTATCTGCGCACCAAACGGGAGCGGCTGGACCACATCCTGCCGCACCTGGACGCCGTCGCCCACGGCTCCTGACCGGCCCGGCGGCGCCGGGCCGGTCAGTCCCGCAGCGCCTCGTGCACCAGCCGCCGCGGCTGCGGGAACGCCTTCAGCGTCCTCGGGCGCACCCGGGTCATGAACCGCACCGTCAGCTCGTGGGCCGGGTCCACCCGGAACGCGGGTCGTGGCCGCGCCCGTCCAGCCGTACGTGCCGGGGCTGGACGGGGCCAGGGCGCGGGACGGGTCGACCACGGCGCAGACGTCGAAGCCGAAGCCGAGGCCGTCGTTGCCGGGCTCCCGGCGGACGGGTGCGCCGAAGCCGCGCACGGTGGCGCCGCCGGGCAGCCGGTTGCGGGTCATCAGCGCGACGCTGTCCGCCGACGGCAGCCGGACGCCGTCGAGCCGAGGCACGCCCGGCGGCAGCAGCGGTCTCGCCGTACGCCGCTCGTGCCGGAGGAGGACGGCGGCAGCGGCCCCGGCGAGAGCGAGCCCCGCCCATGGAACGGACCCGGCCGTCAGCGTGTGCACCACCGCGGCCAGGGCCGGCGCGAGCAGCGCCGCGCCCGGCACGTCCAGCGCGGTCCCGGCACCGGCCGGGGTGGGCTGCGCGCGCAGCGGCACCGACAGGCCGAAAGCGAGCGCGGGCAGCAGGTTCAGCGCCGCGTCCAGCGGGGGGCCGAAGTCACGGTCGTGGTCGGCCAGTTGGAGACCGCGCCGGCGTCACAGCTGGGCGATCCCGTGCACGTTCGCCCACAGCGCGCCCGCCGCCCGCCGGGTCTCGGTCCCGTCCGCCTCGGGCCGCACGGCGCCCACCAGGCCGGCGAGCTGGGCGAAGAGGGCAGGCTCGTCCCGCGCAGCCCCAGGTGGCCGCTCTCCGGCGGATCGTGACGGGACATCAGCTCGTACATGCCGGGGATCTCCAGCGCGAACTCCAGGTGGACACACGCGAGTTCGGCCACGCGCGTCCGCGGGTCCCCGGTCTCGGGCAGCCGTCCCAGCCGGTCGGTCAGGTCGGCGAAGCCCCGGCGTGCGCCGGCGGACAGCAGCTCCAAGTGGGTGGGGAAGTGGTGGCGCGGCGCCCCGTGCGAGACCCCGGCGCGCCGGGCGATCTCCCGCAGGGGCAGCGCCGGCAGGCCCTCGGCGGCCAGCAACTCCGCGTCCACGTCGACCAGGCGCTCGCGCAACCCGGCGTCGGTCCCGGTCATGGATCCTGCCTGCCGACAGTGCGTAGACACTGTCTACTCGGCCCCTGTGTGCGGGAATGCGCGGCCCGGCCGCGCGGGTTGACCGTGCTATGACCCACGACACCACGCAGGACGCGCTGCTGGGACTGCTCTCCGCAGGCCGCGACGGCATCCTGGTCACCCTCAAGCAGGACGGCCGCCCCCAGCTGTCCAACGTCAACCACGCCTACTACCCCGACGAGCGGATCATCCGGATCTCCGTCACCGACGACCGCGCCAAGGTCCGCAACCTGCGCCGCGACCCCCGCGCCTCCTACCACGTCACCAGCGCCGACCGCTGGGCGTACACCGTCGCCGAGGGCACGGCCGACCTGAGCCCGGTCGCCCGGGGCCCGCACGACGACACGGTCGAGGAGCTGATCCGGCTCTACCGCGACGTCCGCGGCGAACACCCCGACTGGGACGACTACCGCGCGGCGATGGTCCGCGACCGCCGCCTGGTCCTCCGGCTGCGCGTGGAGCGGGCGTACGGGATCCCGGAGAAGTCCTGAGCCGGGGGCCGACGGTCGCCTACGCGGCCTCGCCCGCCCGCGCCTCGCCCGCCGGCTCCTCGTCCGCCCGCGCCTCGTCCGTTCGTGCCTCGATCGCCCGCAGTACGGCGACCATGTCCTCGCCGCCGTACCCGCGGGCCACGGTCTCCTCGAACAGCGCGTGGCACGCGTCGAGGAGCGGTGAGGCCAGCCGGGCCTTGCGGGCGCAGCCGGCGATGAGGCGGTTGTTCTTCAGGACGTCCAGCGCGGCCGCCTGCACCGCGAAGTCCCGCTCGCGCAGCTTGGGCGCCTTCATCCGGAAGACCCCGCTGGCCATCGGCCCCGCGTCCAGCACGTCCAGGAACAGCCGCCGGTCAAGGCCCTGGCGCTCGGCGAAGTGGAACGCCTCGGTCAGCCCGGTCACCTGGGTGATCAGGAACAGGTTGACGGCGAGTTTCATCAGCAGCGCGCCGGGCGCCGGGCCGCACGGGAACGTCTCCCGGCACAGGGGCGCGAGCAGCGGTCGTACGTCGGCCACGGCGGCCTCGTCCCCGGCGAGCATGGCCACCAACCGCCCCTGTTCCGCGGGGACCCGGGAGCCGGAGACGGGTGCCTCGACGTAGCGGCCGCCGGCGGCGCGGACGTCGGCCTCCAGGGCGTGGGAGTACTCGGGCGAGGTCGTGCCCATGTGGACCACCGTGTGTCCCGCGACGCGGGCGGCGAAGGCGGGCGTGCCGCGGCCGAGGACGGTGTCGACCGCGGTCTCGTCGGCCAGCATCAGCAGGACGACGCCCGCCCGCGCGAACACCCCGTCGGCGTCCGCGGCGACGTCGGCCCCGGCGGCGCGCAGGGGCGTGGCACGCTCCGGGGTGCGGTTCCAGACCACGAGCGGGGTGCCCGCGGACACCAGGCGCAGGGCCATGGGCCGGCCCATCACTCCGAGACCGATGAAACCGATGTCCACGGCACTGTCCCTCCTCGGGAATCGGCTATGACCGCTGTCATAGTAGCGGGGTTTATGACGGCGGTCATAGAGTGGGCGGGTCGTGAGGAACGGAGGCGGGTGATGGGTGAGGCGCAGGCGGAGCGGGGTCCGCGCGAGCGGATGGTCTTCAGCGCGGCCCAGCTCATCCGGCGCGAGGGGGTCGCCGCGACCGGCATGCGGGACGTCGCCGCCCACGCCGGAGCGCCGCGCGGTTCCCTCCAGCACTACTTCCCGGGTGGCAAGGAACAGCTGGTCAACGAGGCGGTCGGGTGGGCCGGGCGGTACGCGGGCCGACGGATCGCAACGTTCGTCGCGGGCCTGGACGAGCCGCGTCCGAGCGGGCTGTTCGCGGCGATGGCCGCGCAGTGGATCGACGAGTACGAGGCGGAGGGCTTCGCGGGCGGCTGCCCGGTCGCCGCCGCGACGGTCGAGTGCGCCTCCGCCGGCGGCGCGACCCGTGAGGCGGTGGCCACCGCGTTCACCGCGTGGCGCACCCCCCTCGCCGAGGCCCTGGCCGGCATGGGCGTCCCCGAGACCCGCGCCGCCTCCCTGGCCACGCTGATGATCAGCACCCTGGAGGGCGCGATCATCCTGGCTCGCGCCGAGCGGGACGTCCGTCCCCTGCGAGAGGCCGCCGCGGAACTCGCTCCCCTGCTCGACGCGGCGGTGACACCGGGTGGGTGAGCGCGGCCCCGTGGCGGGCGGCGGGCCGGCGCAGCGGTGGCGGTGCTTGTACGGCGCCGGTCGGCGCACTAGCCTCCGCGCGTGATCAACGGTGCGCATGTGGTGCTCTACAGCCGGGACCCGGAGGCCGACCGGGCCTTTCTGCGCGGCACCCTCTGCTGGAACTACGTCGACGCGGGCAGCGGATGGCTGATCTTCAAGGCGCCGCCGGGCGAGGTGGCCTGCCACCCCACCGACGGTGCGCCCGCGCACGAGCTGATGCTGACGTGTGACGACCTGGACGAGACGCGCCGCCAACTCGCCGAGCGCGGTGCGCAGTTCAGCCGGCCGGTGGAGGAAGCCCGGTGGGGCCGGGTGACCGCGCTACAGCTGCCGGGCGGCGGTGAGCTCGCCCTGTACGAGCCACGCCACCCCCGCCCCTGAGGCCCCGGCCTCCGCCCTGCTCCGGCCTGCTTCAACCTCCGGTCCCGTCGCGTCCCGGTTCGGCCTTCGGTCCGTGCCGGCCCCCCGTCCTGGCGCGGCTCTGGCCCGTGCCCCGGGTCCCGGCCCGTCCGTACCCCCAACCCACAGGCCCCTGTCCGCTCCGCTTCCGGCCCTCTCGTACCTCGCGTGCCGACCCCACCCGCCCGGGCCCCTGCCCGGCACCCTCGCGGCTCCGGCTCGGTCGCCCGATTCCGGACCCCTCCTGGCCGCAGCCGCAGCCGCGGCCGTGGTACCGGCCCTGGCCCAAGGCTCGCCCTCGTCCTCGACCTGGCTTCGGTCCCGGACCCGGGGCCAGGATCGAGACAGATCACTGGCCGTGCTTCGGTGGGCGGGGCAGGGACCGGAATCGGGCGGGGAGAGCCGGGACGGGTGGTGACCGGGATGGAGACCGGCCGGTCCGGCCCGGGGCTCGCTCCCCGTTCCCGGCACCGTCCTCAGGCCGTCACCCGCTCCGCCCGCTCTTTCCGGCGCCCCTCCCGCTCGCCGAGGAGTTCCGTCGGGACGGTGTGGGTCTCGCGGGCGCAGAGGGCGGCGATGACCGGCGCGACGCACAGCGCGGCCGTGAAGAGGGCCACCGCCGCCCAGTCGTCGCCGCCGGGGCCCGCGATCTCGGCGGCGAAGGTGACCGCGAAGCCGGCCACCGCGAAGCCGGTCTGCGTGCCGATCGCCACGCCGGACAGCCGGACCCGGGTCGCGAACATCTCGCCGTAGAAGGCGGGCCACACGCCGTTCGCCGCGCTGTAGAGCAGACCGAAGGCGACGATGCCGAGGGTCAGGGTCAGCGGGTAGGAGCCGGTGGAGATCGCCCACAGGTAGCCGGTCATCGCCACCGCGCTGCCCACCGCGCCGATCAGGAACACCGGCCGGCGCCCGATGCGGTCGGACAGGGTCGCCCACAGCGGGATCGCGCCGAGCGCCACCAGATTGGCGAGGGCGCCCACCCACAGCATGGACGTACGGGACATGCCGACCGCGTCGCTGGTGGCGTACGCCAGTGCCCACACCGTGAAGATGGTGCTGACGGAGGCGATGAGCGCCCCCGCGATCACCCGCAGCACATCCGCCCAGTGCTCGCGCAGCAGCACCGCGAGCGGCAGCCGGACGACACCCTCGGTGGCGGCCTGCCGGGCGAAGGCCGGCGTCTCGCGCAGCCGGCGCCGGATGACGTATCCCGCGACGGCGACCGCCACGCTCAGCCAGAACGGCACCCGCCAGCCCCAGGACAGCAGCTGGTCCTCGGGCAGCCGGGCGACCGGGATGAAGACGAGGGTGGCGATGAGCTGGCCGCCCTGGGTGCCGCTGAGCGTGAAGCTGGTGAAGAAGCCGCGCCGGTGCGGCGGCGCGTGTTCGAGACTCATGGAGCTGGCGCTGGCCTGCTCGCCGGCCGCCGATACGCCCTGCAGGACACGGCAGAGCACGAGCAGCACGGGGGCGAGTGGGCCGGCCTGGGCCCGGGTGGGCAGACAGCCGATCAGGAACGTGGACAGGCCCATCAGCAGCAGCGTGAAGACCATGATCTTCTTGCGGCCGAGCCGGTCCCCGACATGCCCGAGGACCAGCGCGCCGAGCGGCCGGGCGGCGTAGGCGACGCCGAAGGTGGCCAGCGAGAGCAGGGTCGCGGTGGCCGGGTCGGAGGCGTCGAAGAACACCTTCGGAAAGATCAGCGCGGCGGCGCTGCCGTAGACGAAGAAGTCGTAGTACTCCAGCGCACTGCCTATCCAGGCGGCCGTCGCCGCCTTCCAGGGCTGGCCGGGAGGGACGTCGGAGGCGGGCGCGGGGGCGGGCACGGACACGGCGGTGCTCCTTCGGGGGACTCCACCCTACGACGGGGGAAGTGAGCGGCGCGGGACATGACGACGGATGGCGGACCGGGTCTCGGCCGCTAATTAACCCACTGGATAGTTAGTCGCGGTGGGTGGGATGTTGCGCTGGCGTTTCCGCTGTGTCAAGAGCCCGTGCGTGAAGTCGCCGGCCGGTGATCGGCCGCGCGGTCAGGCGTCCGTCCGCTCCGCCGTCAGGTAGGCGATCACCATGTCGCCGAGCATCGCGCGGTAGTGCTCCCGTCGTCCGGGGTCCGCCAGGTCGCGGCCGAACAGGGCGCCGAAGGTGTGCCGGTTGGCGACGCGGAAGAAGCAGAACGAGCTGATCATCGCGTGCAGGTCGACCGCGTCCACGTCGGCTGTGAACAGCCCCGACTCCTGGCCGGCGGCGAGGATCCGGCGGATGACGTCCAGGGCCGGGGAACCGATCTTCCCGAGCTTCTCGGAGGCCGCGATGTGCTCGGCGCCGTGGATGTTCTCGATGCTGACCAGGCGGATGAAGTCCGGGTGGCGCTCGTGGTGGTCGAGGGTCAGCTCGGCGAGGCGCCGGATGGCGGCGACCGGGTCCAGGTGCTCGACGTCGAGGCTCTGCTCGGCGTCGCGGATCACCCCGTACGCCCGCTCCAGCACGGCCGTGAACAGCTGCTCCTTGCCGCCGAAGTAGTAGTAGATCATCCGCTTCGTGGTGCGGGTGCGGGCCGCTATCTCGTCGACCCGCGCGCCGTCGTAACCGGCCCGTGCGAACTCCTGCGTGGCCACGTCGAGGATCTCGGCCTTGGTGCGGGCGGCGTCGCGCACCTTCCCGCCGGGGCGCAGGGGCTCTTCGGCGCTGCTCATCGGTCTCCTTCGGGCCGGCGGACACCCGAGCGCGGCGCTCGTCGGTGGTGCCGGTGATTGTAGAAGCAGGGCCGCCGGCGCCGGCGGGGGCTTCCGGCGGGAGTGCCGCGGCTGATATAGCTAACGGACTGGTTCGTACATTAGCTCCGCGCTGACTGTCGTAGCGGGAGCGCGCCTCGGGAGGTCCGCGTGGCCAAGGACTCGTATCTCGTCGGGCTGGTCGGGGCCGGCATAGGCCCCTCCCTCAGTCCGGCCCTGCACCAGCGTGAAGCCGAGCGGCAGGGCCTGCGCTACCTCTACCGGCTCCTCGATCTCGACGTCCTCGGCAGGCCCCCGCAGACGGTCGGCGACCTGGTCCGGGCCGCCCGCGACCTCGGCTTCGACGGGCTGAACATCACCCACCCCTGCAAGCAGCTCGTCCTGGAGCACCTGGACGCGCTCGACCCGCGGGCCGAGGCGCTCGGCGCGGTCAACACCGTCGTCTTCGGCGACGGCGGCCGGACCGTCGGGCACAACACCGACGTCACCGGCTTCGCCGCGTCCTTCGCGCGCGGTCTGCCGGACGCCCCGCTGGACCGGGTCGTCCAGCTCGGCGCGGGCGGGGCGGGCGCCGCCGTGGCGCACGCCGTGCTCACCCTGGGGGCCGGGCGGGTCACGGTGGTCGACGCGCTGCCGGGCCGGGCGGCCGGCCTCGCCGACTCCCTCGTGCGGCACTTCGGACCCGGCCGGGCCGAGGCCGGGACCGTCGAGCAGCTCCCGGCGCTGCTGGGGGAGGCCGACGGGGCGGGCGGACTGGTGCACGCGACCCCCACGGGGATGGCCGCGCACCCCGGGCTGCCCCTGCCCGCCGGGCTGCTGCGGCCCGGGCTGTGGGTGGCCGAGGTGGTGTACCGGCCGCTGGAGACGGAGCTGACGCGGACCGCGCGCCAGCGGGGCTGTGCCGTGCTGACCGGAGGCGGGATGGCCGTGTTCCAGGCAGCCGACGCGTTCCGGCTGTTCACGGGGCGAGAGCCGGACAGCCTTCGCATGCTGGCCGACCTCGAGGAACTGGCGGGGGCGGAGCGCTCGGCGGCATCCGCCGGATGACGGCCGCGGGGCGTGCGCGGTCGATCGCGCACGTGCCGCGAAGCCCCCATCGGACGCGGCCCCCTACGGGGCGCCGCACCCCACGGCATCGTCAGGAGACCCCATGCACACCTCCATCGCCACCGTCTGCCTGAGCGGTTCCCTCACCGAGAAGCTCGCCGCCGCCGCGCGGGCCGGGTTCGACGGGATCGAGATCTTCGAGAACGACCTGGTCACGAGCCCTCTCACCCCCGAGGAGATCCGCGCCCGGTGCGCCGACCTCGGGCTGCGGATCGATCTCTACCAGCCGATGCGGGACATCGAGGCCCTACCGCGCGAGGTCTTCGACGCGGGCCTCAGGCGTGCCCGGCACAAGTTCGAGCTGATGCGGCGGCTCGGTGCCGACACCGTGCTCGTGTGCTCCAGCGTGTCCCCGCTCGCCGTGGACGACGACGACCTCGCCACCGCGCAACTGGCCCGACTCGCCGATGTGGCGAGCGACTTCGGGATACGCGTGGCGTACGAGGCGCTGGCGTGGGGGCGGCACGTGAACACGTACGACCATGCATGGCGCATCGTCGAGGCGGCCGGACACCCGGCGCTCGGTACCTGCCTGGACAGCTTCCACATCCTCTCCCGGGGCTCGGACCCCCGCGGCATCGCGGACATCCCCGGTGAGAAGATCTTCTTCCTCCAGCTCGCCGACGCGCCGCTGCCCGCGATGGACGTGCTGCAGTGGAGCCGCCACCACCGGTGCTTCCCGGGCCAGGGCGGCTTCGACGTGGCGGGACTGCTGCGGCACGTGCTCGACGCGGGCTACCGGGGGCCGCTGTCGCTGGAGGTGTTCAACGACGTCCACCGGCAGGCCGACGCCGGCGCCACCGCCGTGGACGCCCACCGGTCCCTGCTGCTGCTCCAAGAGGCCGTCGGCGCCGCCGAGTTGCCCCCGCCGGTCGTCCCCACCGCAGTCGCCTTCGCCGAACTCCGCACCGCGGACGCCGAACCCGTCACCGCGCTGCTGACCGCCCTCGGCTTCACCCGTACCGCCCGGCACCGGGGCAAACCCGTCGACCTGTGGGAGCGAGGTACGGCCCGGATCCTGGTCAACACCGCCGCCGGAGCCCGCCGCGGGGGCACCCGGCTCGCCGCGATCGGCCTCGCGTCCCCCGACCCCGCCGCGGCCGCCCGTCGCGCGGAGGCCCTGCACGCTCCCGTCCTGCCCCGCCGGCGTGCCCCCGAGGACGCCCCGCTCGACGCCGTCGCCGCGCCCGACGGCACGGAACTGTTCTTCCTCGCCACCGCGGACCCCCGACAGCCCTGCTGGCGCGACGACTTCGCCGACCTGCCGGACGCCCCGGAGCCCGCCGCAGGCACCCGCGTCGACCACCTCGCCGTCCCCCAGCCCTGGCACCACTTCGACGCCGCCGCCCTCTTCCACCGCAGCGTCCTCGGCCTCGACGCCCAGGAGAGCGTCGACCTCGCCGACCCCTACGGGCTGCGGCGCAGCCGGGCCGTCGCCACCGCCGACGGCGGCGTCCGTATCGCCCTCACCGTCGGCGCGGCACCCGCCGACGAGACCGTGCACGCCGCGCACCTCGCGCTGGCCACCGACGACGTGCTCGCCGCCGCCCGCGCCTTCCGCGCGGCCGGTGGCCGGCTGCTGCCGGTACCGGCCAACTACTACGACGATCTCGCGGCCCGATTCGACCTGCCCGAAGGGGAGTTGGCCGCCTACCGGGAGCTGGGCATCCTCTACGACCGTGACGCGGGCGGCGCCTTTCGGCACTGCTACACCGAGACCGTCGGCCGGGTCTTCTTCGAACTCGTCCAGCGCGACCCCGGTCACCGCGGGTACGGCGCCGCCAACGCGCCGGTGCGGCTCGCCGCCCAGCACGCGGGCCGGCTCTTGACTTGAGCTGACCGGCCTCTTACTGGAATGCCCGCAGGGGTGAGAGGCCGGTGAGACCTCCACCGGGTTCAGCTGCCATTCAGGCTCCGTACACCATCGGCGGCCGATACTCCGCGGGATCCGGTATGCGCGCTGCGCCCCGGATCACCATGTTTGCCGGGAGCCTGAAAGGCCGTTCATGCTGAGCACCCCCACCGAGTCGGTCGTCCGGGGCGGCGGGCCGCCGCCCGCGACCGCACCCCGTCAGCGTACCCAGCGGTACGAGCGCCCGGTACTGGTGGTCATAGCCGCACTCGCGGCGCTGCTGTCCCTGTGGGGCCTGGACCACAGTTCCTACCACGGCTTCTACGCCGCCGCGGTGCGCAGCATGACGGACAACCCGGTGGCGTTCTTCTACGGCTCCTTCGACCCGGGCAACACCCTCACGATCGACAAGCTGCCCGGCTACCTGTGGCCGCAGGCCCTGTCGGCGCTGGTGTTCGGCTTCCACCCGTGGGCGCTCGTGGTGCCGCAGGCCCTGGAGGGCGTGGCCTCGGTGGTGCTGCTGTACGTGGTGGTACGGCGCTGGGCGGGCGGGCCGGCCGGGCTGCTGGCCGCCGCCTTCCTCGCCCTGACCCCGGTGACCGTCGGCCTCGGGCGGTCCGTCACCGAGGACGCGCCGTTCGTCCTGCTGCTCCTGCTGGCCGCCGAGGCGGTCCAGCGCGCGACCGAGCGGGGCCGGCCCGGGCCGCTGCTGCTCGCCGGGTTCTGGGTCGGCGTGGCCTTCCAGTGCAAGATGCTGGAGGCCTGGGCGGTGCTGCCCGCGCTCGCCGCCACCTACGTGGTCGCCGCACCGCCGAGCCTGCGCCGCCGGGTGCGGGACCTCGCGCTCGCCGCCGCGGTGACGTTCGCGGTGTCGGTGTCGTGGATGGTGGCCGCCACCCTCACCCCGGCCGCCGACCGGCCCTACCTCGACGGCACCACCGACAACTCGGCCTTCGGCCTGGTCGTCGGCTACAACTTCCTCACCCGCTTCCACGCGGTCGGCGTCGACGCGGCGGGCACGGGCAGTGTCGCGCCCAACGAGAGCCTGCGCTCGGCCGGTTCGGGCCCCGGCATGGGCGACAGCGTCTGGAAGATGTTCAGCCCCGGGCTCGCCACGCAGACCGGGTGGCTGTATCCGCTGGCCGCGCTCGGGCTCGTCGGCGGCGCGGTGGCGCTGTGGCGGCGGCGCGCGCCCCGCACGGACCGGTTCCTCGCGGGCCAGGTGCTGTGGGGGGTGTGGCTGGCGACGTTCTTCCTCGTCTTCAGCTTCGGCAGCGTGACGGGGCACACCTACTACATGGGCGTGGTCGCGGTGGCGCTCGCCGCCTTCGCCGGCGTCGGTGTCGTACGGGCCTGGCGGGCGTGTCTGAAGGGCGGCCGACGGGCCTGGGTGCTGCCGGTGGCGCTCGCCGTGAACGCCGCCTGGTGCGTGACCCTCACCCTGTGGTATCCGCGCTTCCTGCCCTGGTCCGCCCCGGCCGCCGCCGCCCTCGCCGTGCTCGCCCTGGTCCTGGCCGCGATCCGGCGCCGTCCGCGCGTGGTCACCGCCGGGCTGGCCGTGGGTCTGGCCGCGGTCCTGCTCGTGCCCGCCGCCTGGTCCGCGTCGGCGATGTCGCCGCGCTACAACCAGCCCGGCTCGCTGGCCCGCGTCGGCCCCACCAGCCGCCGCGCGGGCAACCCGCTGGCCCGGCTGTCCCCGGCCCAGCGGCACCTGCTCGGCTATCTCACCGCGCACCGCGACGGCGCCGAGTACCTGGCCGCGATCCCCGGCTGGTGGGCCGCCGCGCCCTACGTCATCTCGGCGAACGCGCGCGTGATGCCCATGGGCGGCTTCACCGGACGCGTCCCGTACCCGTCCTCCGCCCGCTTCCACCAGCTGATCGACTCCGGCCGGCTGCGCTACGTCGTGCTGTCGCGAGGCGACGTCCTGACCGCACACCGGCACCGGGACCACACGCTCGTCGGCGGGCTCGTGCGCTGGACGACCGTACACTGCGCGGTCGTGCCCGCGGCTGCCTACCACTCCGGTGACCGTACCCACCGGCTGTACGACTGCGGCCCGGCCCACCGGAGGTGAACCGGGCCGCAGCGCCCGCAAGTCGATCCTCGCGGGGTGGTTACGGCCGCCTGTTCCACGCTCGTCGGCGGGCTCCTGCGCTGGACGACCGTACACTGCGCGGTCGTGCCCGCGGCTGCCTACCACTCCGGTGACCGTACCCACCGGCTGTACGACTGCGGCCCGGCCCACCGGAGGTGAACCGGGCCGCAGCCCCCGGGAGCCGAGCCACGCGGGGTGGTTACGGTCGCCTGTTCCACTCGGCGATCACGGGCCGGCCGTGCTCGGTGGACAGCCGGCTGACGGTGCCGGTGGCCAGCTGGAACAGCCGGCCCTCGGCGGGCGGAAGGCCCAGCCGGCGGGCGGCGAGCACCCGCAGGAAGTGGGCGTGGGCGACGAGGACGACGTCCCCGGCGTCCCCGGCGAGCGCGGCGTCGACGCGGTCCAGGACCCGGTCGGCGCGCGCCCCGACCTCCCGCGGTGACTCGCCCGGATGCCCCTCGGGACCGGGCGGTACCCCGTCGGTCCACAGGTCCCAGGCGGGGCGCGTGCGGTGGATGTCGACCGTGGTGACGCCCTCGTAGCCGCCGTAGTCCCACTCGTGCAGATCGGGGTCGGGCACGACCCCGATCAGGCCCGCCAGTTCGGCGGTGCGCATGGCGCGGCCCAGCGGGCTGGCCAGCGCCAGGGCGTACGTCCGCCCGGTGAGGATCGGGGCGAGGGACTTGGCCTGTTCCTCGCCCAGTTCGGTCAGGGGCAGGTCGGTCCAGCTCGTGTGCTGTCCCGACCGGCTCCACTCCGTCTCACCGTGGCGGACCAGCAGGAGGTCCCCCACGGTGGTTCAGTCCTTCTTCTCGACCGCGTGGCCGCCGAACTGGTTGCGCAGCGCGGCGATCATCTTCATCTGCGGGGAGTCGTCCTGGCGCGAGGCGAACCGGGCGAACAGGGACGCCGTGATCGCGGGCAGCGGGACGGCGTTGTCGATGGCCGCCTCGACCGTCCAGCGGCCTTCGCCCGAGTCCTCCGCGTAGCCGCGCAGCTTCTGAAGGTGCTCGTCCTCGTCCAGGGCGTTGACGGCGAGGTCCAGCAGCCAGGAGCGGATGACGGTGCCCTCCTGCCAGGAGCGGAACACCTCGCGGACGTTCTCCACGGAGTGCACCTTCTCCAGCAGCTCCCAGCCCTCGGCGTAGGCCTGCATCATGGCGTACTCGATGCCGTTGTGGACCATCTTCGAGAAGTGCCCGGCGCCGACCCGGCCCGCGTGGACGTAGCCGTACGGGCCCTCCGGCTTGAGCGCCTCGAAGATCGGCTTCAGCGGCTCCACGTGCTCCTTGTCGCCGCCGACCATGAGCGCGTAACCGTTTTCCAGGCCCCACACACCGCCGGAGACACCGGCGTCGACGAAGCCGATGCCCTTGATGCCGAGCGCGGCGGCGTGCTTCTCGTCGTCCGTCCAGCGGGAGTTGCCGCCGTCGATGACCGTGTCGCCGGGCTGCAGCAGGTCGCCGAGTTCGTCGATGACGGTCTGGGTGGCGGTGCCGGCCGGGACCATCACCCACACATGGCGGGGCGCGTCCAGCTTCTCGACCAGCTCTTCGAGGGACTTGACGTCCGAGACGTCGGGGTTGCGGTCGTAGCCGATGACGGTGTGGCCGGCGCGGCGGATCCGCTCGCGCATGTTGCCGCCCATCTTGCCGAGACCGATGAGACCGAGCTGCATGATCAGTTCTCCGATGCGTTCTTGAGAGTGCGGTAGGCGGCGACCAGGGCCTTCGAGGAGGGGTCGAGACCGGGCACGAGAGCGCCCTCGGTCAGGGCGGGCTCGACCCGCTTGGCGAGGACCTTGCCCAGCTCGACACCCCACTGGTCGAAGGAGTCGATGTTCCACACCGCGCCCTGCACGAACACCTTGTGCTCGTAGAGGGCGATCAGCTGGCCGAGCACCGACGGGGTCAGCTCGGTCGCCAGGATCGTGGTGGTGGGGTGGTCGCCGTGGAAGGTGCGGTGCGCCACCTGCTCCTCGGGCACGCCCTCCGCGCGGACCTCCTCGGCGCTCTTGCCGAAGGCGAGGGCCTGGGTCTGGGCGAAGAAGTTGGCCATCAACAGGTCGTGCTGCGCCTTGAGTTCACCGCTCAGCTCGCCGACCGGGCGGGCGAAGCCGATGAAGTCCGCGGGGATCAGCCTGGTGCCCTGGTGGATCAACTGGTAGTAGGCGTGCTGGCCGTTGGTGCCCGGCGTGCCCCAGACCACCGGCCCGGTCTGCCACTGAACGGGCCTGCCGTCGCGCTGCACCGACTTGCCGTTGGACTCCATGTCCAGCTGCTGGAGGTAGGCGGTGAACTTCGACAGGTAGTGGCTGTACGGCAGCACCGCGTGCGACTGGGCGTCGTGGAAGTTGCCGTACCAGATGCCCAGCAGGCCCAGCAGCAGCGGGGCGTTGGCCTCGGCGGGCGCGGTGCGGAAGTGCTCGTCGACCAGGCGGAAGCCGTCGAGCATCTCGCGGAAGCGGTCCGGTCCGATGGCGATCATCAGGGACAGGCCGATCGCGGAGTCGTACGAGTAGCGGCCGCCGACCCAGTCCCAGAACTCGAACATGTTGTCCGGGTCGATGCCGAACTCGGTGACCTTCGCCGCGTTCGTGGACAGCGCCACGAAGTGCTTCGCCACGGCCTTCTCGTCGCCGTCGAAGGCGTTCAGCAGCCACGAGCGGGCCGAGGTGGCGTTGGTGATCGTCTCGATCGTGGTGAACGTCTTGGACGCCACGATGAACAGCGTCTCGGCCGGGTCCAGGTCACGGGTCGCCTCGTGCAGGTCGGCGCCGTCCACGTTGGACACGAACCGCAGGGTCAACTCCCGCGCGGTGTACGGTCGCAGCGCCTCGTAGGCCATCGCCGGTCCGAGGTCGGAGCCGCCGATGCCGATGTTGACGACGTTCCTGATCCGCTTGCCGGTGTGGCCGGTCCACTCGCCCGAGCGGACCCTGTCGGCGAAGGCGGCCATCTTGTCGAGGACGGCGTGCACCTTCGGCACGACGTTCTCGCCGTCGACCTCGACGACCGCGTCGCGCGGGGCGCGCAGCGCGGTGTGCAGCACGGCCCGGTCCTCGGTGACGTTGATCCGCTCGCCCCGGAACATGGCGTCGCGCAGGCCGGACACGTCGGCGGCGGTGGCGAGTTCCTGCAGCAGGGCGAGGGTCTCGTCGGTGATCAGGTGCTTGCTGTAGTCGATGTACAGGTCGCCGACCCGTACGACGTAGCGTTCGGCGCGGCCGGGGTCCTGCGCGAACAGCTCGCGCAGGTGCGGCCGGCCCTCGGCGCGGTGGTCGGCGAGGGCCGTCCACTCGGGCCGGTGGGTGAGCTTCGGAAACTCAGGTGCTGCCATGTCAGGCGTTCTCCCTGGTGGCCTCGCCCTTCAGGGCGATGGCGTACATCTCGTCGGCGTCGAGGCGGCGCAGCTCCTCGGCGATGAGTTCGGAGGTGGGGCGGACCTTCAGCGCGAGGGTGCGCGGCGGCTGGTGCGGCAGCGTCAGCGTCGCGAGCGGCCCCTCGGGCCGGTCGACGACGATCTCGCCGTTCGCGGTCCCGAGGCGTACGGCGGTCACGACCGGGCCGGCGGTGATCACGCGGTCCACGGTCACGTTCAGCCGGACCTCCAGCCAGCGCGAGAGCAGCTCGGCGCTGGGGTTGTCGGCCTCGGCCTCGACGGCCGCCGAGGTCACCTTGGTGCGGGCCTGGTCCAGCGCGGCGGCCAGCATCGAGCGCCACAGCGTGAGCCGGGTCCAGGCGAGGTCGGTGTCGCCGGGGGCGTAGTTGCGGGCGCGGGTCGCGAGGACCTCCATCGGCTTGAGGGCCGCGTACAGGTCGGTGATCCGGCGCTGGGCGAGCGCGCCGAGCGGGTCCGTCGACGGGGCGTCGGGAGCGTCCACGGGCCACCACACCACGACGGGCGCGTCCGGCAGCAGCAGCGGCAGGACGACCGAGTCGGCGTGGTCGGACACCTCGCCGTAGGTGCGCAGCACGACCGTCTCGCCGGTACCGGCCTCGGAGCCGACCCGGACCTCGGCGTCGAGCCGGGAGTTGGTGCGGTCGCGCAGGGTGCGCACATGCCGCTTGATGACGACCAGCGTCCGCATGGGGTGCTCGTGCGAGGCGTCCTCGGCGGCCTTGATCGAGTCGTAGGCGTTCTCCTCGTCCGTGACGATCACCATCGTCAGGACCATGCCCACGGCCGGGGTGCCGATGGCGCGGCGGCCCTGCACCAACGCCTTGTTGATCTTGCTTGCCGTGGTGTCGGTCAGGTCGATCTTCATGGCCTGCGCCAGCTCCGTCCGTCTCGTGCGAGCATCTCGTCCGCTTCCTCGGGTCCCCAGCTGCCCGACGCGTACCGCGCCGGCCTGCCGTGCGCCGCCCAGTACTCCTCGATCGGGTCGAGGATCTTCCAGGACTCTTCCACTTCCTGGTGACGGGGGAACAGGTTCGCGTCGCCGAGGAGCACGTCCAGGATGAGCCGCTCGTACGCCTCCGGGCTGGACTCGGTGAACGACTCGCCGTAGGCGAAGTCCATCGACACGTCCCGGATCTCCATCGACGTGCCCGGCACCTTCGAGCCGAAGCGGACCGTCATGCCCTCGTCGGGCTGGACGCGGATCACGATCGCGTTCTGCCCCAGCTCCTCCGTCGCCGTGGAGTCGAACGGGGAGTGCGGGGCCCGCTTGAAGACCACCGCGATCTCGGTGACCCGGCGGCCCAGCCGCTTGCCGGTGCGCAGGTAGAACGGCACGCCCGCCCAGCGGCGGTTGTCGATGCCCAGCTTGATCGCGGCGAACGTGTCGGTCTTCGACTTCGGGTCGATGCCGTCCTCTTCGAGGTAGCCGACGACCTTCTCGCCGCCCTGCCAGCCGCCGGCGTACTGGGCGCGCACGGTGTGCCTGCCCAGGTCCTCCGGGAGCCGCACCGACTTGAGCACCTTCAGCTTCTCGGTGAGCAGCGCCTCCGCGTCGAACGCGATCGGCTCCTCCATCGCCGTGAGGGCCATGAGCTGGAGCAGGTGGTTCTGGATGACGTCACGGGCGGCGCCGATGCCGTCGTAGTAGCCGGCGCGGCCGCCGATGCCGATGTCCTCGGCCATGGTGATCTGCACGTGGTCCACGTACGACCGGTTCCAGATCGGCTCGTACATCTGGTTGGCGAAGCGCAGCGCCAGGATGTTCTGGACGGTCTCCTTGCCCAGGTAGTGGTCGATGCGGAAGACCTGGTCCGGCTCGAAGACGCCGTGCACGATCGCGTTCAGCTCGCGGGCGCTCGCGAGGTCGTGGCCGAACGGCTTCTCGATGACCGCGCGCCGCCAGGAACCCTCGGTCGGGGAGGCCAGGCCGTGCTTCTTCAGCTGCTGCACGACCTTCGGGAAGAACTTCGGCGGCACCGAGAGGTAGAAGGCGAAGTTGCCGCCGGTGCCGCGGGAGGCGTCCAGCTCCTCGACCGCGTCCTTCAGCTGCTTGAAGGCGGTGTCGTCGTCGAAGTCGCCGGGGATGAACCGCATGCCCTCGGCGAGCTGCTGCCACACCTCCTCGCGGAACGGCGTGCGGGCGTGCTCGCGCACCGAGTCGTGCACGACCTGTGCGAAGTCCTGGTCCTCCCACTCCCGGCGGGCGAAGCCCACCAGCGAGAAGCCCGGCGGCAGCAGACCGCGGTTGGCCAGGTCGTACACGGCCGGCATCAGCTTCTTGCGGGACAGGTCACCGGTCACCCCGAAGATGACCAGGCCGGACGGACCGGCGATGCGGGGCAGCCGGCGGTCGCGGGCGTCGCGGAGCGGGTTGACCCAGTCGGCGGCCGGGCCCACCGGCACGGTCACCTCCGCCGGCGCCGCCGGTTCCTTCACCGGTGCCTCGGCCTTGGCGGGTGCCTTCCCGGCGGCCGGGGCGGCGGGTGCGTTCTGCGTCATCGGGCGTCAACTCCCTTGCTCTTCAGGGACGTCGCGACGGCACCCAGCAGGTCCTGCCAGGCCGTCTCGAACTTGGCGACGCCCTCGTCCTCCAGCTGCTGGACGACCTCGTCGTAGGAGATCCCGAGCGACTCCACGGCGGCCAGGTCGGCGCGGGCCCGCGAGTAGCCGCCGGTCACCGTGTCGCCGGTGATCTCGCCGTGGTCGGCCACCGCGTTCAAAGTGCCCTCCGGCATGGTGTTGACGGTGCCCGGAGCGACCAGCTCGTCCACGTACAGGGTGTCCTTGTACGCGGGGTCCTTCACCCCGGTGGACGCCCACAGCGGGCGCTGCCTGTTCGCCTTCTCGCCGGCGAGCGCCAGCCAGCGCTCGGAGGCGAAGACCTCCTCGTAGGCCTCGTAGGCGAGCCGGGCGTTGGCGAGGGCCGCGCGGCCCTTGAGGGCGAGGGCCTCCTCGGTGCCGAGGGCGGTCAGCCGCTTGTCGATCTCGGAGTCGACGCGGGAGACGAAGAACGACGCCACCGAGTGGATGCCGGCCAGGTCGATGCCACGCTCGCGGGCCTTCTCCAGGCCGGCCAGGTAGGCGTCCATGACCGCGCGGTAGCGCTCCAGGGAGAAGATCAGGGTCACGTTGACGCTGATGCCGAGCCCGATGACCTCGGTGATGGCCGGCAGACCCGCCGTGGTCGCCGGGATCTTGATCATCACGTTGGGGCGGTCGACCAGCCAGGCCAGCTGCTTGGCCTCGGCGATCGTAGCCTCGGTCCGATGGGCGAGGCGCGGGTCGACCTCGATGGAGACGCGGCCGTCGCGTCCCTCGGAGGCGGTGTACACGGGGTGCAGTATGTCGGCGGCGGCGCGCACGTCGGCGGTCGTCATCATCCGCACTGCCTCGTCCACCGTCACCCCGCGCACGGCGAGGTCCGTGAGCTGCTCCTCGTAGCCCTCACCGGAGCCGATGGCGGCCTGGAAGATCGACGGGTTGGTGGTGACGCCGACGACGTTCTTGTTCTCGATCAGTTCCGCCAGGTTCCCCGAGGCGATCCGCTTGCGCGACAGGTCGTCCAGCCAGATGGAGACCCCTTCGTCGGCGAGGCGCTTGAGGGCTCCGGCGGTGGCGATTGCTTCGGTCACGTCAGTCATCTTTCTTGTCTCGTCGTCGCGTTGTCTTCTCGCGGACGTATATCGCGGATGGGTGTCCCGGGTCAGGCGCGCGCGGCGGCGAGGGACTCGCGGGCCGCGGCGGCGACGTTCTCGGGGGTGAAGCCGAACTCGGCGAACAGGGTCTTCGCGTCGGCGGAGGCGCCGAAGTGCTCCAGCGAGACGATCCGGCCGGCGTCGCCGACGTAGCGGTACCAGGTCAGCCCGATCCCCGCCTCGACGGCGACGCGCGCCTTGACGGCCGGCGGCAGCACCGCGTCCCTGTAGGCCCGGTCCTGCTCCTCGAACCACTCCACGGACGGCATCGACACCACGCGTGTGCCGATCCCCTCCGCCTCCAGCGCCTCCCGCGCGGCCACGGCCAGCTGCACCTCGGAACCCGTCGCGATGATGATCACCTCCGGGACCTCGGTCGAGGACTCGCGCAGCACGTAGCCGCCCTTGGCCGCGTCCTCGTTCGGCGCGTACACCGGCACGCCCTGGCGGGTGAGCGCGAGCCCGTGCGGAGCGGGGCTGGTGGCGTGCCTCTTCAGGATCTCGGCCCAGGCGACCGCGGTCTCGTTGGCGTCCGCCGGGCGGACGACGTTCAGGCCCGGAATGGCGCGCAGGGAGGCCAGGTGCTCGACCGGCTGGTGCGTCGGGCCGTCCTCGCCGAGGCCGATGGAGTCGTGCGTCCACACGTACGTCACCGGCAGCTGCATCAGCGCCGCCATGCGCACCGCGTTGCGCATGTAGTCGGAGAACACCAGGAAGGTGCCGCCGTAGATCCGGGTGTTGCCGTGCAGGGCGATGCCGTTCATCTCCGCGGCCATGGAGAACTCGCGGATGCCGAAGTGGACGGTACGGCCGTACGGGTCGGCCTCGGGCAGCGGGTTGCCCGTCGGCAGGAAGGAGCTGGTCTTGTCGATGGTGGTGTTGTTGGAGCCGGCGAGGTCGGCAGAGCCGCCCCACAGCTCGGGGAGCACCGGGCCGAGCGCCTGCAGCACCTTGCCGGAGGCGGCGCGGGTGGCGACGGACTTGCCCTCCTCGAACACCGGCAGCGCGTCCTGCCAGCCGGCGGGCAGCTCGCCCTTGCCGACCCGGTCGAACAGCGCCGCCCGCTCCGGCTGGGCCGCGCGCCACTCGGCGATCCGCTTGTCCCAGGCCGCGTGCGCCTCGGCGCCCCGGTCCAGGGCCCCGCGGGTGTGCCGGAGGACGTCGCCCGGGACCTCGAAGGTCTGCTCCGGGTCGAAGCCGAGCAGGCGCTTGGTGGCCGCGATCTCCTCCTCGCCGAGCGCGGAGCCGTGGGAGGCCTCGGTGCCCCGGGCGTTGGGGGCGGGCCAGGCGATGACCGTGCGCATCGCGATGATCGAGGGCCGCTCGGTCTCGGCCTGCGCGGCCTTCAGCGCCCGGTACAGCGCCTCCGGGTCGACGTCGCCCTCGGCGGTCGGCTCGATGCGCTGGGTGTGCCAGCCGTAGGCCTCGTAGCGTCCGAGGACGTCCTCGGAGAAGGCGGTGGCGGTGTCGCCCTCGATGGAGATGTGGTTGTCGTCGTAGAGGAAGACCAGGTTGCCGAGCTTCTGGTGGCCGGCGAGCGAGGATGCCTCGGCGGAGACGCCCTCCTCCAGGTCGCCGTCGGAGACGATCGCCCAGATCGTGTGGTCGAAGGGGGAGGTGGCCTCGGGGGCCTCGGGGTCGAACAGGCCGCGCTCGTAGCGGGCCGCCATCGCCATGCCGACGGCGTTGGCGACGCCCTGGCCGAGCGGGCCGGTGGTGGTCTCGACGCCGGCGGTGTGGCCGTACTCCGGGTGGCCGGGGGTCTTCGAGCCCTGGGTCCGGAAGGCCTTCAGGTCGTCCAGCTCCAGCTCGTACCCGGCGAGGAACAGCTGCGTGTACAGGGTCAGCGAGGTGTGACCGGGCGAGAGGACGAAACGGTCACGGCCCGCCCACTCCGGGTCGGCGGGGTCATGACGCATCACCTTCTGAAAGATCGTGTACGCGGCCGGCGCCAGGCTCATCGCCGTGCCCGGGTGTCCGTTGCCGACCTTCTGCACCGCGTCGGCCGCCAGCAGACGGGCCGTGTCGACGGCGCGCCGGTCGAGGTCGGTCCACTCGAAGCTGTCGGAAGTCTGCGTGGTCATCTTCAAGAAGTCCTCGTTCAGTGCGGGATCGCTGGCCTGACGTGTTCAAACTTAAAAGTCTGACTTTTTCGGCGGAAGGTCGGGGTGTGTCAGTCTGTGGTGAATCTGGGACAGCGATCACGGAACATGGACGGCGCGAAGAGGACATGGCTGACAGAACGCCACAAGCTGACGACAGTGCTACGGACGGCGACGGAATCAGAACCTTCCCCTTCCCGACCGAGCTGGCCGTCGGCCGCGTCGGCATGCAGGTCGGTCCCATGGGCACCGGCCGCACCTGGCACGCCGACGCCCCGCTGGAACGCGTCCACCGCATCGACTTCCACGTCGTGATGCTCTTCACCGAGGGCCCCGTACGGCACATGATCGACTTCGCCGAGTACGAGGCCTCGGCCGGCGACCTGCTGTGGATCCGCCCCGGACAGGTCCACCGTTTCTCCCGGGAGAGCGCGTACCACGGAACCGTCCTGACCATGCAGCCCGGCTTCCTGCCGCGGGCCACCGTCGAGGCCACCGGCCTGTACCGCTACGACCTGCCGCCGCTGCTGCATCCCGACCCGGCGCAGCTCGCCGCCCTCCAGGCCGCCCTCGACCAGCTGCGGCGTGAATACGAGGACACCGCCACCCTCCCGCTCAGCCTGCACACCGCCGTCCTCAGGCACACCCTCACCGCGTTCCTGCTCCGTCTCGCCCACCTCGCGGCCAGCTCCGCCGAGGCCTCCCGGCAACAGACGGACAGCACCTTCACCCGGTTCCGGGACGCCGTCGAGGAGGGCTTCGCCACCAACCACAGCGTCAGCGCCTACGCCGACGCGCTCGGCTACTCCCGCCGCACCCTCGTACGCGCCGTCCGCGCGGCCACCGGCGAGACGCCGAAGGGATTCATCGACAAACGCGTGATCCTGGAGGCCAAGCGCCTCCTCGCCCACACCGACCTGCCGATCGGGCGCGTGGGTGCGGCGGTCGGCTTCCCGGACGCGGCGAACTTCTCCAAGTTCTTCCAGCTGCACACCGGACGGACGCCGGTGGCGTTCCGGACGGAGCTGCGCTGAGCGGCGCCGGCCGGCGGCGGACGAAGGCGAAGGGGGCTCCACGCGTGTGCGTGGAGCCCCGGACCGCCAGGAACGCCGTCAGTGCCCGAAGTCGAACCAGTTCACGTTCACGAAGTCCGCCGGCTGACCGCTCGAGAAGGTCAGGTACACGTCGTGGGTGCCGGTCACGGAGCTGATGTTGGCGGGGATCGTCTGCCAGGACTGCCAGCCGCCGGTGTTGCCCACCGCGAAGCTGCCGATCGGTGCGCTCGTGGGGCTGTCGAGCCGCACCTGCACCAGACCGCTGACACCGCTCGCGGCGCCGCTGGCGACCCGGCCGTAGAACTGCGTGGCCGGCGTGGAGCCGAAGTTCACGCCCTTGTACAACGCCCAGTCGCCGTTCGCGATGTACCCGATGTCCTGCCCGCCGCCGGTGTCGGTCGTCGTCTCGGTGCCGATGCCGGACTGGCCGTCGTAGGACTCGGCCTGGATCGGGCTGTAGGCGTCCCGGTTGCCGGACGGCGGGGGAGTGGTGCCGCCCGAGCCGGACTGGAGCACCTGCACGTAGTCCACGACCATCGGGTGGTCCGGCTCGGTGGCGCTGGTCGGGCCGCCGCCGAACGCCCCCGGGAAGCCGCCGCCCATGGCCACGTTCAGGATCACGAAGAAGCCGTGGTTCGTGGCATTGGCCCAGGTCGTCGCGTCCATCTGGTTCGCCGTGACGGTCTGGTAGTTGACGCCGTCGACGTAGAAGCGGATCGCCTCGGGAGCCACCGAGCGGTCCCACTCCATCGTGTAGGTGTGGAAGCCCGACTGGCAGGTGGTGTTCGGGCAGGCGGTGGAGTTGCCGAGGCCGGTGGTCTCGTTGCACGGGCCGCCGGGGTTGGTGCCGCAGTGCATCGTGGCCCACGTCTTGTTCAGGCCGTTGACGTTCTCCATGATGTCCAGCTCGCCGACGCTCGGCCAGTTCTGGTAGTTCCCGCGGTACGGCGCGCCCAGCATCCAGAACGCGGGCCAGTAACCGGCGGCCGCGTTCCCGGTCACGTTCGGCATCTGGATCCGGGCCTCCACGCGCAGCTTGCCGCCGGCCGGGGGCTGGAAGTCGGTGCGGGTGGTCTCGATCCGGCCGGAGGTCCAGTTGCCGGAGGCGTCGCGGCGCGGGGTGATCAGCAGGTCGCCGTTGCCGTCGAGGGAGACGTTGTTCGTGCTCGACGTCATCGACTCGACCTCGCCGGTGCCCCAGTTGGCGGCACCGCCCGGGTACGAAGTGCCGGTGTCGTACTGCCAGTTGGAGCTGTTCACGGCGGAGCCGGCCGGTCCGTTGAAGTCGTCCAGGAAGACCTGGGTCCAGCCCGACGGGGGCGCGGGCGCGGTGGCGTTCGCCGGCGTGGTCGCGGCCGTGGCGGCGGCCGCCGCCAGACCGAGCGTCGTGACGACCGCGAGGAGTGCGCGCCGCAGGGGACGGGGGCGCGGGGCGCGCGGTCTGGGTATGCCGGAGGGTGCGCTCATGGGGGACCTCTCGGAGTACGGGGAGTGCGGGGCGGTGTGAGAGCCCTCCCATCCGTGGCCGGTTGAGAGCGCTCTCACGGTGCCGCCAATGTGCTCCCCGCCCCCGCGGCCGTCAAGCCTTGAAACAGGGAAAGTCCCCCAGCGGCGGGGGAGTTCACGGGGTGAAGCCACCCGTACCCGCTCAGACCGCGCTGCCCGCCTTCGGCCGGCGCCCGCGAGCGTCGAGCCGTCGTCACGGGTGCCCCGCACGGCCACCGGCGTGCCGCTGCCGGCCGCCACCTCGACCGGGCTGGTGAAGAGCTGCCTGCTTGGCGCCGGGGTGGGGGTGGGCGGTGTGGGTGTTGGTGTGGCTGGGGCGGGGCGTCGGTGAGGGATGTCGGAGTGGCCGGGAGCGGTGGTGACGGCGAGGGCGTCGGCGTGCAGGGGGTGGGCGTCGGCGTGCACGGGGTGGGCGTGCGTGCAGTGCCGGGGCTGCTGGGGGCTGGGTTGGTGGTGCTTGTGCGGTGCGGGTGTCGCCGGGGTGGCCTGCCGTGCCGGGGTCGTTGGGGTGGTGGCCGTTGTGCTGGGGTCGGCGGGTTGGTGGTGCTTGCGGTGCGGGTGTCGGTGGGGTGGTGCGTGCCGTCGCCGGGGCTGCTGGGGTTGTGGTGCCCGTCGTGCCGGGGCCGCGGTGGCCGTGGCGGCTTTTGCCGGATTGCGTCCGAAGGGGCCGCCGCCGCTGGCCCGGCACCGAACACGGCGAACGGTCCGCCCGGGAGCACGTCCGCGGCTGCCGCCCCGGCCGGTTCCCTGGTGCCCTAGACCCACGCCGCGCCATCCTCCGTGTCCGTGTCCGCGTCCGCCACTGCGCGGGCAGCTCGCGCCCCGCTTCTGGGTGTGCCCGTGGAGCAAGGGGTGCCGCCGGAGATTCCGGCGGGGACGCCCTCCTGGGGCGCCCGCGGTCGTTGTCAGGAGGGGCAGGCGGGGCGGGACGGGTCGGGTCCGCGTGCACCGCGAGCCGGCCGCCAGCCCAGGGCCCGGGAGATCCCGAGGCCCGCCAGCCGGACCGCCGGGGCCAGCGCCGGCACCTGGGCACCCTCGTGGGGCACCACCACCGACACCGCCGCGACCACCTCCCCGTCCGGGCCGCGTACGGCCGCCGCCACCGACAGCGCGTCCTCCGTCACCTGACGCTCGCTGACCGCCACCCCCGAGCGGCGCACCTCGGCGAGCGTGCGCCGCAGCCGCACCGGATCGGTGAGCGTGTACGGGGTGAAGGAGGCGAGCGGCCCGGCGCAGTACTCCTCCTGCAGGGCCGGCCCGGCGTGGGCGAGCAGCACCAGGCCGACGCCCGTGGCGTGCAGCGGCCAGCGGGCACCGACGCGGATGTGCACGCCCACCGCAGAGCGGCCCGACAGCCACTCGACGTAGACGACCTCCGCGCCGTCCCGCACCGCCAGCTGCACGTTCTCGTGCGTCGCCTCGTACAGGTCCTCCAGATACGGCAGCGCGAGCTGGCGCAGGCCGAGGCCGCGGGGGGCGAGCGCGGCCACCTCCCACAGCCGCAGCCCCACGTGGTAGACCCCGGACGCGTCGCGCTCCAGCGCGCCCCACGCGGTCAGGGCGGCGGCCAGCCGGTGCGCGGTGGTCAGGCTGAGCCCGGCCCGGCGGCTGATGTCGGTCAGCGACAGGGCGGGGTGGCCGTGGTCGAACGCGGCGAGTACGGCCAGCAGCCGGTCGGTAGCGGACCGTTCACCCACCGGCACCCACCTCACCCTGTCGCCGTTCCTCCCGCGCCGCGTCGGCCGGGACCGTTCTCGCCGACCCTACGCGCGACAGGCCGCCGGGTCAGCGGGCGCGGGTGCGGATCCGGTGTCCTCAACGGACGTGGGGTCACCGGCCTGCGGTCACATCCACGAAGACGGGGTTGGAGTAGAACCAGGTGTCGGCCCACGGGTCACCCTCGCCGGGCTCGTGCGGGACCGGCCCGTGCGGGTCCACGGCCGCGCCCAGGTAACCGGTTCCCTGCCGGTTGCCGTCGCTGCCGCGCAGGCGGACGTGGAACGGCTCGTCGCCGGCGGTGAGCGGCACGCGCAGGGTGTAGGTGCCCGTGCGGCCGCCGACGTCCGCGGAGTGCACGACCCTGGTGTCCGGTGCGCGCCAGCTGTCCCGGTCGGTGACCGGGCCGCGCACGGCACCCCGGATCACGTCCACGTGCGCCAACCCGGGCAGGATGCCGTGGGGGTTGGGGCGGGAGGCGGTCGTCACCGTCACGGACAGGGTGATCCGCTCGCCCGCGTGGACGCGCAGCCGCCCGCCGAGCGTGACGCCCGGGCTGCGGTCGTGTTCCCGCCTCAGTCGGACGTCGAGCCCGTCGAGCAGATGGCCGTGGTCGACCCACACCCGCCCCGCGCGCAGGCCCGCCATCACCGCGCGGTAGCCGTAGCGGGTCACGCCGACGTGGGTGCGGCTGAACTCGCCGGGCCAGAAGTCGCTGCCGGGCCGCGCGGTGTCCGTGCGCACCGGGTCGGGCAGCCGGCCGGTGTTGTCGAAGTTCCGGCCGGGCGCCCAGTCGCCGTTCTTCCAGGTGTCGAACACCGTGCGGTGGTTGTCGGAGTTGGACGTGATCGTGAACAGTCCGCCCTCGGCCAGCAGCGCGTCCCACAGCCCGCCGACCGTCGCGGTCGCCCAGTCGAAGCCGCCGTAGGTGAGGTAGGCGCCCGCCGGGTAGCCGGACCACGACTGCGCGGACGGCTTGTTCTCGTACTCGCCCCGGATCGACGTCGGGCCGCGCCGGCCGGGGATCGCCGCGCCCTGGGCGCCGGGTGCGCCCTCCATGCCGACCACGATCTCGGGGGCCGCGTCGCGCCAGGCGCGCAGCTCGTGCGGGGAGTCGATGCCGAGGCGCAACGGGTGGTTGGCGAGCACCAGGACGTCGTCGACGTAGCCCGAACGGCGTTGCTCCGCCAGCCACCGGAGGGCCTTGACGGCGTGGGCCTCGTTGCGGGCGGTGTCCGGGTCGGCGGCGCCGCCCTTGTCGTAGCCGAGCAGCTTGCCGTCGTAGGCCAGCTCGAACCGGGTGAGCAGGTCCACCTCGTGCGGTCCGGGCGCGGCGAACACGGTGGCGTGTTCGGCGGCCGGGATGTACCACTCCAGGCCCTGGAAGATCAGCTGGCGCGGGTTCTCGGCGCGGGCCCTGAGGATCTCCTGGTGCTCCAGCGCGGCGCCGTAGCGGGCGTGCCCGACGTTGGAGTGCTCGTTGAACACCATCCAGTCCAGGCCGTACGTGGCGGCGGCGGTGGCCTGCTGGGAGAAGGTGTACTTGGCGTCGTGGCTGTAGACGGAGTGCACGTGGTGGTCGCCGACCAGGTAGGCGAGGTGGGGATCGGCACCGCCGAGCCGTGCGCCGCCGGCGTCGGCCGCGAGGGCGGGCGCCGCCGCCGGCCCGAGGGTGAAGGCCGCCCCGAACAGGCCTGCGCTTGCGAGGAGTCGGCGTCGGGAAAGGCCCTGGGCGTCCAGCTCGGCGGGTGAGACCGCCGGGTCGGCCCAGACGGGGAGCTGCTGCTCGGTCACGAAGATCCTCGCGGCGGGGGTCGGTGGCTCAGTGGGTCATGAAGGCGGTGACGGGCAGCGCGCGGGCGACGACGCGGACGTCGCCGAGGCGGCCGTGCAGGATCTGGTCGATCTTCCCGGCGTACGTGTAGCCGCCGAGCAGCCACGGCAGCCCGACGGAGGCGATCCCGACGGCCGGCGCCTTCGGGTTGCGGACGACCGGGCAGCCCTGCACATAGAGGGTGGTGTGCCTGCCGTCGTTGACGACCGCGAGGTGCCACCAGGTCTCCAGCGGGGTCTCCTGCCCCCAGTTGGTGGCGATGCCCTCCTGGTTGAGCGGACGCATCGCCCACTGCGGCTCCCGGTCGTTCGACAGCGACAGGGTGGCCAGCGGCTCGTCCGGATCGTCCGCGGTCTTGCCGGCCGCGCCGCCCGTTCCGGTCCGGCTGACGATGCCCGACCAGGCGTGGTGGGCCGGGTCCCAGTCGGCCGGCAGACGGTAGAACGCCTCGATGGTGTAACCGTTTTCGAAGGTGGCCGAGTTGAGCGGCGCGCCGTCGACCGTGCGCAGGTACGCGCCCTTCAGCGGGGCCTTGTAGCCCTGGAACTCCAGGCTGCCGTGGCCGGGTTGGTCGGGGTGGTGGTCGGCGGACCAGCCGAGCGAGCCGCTGCCCACCGTGACCAGGGTGAGGTCGTTGCCCCGGCCGGACAGGTCGCGGACGGTGCCGGAGACCGGTGACTCGAACCGCCAGTAGGCGGCCGTCCCCGGTACCAGCATCGTCGCCGCGGGCCGCGCCGGGCGGGCCGGCACGGGGGCGAAGCCGGAGAAACGGTCGGCGAAGTCGACGCCGGCCGAGAAGCGGTCCGCGTCGCCGCTCAGCTCCATCTCCTGCCGCTCCAGCTCGTTCAGGCCCTTCTTGGCCCGGCCGAGGATCCACGGGGAAACGGTTTCGACGTCGATGACGTTCCGGTCCAGGTCGAAGCGGTAGAGGCGGATCATCGCCGCGCCGCCGAAGTAGCGGTTCTGGTAGTTGGTGAGGTGCAGGTGCACCTCGTTGCCCGCCGCGTTCTTGCGCACCGCCCGCGCGGCCGGCCAGTAGTGCCCGTTCAGGGTCAGGAAGATCTGGTCGTGCTCGGCGATCAGCCGGTCCCACAGCTGCTGCCCGTATGCCGACAACTGGTCGTCGGCCACGACGAGTTCGTGCGTGGTGAGGATGACGGGCGTCTTCGGGTGCCGGGCGAGCACGTCCTTCGCCCACGCGTAGCCCTGTGCCGACAGCCGCCAGTCCAGCGCCAGCACCAGCCACGCGCGTCCAGCCGCCCGGAACCGATGGCAGGTGTTGTACCCGTCCGAGGAGGCCTCCAGGAACGTGGACGTGTTCCTGGGGCGTCGTGGGCCGAAGGTGTCCAGGTACGGCGTCGGGCCGCGCTGGTCGTCCGTGGAGGACCGCACGTCGTGGTTGCCGGCCAGCACGCTGTAGCCGACCCCCTTGCGGTCGAGGATCCCGAACGCCTTGCCGATCGCGGCGAATTCCGCCTCGGCGCCGTTCTGGGTGAGGTCGCCGAGGTGGGACAGGAAGACGATGTTCTCGTCCCTGCCGTGCTCCAGCAGATAGCGCAGCGAGGCCTCCACGGGCGCCGGGTCGATGCTCGGCCCGTCGAAGAGGTACTGGGTCTCGGGCATCACCGCGAGGGTGAATCGACGGCTCTCCGGATCGGGCCGCCGACCGCCCGCCGGTGCCGCGTCGGCGACGGCCGGCACCGCGACCCCGGCCGTGGCCGCGGCACCCAGCAGCGCGGTGGCCCTGAGGAAGCTGCGTCGCCCGGCACCGGCCTGCGCGGCCTCGCCCCGGACGGGGTCATGCGACGTACACACGTGTGCTCCGTAGAGGTCATGAGATGAGTGGGACGCGGGAAGGGGGCGGCTGTCGGCGTCAGAGGGCACGCAGCGCCCGGCCCGGCCGACGACGACTCGTGGACGGCGCCCGACGGGAGGGCGGTGCGGCCGGTTCGGACGGTGCGGCGGTCAGGCGCCGCGGGGCGTCCTGGGCTTGCGCGGCAGCCGGGGGCTGTGCGGCAGCCTCTGGGTGAGCGATGCGCTCGGGTTGTGTGGTGACCTCGGGGTGGGTGGCGTCTTCGGATGGGGTGGCGGTCCTGGGCCGTGGGCTGGGCTCGGGCGGTGCGGCTTGCACCGGCACGGTCGGTCCTGCGGGCCGTGCGGCAGCACCGAGCCGAACGGCGCCGCGGGGTCGTACGGCGCCCTCGGGCGGTGTGGTGTCCTCGCTCTCCGCGGGGCCGGCGGGGGCGGCAGGTGGGGCCGGTGTCGGCAGGCGCAGGCGCGGTGTGCACAGGCGTGTACCGCGCGGTGCCCACGGTGTGTCCGCCGCCGTCGCCAGCCGTAGCGTCAGCCAGGCGTCGTGGCCGTCCCGGGGGAGCGGGAAGGGCAGGGGGACTGCCGCCGTCTCGCCCGGCCGCAGATCCGGCAGTTCGGCCGGAGCGGTCAGGATCCGGCCGTCGGCCCGCACCAGTTCCCAGGTCGCCGTCAGCCCGCCGAGGCCGCGCACATAGTGGTCGTTGGCGAGGACGACGCCCTCGTGCCGGTGGCACCGGACACGGACCGCCGCCGGGTTGTCCTGGTGCTCGTACGGCCCGGCACCCGCGCGCCCGGCCGGTCTTCCGTCGCTCACGCGGTGCACCCTTCCGTGGTCCCGGGACCGCAGGATGAAGCCGCCCTGAAGAGCCGGGGTGGACTCGGTGGCCGCGCAGTGGTCGCCCTGAGTGCCGGCCAAGGCTTGTCGAGGGCGGTGGCCATCAGTAGCTCACCCCCAGGTGCTTGGCGATGCGCCGGCAGGAGTGCATGGCGTCCCTCCAGGCCCGTTCGGGGTCCTTGCTGAGGACGCCGACGCTCTTGATCTCGTCCTTGACGGGCTGGGAAAGCGCGGTGTCGTACGGGCTGTCGTAGGCGACCGGGATCCGCTGCGCGGCCGGTCCGAAGACGTCCGTGGTGATCTGGCCGCCGAAGAACGGATCGGGCTCGCGCAGCGCCTTCATGCCGTACGAGGCCGGGTGGAGGGAAACAGGCCCGCGTCCACGAAGCCCTGCCTGGTTCGCGGCGTCCAGCACCCAGGAGGTGATCCGGAACGCCTCCTCGGGCTCCCGGCAGGCCCTGGTGACGGAGAGGAAGGAGCCGCCGATGTCGGACGGCCCGCCGGGACAGGCGGCCACCCGCCAGCGGCCCTTCGTCCTCGGCACCCCGGTCTTGATGTCGTTGGTCGCCCAGGAGGCGTTCAGCTGGCTCGGCAGCTTGCCGTCCTGTACGGCCGACCACTGGTCGGGGGTGCCGCTGACCAGGTCGGAGACGATCCGCCGCCGCTTGGCCTCCACCGCCCGGTCCCAGGCGGTCCGCACATGCTCCTGGTCCCCGATGAAGTGCCGTTCCCGGTCGACGTACCGCTTCGGGCCCTGCGCTCCGCGAGCGCGCCGAGCGCGGCGACGGCGCTGCCGGTCCGCGTGTAGGCCGTCGCCTCCGTCTCGTTGGGGAGGAAGGCGTGGCACAGCGCGAGCTGGTCGAGCGTGTCCCGCGACCACTGCCGGGTCGGGTCCCAGCCCACGTCGGCGAAGACACGGGTGCCGTGCGCGGCGGCTCTGCCGAGCCACGCGGGCGCCTCGGTCTCCAGATGGACCAGCGCGGAGGGCGGGTCGCCCACCAACTCGTCCTGCGAGTACGGCGGTCCCTGGCCATGGGTGACCAGGGCGCGGTCGGCGCCCGGCGCTCCCGGCTCGCGGTCGGCACCCGGCGTCCCGGGCAGGGCGAGGGCGACGGTGACCGGGGTCGGCCAGCCGGGCGCCGTGCGGGACGGCGTGAGGTCGACGCCCTCCTGTCCGGCCAGCACCTCCCGGCACCAGGCGCCGTAGAAGTCGTCACCGAGCACCGTGGCCAGCGACGTGCGCAGGCCGAACCGGGCGGCGGCGACCGCGAGGTTGGCGACGCCGCCGGGTCCGCACCCCATGCCGGAGGTCCAGATCTCCTCGCCCGGCACCGGCGGTCCCGGCAGCCCCGTGAGGACGAGGTCGTAGAAGAGCAGCCCGGCCAGCAGCACATCGGGCCGTTCGTCGTCCACGGACACGAAGACGTCCTCTCGTCGGAACTCTTCACACCGGTGCACGGAGTCGTGCGCGCCTCCGCAGATTTGCTCGATAGTCGAGCAAAAACGAGCATGATGGTGAGCGGAGATGACGAGTACGGTGCATGCCGTGCTGGTAGAACGACGACATCAACGCATCCTGAGCGCCTTGCGCTCCGGCGGCCCCGCCTCCGTCGCCGAGCTGTCCGAGCAGCTCGGGGCCAGCCCGGCCACCGTCCGGCGTGACCTGGTCAAACTGGAGGAGGGCGGCCTGCTCACCCGCGTCCACGGCGGTGCCGTCGTGGAGGAGGGCGACCAGCCCTTCGCCGAGGTCGCCGAGGTGCGGGTCGCCGAGAAGGACGCCATCGCGGCCCGCGCGGCGGCGATGATCACCGACGGCCAGTCGGTCCTGCTGGACATCGGCACCACCGCCCACCGGCTGGCCCGCCACCTGCACGGCCGCCGCCTCACCGTCATCACCGGCAACCTCGTGGTCTACGAGGAACTGGCCGACGACGAGGACGTCGCGCTGGTGCTGCTCGGCGGCATGGTCCGCCGCGAGTACCGCTCGCTGGTCGGCTTCCTCACCGAGGACAACCTCCGTCAGCTGCACGCCGACTGGCTCTTCCTCGGCACCAGCGGGATCCGGCCCGGCGGGCAGGTGATGGACACGGCGGTGGTCGAGGTGCCGGTCAAGCGGGCCATGATCGCGGCGAGCGACCGGGTCGTCCTGCTCGCGGACGCCGCCAAGTTCCCCGGCACGGGCATGGCGAAGGTCTGCGGATCCGAGGAGCTGGACGTGGTGGTGACGGACGCGCCCGTGGACCCGGCCACCGGGGCCGCCCTGCGGGAAGCCGGAGTCGAGGTGGTCCTGGCGGACGACCGGGGAAGGGTGCAGACGTGAAGCTGACGATCCTGGGCGGCGGCGGATTCCGTGTGCCGCTCGTGTACGGTGCCCTGCTGACCGACCGCGCCGAAGGGCGGGTCACCGACGTGGTACTCCACGACCTGGACGACCGTCGACTGTATGCGGTCTGCCGTGTACTGGAGGAACAGGCCGCCGGCGTCCCCGACGCGCCCCGGGTGACCGCCACCACCGACCTCGACGAGGCCCTCGCCGGCGCCCACTTCGTCTTCTCGGCGATCCGCGTCGGCGGCCTGGAGGGCAGGGCGAACGACGAGCGGGTGGCGCTCGCCGAGGGTGTCCTCGGCCAGGAGACCGTCGGCGCGGGCGGCATCGCCTACGGGCTGCGCACCGTCCCCGTCGCCGTCGACATCGCCCGGCGCGTGGCCCGGCTCGCCCCCGACGCCTGGGTCATCAACTTCACCAACCCGGCCGGACTGGTCACCGAGGCCATGTCCCGGCACCTCGGCGACCGCGTCATCGGCATCTGCGACTCGCCCGTCGGCCTCGGCCGCCGGATCGCCCGTGTCCTCGGCGCCGACCCGAACCAGGCCTTCGTCGACTACGTCGGCCTCAACCACCTCGGCTGGGTGCGGGGCCTGCGCGTCGCCGGACGCGACGAACTCCCGCGCCTGCTCGCCGACCCCGCCCTGCTCGGCTCCTTCGAGGAGGGCAGGCTCTTCGGCACCGACTGGCTCCAGTCGCTCGGCGCGATTCCCAACGAGTACCTGCACTACTACTACTTCAACCGCGAAGCCGTACACGCCTACCGGCAGGCCGGGCGCACCCGGGGCGCCTTCCTGCGCGACCAGCAGGCCCGCTTCTACGCCGAGGCCCTGCGTCCGGACCGCTCCGCCCTGGCCGCGTGGGACCGCACCCGCGCCGAGCGCGAGGCCACCTACATGGCCGAGAACCGGGAGAGCGCCGGGGCCGGCGAACGCGAGGCCGACGACCTGTCCGGCGGTTACGAGAAGGTCGCCCTCGCCCTGATGCGGGCCATCACCCGCGACGAGCGGACCACGCTGATCCTCAACGTGCGCAACGGCCACACGCTGTCGGCGCTCGACGGGGACGCCGTCATCGAGGTCCCCTGCCTGGTCGACGCGAGCGGCGCCCACCCCGTCTCGGTCGCCCCGCTGCCCGGCCACGCCACCGGGCTGGTCTGTTCGGTCAAAGCGGTCGAGCGGGAGGTGCTCGCCGCCGCCGAGTCCGGCTCGCGGCGGACCGCCGTCAAGGCCTTCGCGCTGCATCCGCTGGTCGACTCGGTCAGTGTGGCCCGCAGACTGGTGGACGGCTACGCCGAGGTCCATCCTGGCCTCGCGTACCTTAGGTGAGCAGACTGAGAAAGCGCTTTCCGTCCCTCTGTCCCCTCCCTTGCTCACCGCTCCCTCCTGGAGACCGCCATGCACGACGAACGCCGCCGTATCGAGGAGCGCGTCGCCCGCCTCCACGACCAGCGCATCAAGCCCGCGATCTACGCGGCCCGCGTCCCCCTGGAGGTGGCGGCCTGGCAGGCGCCCGGGGAGCCGGTCTCCTTCGAGGAGGCCGCGGCCGCTTCGTACGCGCCCTTCGCCATGGACACCCCCTGGGGCCCGCCCTGGGGCACGACCTGGTTCCGGATGCGCGGCGAGGTGCCCGCCGAGTGGTCCGGCAGGCGTGTCGAGTCCGTGATCGACCTCGGCTTCACCGGCGACTGGCCCGGCAACCAGGCCGAGGCGCTCGTGCACCGCACCGACGGCACCCCGCTGAAGGCGGTCAACCCGCTCAACCAGTACGTGCCGGTCGCGAACCCGGCGGCAGGCGGCGAGGCGGTCGACTATCTGGTGGAGGCCGCGTCCAACCCGGACATCCTCGCGAACGAGTTCACCGCACCCACCCCGCTCGGCGATCCGCGGACGGCGGGCGACCGTCCACTGTATACATTCCGCCGCGCCGACCTCGCCGTCCTCGACGAGGAAGTCTGGCACCTCGACCTCGACCTGCAAGTGCTGCGCGAACTCATGCGGGAACTCGGCGAGCACGACCCGCGCCGGCACGAGATCACGCACGCCCTCGACCGGGCCATGGACCTGCTCGACCTGGACGACGTCCCCGGCTCGGCGAGCGCCGTACGCCAGTCCCTGCGCCCTGTGCTCGCCAAGCCCGCCCACGCCAGCGCGCACATCCTCTCCGGCGTCGGACACGCGCACATCGACTCCGCCTGGCTGTGGCCGATCCGCGAGACCAAGCGCAAGACATCGCGGACCTTCTCCAACGTCACCGCGCTCGCCGACGAGTACGAGGAGTTCGTCTTCGCCTGCTCCCAGGCCCAGCAGTACGAGTGGGTCCGCGACAACTACCCGCACGTGTGGGAACGGATCAAGAAGTCCGTGGCGAAGGGCCAGTGGGCGCCGGTCGGCGGCATGTGGGTGGAGGCCGACGGCAATCTGCCCGGCGGGGAGGCCCTCGTACGCCAGCTCGTGCACGGCAAACGGTTCTTCATGGAGCACTTCGGCATCGAGACCAAGGGCGTCTGGCTGCCGGACTCCTTCGGCTACACCGCGGCCTACCCGCAGTTGGCCAGGCTCGCCGGCAACGACTGGTTCCTCACCCAGAAGATCTCCTGGAACCAGACCAACACCTTCCCCCACCACACCTTCTGGTGGGAGGGCATCGACGGCACCCGGATCTTCACCCACTTCCCGCCCATCGACACCTACAACGCCCGCTTCAGCGGCGAGGAGATGTCCCGGGCCGTGCGCAACTACGCCGAGAAGGGCGGCGCCACCCGCTCCCTCGCCCCCTTCGGCTGGGGCGACGGCGGCGGCGGCCCCACCCGCGAGATCATGGAACGCGCCCGCCGCCTCAAGGACCTGGAGGGCTCGGCGAAGGTCGAGATCGAACACCCCGACGCGTTCTTCGCCAAGGCCCGCGAGGAGTACCCGGACGCCCCGGTCTGGGTGGGGGAGCTGTACCTGGAGCTGCACCGCGCCACCTACACCACCCAGGCCCGCACCAAGCAGGGCAACCGGCGCAGCGAACACCTCCTGCGCGAGGCCGAGTTGTGGGCCACCACGGCCGCCCTGCACGCGCCGGGCTACGCCTACCCGTACGAGCGGCTGGACCGGCTGTGGAAGACGGTCCTGCTGCACCAGTTCCACGACATCCTGCCCGGCTCCTCCATCGCCTGGGTGCACCGCGAGGCCGAGGCCGAATACGCCCGGGTGGCGCGGGAGCTGAACGCGCTCACCGGCGAGGCGATCGCCGCCCTGGGCACCGGCGCCCCCCGTGTCTTCAACACCGGCCCCCGCGACCGCGCCGAGGTGGTCCGCACCCCCGACGGCGCACCGGTGTACGTACGCGTACCCGCGAACGGCTCCGCGCCCCTCGCCCCCGCCGAGCCCCCGCACCCGGTGACGGTGAGCGGACGCACCCTGGAGAACGGGCTCGTCCGGGTACAGTTGGCAGCCGACGGAACACTGTCGTCTGTATACGATCTACGGGCGGAGCGTGAAGTCCTCGCCGGACCGGGCAATCTGCTGCGCCTGCACACCGACCTCCCCAACTACTGGGACGCCTGGGACATCGACAAACACTACCGCAACCGCTACACCGACCTGCTGGAGACCGACTCGGTCACCGTGGTCGAGGACACCCCCCTCGTCGGGGCCCTCCGCGTGGTGCGCGCCTTCGGCAAGGGCTCCCGGATCACCCAGACGATCACCGTCCGCGCCGGCAGCGCCCGTGTCGACATCGAGACGGACATCGACTGGCACGAGACGGAGAAGATCCTCAAGGCCGGCTTCCCGGTCGACATCCGCGCCCCGCACTCGTCCGCCGAGATCCAGTTCGGCCACGTCCAGCGGCCCACCCACACCAACACCACCTGGGAAGCGGCCCGCTTCGAGGTCCCCGGCCACCGCTGGGTGCACATCGCCGAACCCGGCTACGGAGTCGCCGTGATCAACGACTCCACCTACGGCCACGACGTCACCCGCGCCGTGCGCGACGACGGTGGTACGACGACCACGGTCGGCCTCAGCCTGGTCCGCGCCCCGCGCGTCCCCGACCCCGAGGCCGACCAGGGCAGCCACCACCTCACCTACGCCCTCCTGCCCGGCGCGAGCATCGAGGACGCGGTCGCCGAGGGCTACGCCCTCAATCTGCCGCTGCGCGTGGCCGATTCGGCGGGCGAGCCCGAGCCCGTCGTCACCGCCGAGGGCGAGGGCCTGACCGTGGAGGCGGTCAAGCTCGCCGACGACGGCTCCGGGGACGTGGTGGTCCGGCTCTACGAGTCCCGGGGCGGCCGCGCGGGCGGCGTCCTGCGCACCGGGTTCCCGCTGGCCCGTGCCGAGGTCACCGACCTGCTGGAACGCCCGCTCGCCCCGGCCGAGACGGACGGCGACGCCGTACCGGTCGCCCTGCGGCCCTTCGAGGTGCGGACCCTGCGGCTGGCCGTCGCACGCTGAGGCGTCGGCCTCCCCCTGCCCCTCCGCCTCGCAGGGGCAGGGGCACGGGGAGCGGCGGGAGCGACCACGGGCGGCCCGCGGTCGGCGTACGTCCTAAAGGGGCAGTACCCCGGCCGTGGACGCCGCCTGCACCGGCACATGGGCCACCGGCAGCGCGACCCCGGCCTCCGTTGCCCTCTGCCGAGGGAACGCCGTCGGCAGCAGCGGCCGCGGGCCCGACACCACCGTGTAGTCCTGCCCGAGGAACGGCGGTTCGACGACCCCGGGGTCCTCGCCCAGCGCCAGTCGCACCGCGGCCCACGGGGCGTTCACCCCGCACAGCGACAGCTGGTGCAGACCCCCGGCGGGCCGCGTGCTGACGTCGAGCAGCACCGGCTCGTCGCCGTACATGCGGAACTGGACGTTGGACAGGTAGTGCAGTCCGAAGCCCTCCGCGATCAGCCGGGCCGGGGCCAGCCACCGCTCGTCCAGGGTGAAGCCGCGCCGGCGGCCGTTCTTGGTGCGGCCCACCGCGAGCCTCACCCGGTTGTCCGGCCCGGCGAGCACGTCGACGGACACCTCGGGCTGCTCCAGGCGCGGCATCACCAGCCAGTCCACCGGCTCCTGCGACCGCCGCAGCGCCTGCAGCACCAGGTCCAGATGTACGTACGGGCCGGGGAAGCCGGCGAGGTGGGCCAGCGAGAACGGGGACCGCGTGATCACCCGGAAGCCGACCCCGCCCGCCCCGGCCGCCGGCTTCAGGCACGCCGTGTGCCCGGACGTCTCCAACTCGTCGACCGCCGCGAGGAGTTCGTCCGCCGTGCGCACCCGCCACCAGGGCGGCACGGGCACGCCCACCGAGCGGACCGCCTCGTACGCGGTCGCCTTGTCCTCGAAGACGGCCACCGCCTCGCGCGTCGGCGCCAACAGTGCGGTACCCGCCGCCGCGAACTCGCCGCGGTGCGCCACGATCGCCGCCTGGTGCAGCCGGGGCACGAAGACGTCGATGCCGCGCCGGGCGCACTGGTCGAGGGCGTACTCCACGTAGGCGGCCGGGGAGAGCCCCTCCGGCTCCAGGCCGGCGGTGTCGGCGGCGGCCAGCACGGGGGAGTCGGGATCCGCGTGCGTCGCATGGATCTCCACGGCGCGGTCGCTGGGATTTCTCCGCAGCTGTTCCATGAAGAAGACGTTCTCCGCGTACGTGCGGTTGAGCCAGACGCGTACGCGAGAGAGCATGCGGGCCGCCTTTCGTGGGATTCGGGCAGGGCGCAGCAGCCCGGGCCCGGGCAGGAGAAAGGAAGGGACACCGAACGGACCCTGGGAAAAGGGAGGTTGGGGCGACGGTGTTGGGGGCGATCATACGGCTTTCAAACGCCTGCTCGTGCAACGCCGGGATCACGGGATTCCGGACCCCTACCGCACCCCCTACCCGGTGGGGTACCCCCTTGTCCCGGCTGCGGGAATGTGTTCTTGTGGTCCGGTCGAGGGTGATCCGAAAGGGGTACGCGGTGGAGTCGACGGCCGGGGCCGGACAGCTGCTGGCCATCAGCGACCTGCACATCAGCTATCCCGAGAACCGCGCCCTGGTCGAGCGCATGCGGCCCACCAGCGACGACGACTGGCTGATCGTCGCCGGTGACGTGGCCGAGACGGTCGCCGACATCCGCTGGGTCCTCGCCACCTTCGCGGGCCGCTTCCGCAAGGTGCTGTGGACGCCGGGCAACCACGATCTGTGGACCCACCCGAAGGACACCGTCACCCTGCGCGGCGTCGCCCGCTACGAGCACCTGGTCGCGATGTGCCGCGAGCTGGGCGTGGTCACCCCGGAGGATCCCTACCCGGTGTGGGAGGGCCCGGGTGGCCCGGTCGCCGTCGCCCCGCTGTTCCTCGGGTACGACTACTCCTTCCTGCCTGCCGGCTGCGCCACCAAGGCCGAGGGCCTGGCCTACGCGGAGAGCACGGGCGTCATCTGCAACGACGAGTACCTGCTGCACCCCGACCCCTATCCGAGCCGGGACGCCTGGTGCCGGGCCCGGGTCGCCGAGACCGAGCGCCGGCTCGCCGCACTCCCCGAGGGCCTGCCCATCGTGCCGGCCAACCACTACCCGCTGCACCGGCACCCCACCGACGTGCTGTGGCACCCCGAGTTCGCCATGTGGTGCGGCACCACGCTGACCGCCGACTGGCACCGACGGTTCCCCATCGCGACCATGGTCTACGGCCATCTGCACATCCCCCGCACCACCTGGCACGACGGAGTCCGCTTCGTGGAGGTCTCCGTGGGCTATCCCCGAGAGTGGCGCAAGCGTCCGGACCCGCCGGGCAGGCTGCGCCGTATCCTGCCGATGGAGGTCGAAGCCGGTGATCGAGGAACTGCTCCCGGAGTCGGTCGTGGTCGTGGAGGCACACCGTGACGACGCCCTGTGGGACGCGCCGCTCTTTCCGCAGGAGGAAGCGCTCGTCCAGCGCGCGGTGACCAAGCGCCGCCGCGAGTTCGCCGCCGTACGCGGATGCGCCCGGCGCGCCATGGAGAAGCTCGGAGTGCCGGCGCAGCCCGTCGTCAGCGGTGAGCGCGGGGCCCCGGTCTGGCCCGCGGGTCTTATCGGCAGCATGACCCACTGCGACGGCTACTGCGCCGCCGTGCTCACCCGCGACGGCGAACTGGCCTCCGTCGGCATCGACGCCGAGCCGCACGGGCCGCTGCCGGAGGGCGTCGGCGAATCCGTCTTCCTGCCCGCCGAGTCCGGGCGGCTGGCCCGGCTCGCCGCGCGGCGGCCCGGTGTGCACTGGGACCGGGTCCTGTTCAGCGCCAAGGAGTCCGTCTACAAGGCGTGGTTCCCGCTCACGCGCAAGTGGCTGGACTTCTCCGAGGCCGACATCATCCTGCACCCGGACCCGGACGGCCGTGACCACGGCACCCTGCACGCCGAACTCCTCGTCCCCGGCCCCCGGGTCGGGGCGCGCACGCTGCAGGCCTTCGACGGCCGGTGGGCCGTGGGGGAGGGGCTCGTGGCCACCTCCGTGGTCGTCCCGCACACGTGAGGCACCGCCGGCCGGACGGGCGCCGACCGGCACCGGCTCAGGAGGGCGGGCACCAGTGGCGCAACAGGCGGAAGAACTCCTCCTCGTTGCCCGCGAGGCCCGCCCGTGCCAGGGCCTGCTCCGCCTCGGCCAGCACGGCGGGTGGCACCACGGCGGGTCCGGCGTCGTCCGGCGGCCCGTCGAAGGCGGCGCGGACGGTGTGCAGCAGCCGCAGATACGCCTGTACGGCGGTGCGTTCACGGTCGGTCAGTACGGCGGCGGTGGGCATCGCTCGGCTCTCCCCGGTCGGACATCACGGTCATACGCCCCGCGACGGGCGTACACCACCAGCTTGCCGTCCACCACTGACAACGGCCCCTCCCGCGCCGCGACCGGCCCCCGACCGCCCCCGCGACCTGCCGCCCGGCACGGGCCGGGCCTTCGCGCGCGGGCGCCGGGGGAACCTGGCACGCCGCATCCGCCCGAAACCTCACGCGGCTTCCGGCCACACCTGTCCGCACCGGCCACCTCGCCGCGCCGTACCGGCCTGCGGCGCCGAACCGACGTGTGGCGTACGGCACTTGCCGACCAGGATCAGCCTGAAGGCCTCGGCCTGCGCTCCTCGGCGCGGCCGAAGCGGGCGCGGCCGCGATCCGGTGCCCGCGGCCCTGCCCGGCCCGGTCGCTGTCGTCGGCCGGCCGGGGCGCCCCGGTCACCGGCGCTGCGCACGACCGGCGCAGGTCCCGCCGGTGCTCGCGGTCCGCCCGGTTCAGGACTCGGGCCGCTTGACGCTCTCCAAGAGCATGTCCAGCCACTCCGCGACCTTGTCCCGGTGCTGGTCGGTCGGCAACTGCGCGGCACGCCAGGCGATTCCGCGCACCCCGTGGTCCTGGAGCAGCCGTTCCAGCGGGTCCGCGGCGGGCGAGGCGGCGGCCCGCTCCCGGTCGGCGAGCTTCGTCAGCAGCTCCTGCTCGGTGCGCTGCAGCGCACCCGCCAGGGCCTCGGGGTCCTCGGCGGTCAGGAAGCCGGCGTGCACCCGGAAGAAGCGCTGGAGGGCGTCGCAGTGCTCCATGGTGGGCCGCCGGTCGCCGTTGATCAGGGCGCCGGCCTGCTGCCGGGACATGCCCGCGCCGTCGGCGATCTCCTGCTGGGTGTACTTGCGGCCGTTGGGCTTCAGCCGGGTGCGGCGCAGCAGGCCGAGGCGTTGCAGGAAGCGTGCCTGGACGTCCGGTTCACCCGCCGGCCGTCCGCTGAGCAGCGCCCGGACCACCGGCTCGGGGACGCCGCAGGCCACGGAGAGCCGGCCGACGTCGAAGACCTCGGCGTGCGGCACGCCGAGCCGGTCGGCGAGCGCGGTGACGCGGGCGACGACGGCCGGCAGCTGGGCGGTCGCCGCGGCGCCCGGATCCTCGTAGCCATCCGTCACCGACAGAACTCCTACGTCTCTCGTACGACTCTGGGGCTTCCGATGCGTCCGTGCGTCTCGCGAGCGGTCGCCGTGAACTTCCCGGAGAGTAGCCGGTGCCTCGAACTCACATCCAGGTGTCGCCACAACTGTGGCGAATTTCAGCCGTCAACAGGCAAGAAATGCCACGATAGTTGACATGCCGCGTGCCGGGGCCGCAGGATCGCAGGGGCCGCGTCACGGCCGCAGAGGCAAGAGGGGTGACCTCCCGATGGCACAGCAGGCAGGAGGGCAGCGGCCGGCACCGCGGCCCGTCCCCGAGGCGTGCGACACCCAGGTGTATCTCCAGGACTACGCGGTACTGCTGGAGTCCCTCACCCTGCCCTCCCTGGTCGTGGACCACCGCTGGGACGTCGTCATGGCCAACGGCGCCTACGCGACGCTCTTCCGTGGCGTGCGCCCGCACCCGACGGCCATGCCGGGGGAGAACTTCCTGCGGTTCGTGCTCTTCCACCCGGACGCGGGCGGGGTCCTCGGCGAGCACGAGCCGGGCTGGTGCCTGCCGATGCTGGCCCAGGTGCGCGCCGCGCTGGAGACGTACGGTCACGACCCCGAACTCCAGGCCGTCCGCCGGGACATCGCCCAGGACCCGATCATGGAAGCCGCCTACCGCCAGGGGCTGCCCCACTGGATGCGGGCCGTCGGCGAGTCCGCGACCCGGCTCGACGGAGCCGTCCGGCTGCTGATCCACCCCGACCCGCGCCGGGGTGCCACCGAGTGCCGGATCGTCGAGGAGACCCCGCACACGCTGCGGGAGATCGGTTACCGGCGCCTGACGATGGTCCTGCGCGACGCGCGTCGCCCCGTGCCATCCGTACGCCGTCCGCGCCGCGCCCGGGGCACGGCGGCGCACCTGCGCGTCGTGTCGGCGCCCCAGGACTGAAGCGCGCTCCCGGAGCGGCGCGGGGAACGGCGCGGCCGGCGCCGGACCGCCGGCACCGACCTGTGACAAGCCCGCCCACACGGCGTGGCGTTCCGCGCCGCGCGCCGCACCGTGACGGACACCTGCCGTGGCACCTTGCGCAACCCTGATGCAAACCTTGCTCTCGACTTGCGTTCCTTGCGTTAGGCTTGCGCTCATGACGCGACGACTTGCGGAAGTGGCGAAGAAGGTCGGGGTCAGCGAGGCCACGGTCAGCCGGGTGCTCAACGGCAAGCCCGGGGTCTCCGACGCCACCCGGCAGGCGGTGCTCACGGCTCTCGACGTCCTCGGCTACGAGCGCCCGACCCAGCTGCGCGGCGAGCGCGCCCGGCTCGTCGGTCTGGTCCTGCCGGAGCTGCAGAACCCCATCTTCCCGGCGTTCGCCGAGGTCATCGGCGGCGCGCTCGCCCAGCTCGGGCTCACCCCGGTGCTGTGCACGCAGACCAAGGGCGGTGTGTCCGAGGCGGACTACGCCGAGCTGCTGCTCCAGCAGCAGGTCTCCGGCGTCGTCTTCGCCGGCGGCCTGTACGCGCAGGCCGACGCCCCGCACGACCACTACCGGCTGCTCGCGGAGCGCAACATCCCCGTCGTCCTGGTCAACGCCGCCATCGAACACCTCGGCTTCCCCGGCGTGTCCTGTGACGACGCCGTCGCGGTCGAACAGGCCTGGCGCCATCTGGTCTCCCTCGGCCACGAGCGCATCGGCCTCGTCCTCGGCCCCGGCGACCACGTGCCCTCGGCGCGCAAACTGGCCGCCGCGCGCGCGATCGCCGGGGACCTGCCGGAGGAGTTCGTGGCGCGCGCGATCTTCTCCCTCGAGGGTGGTCACGCGGCCGCCTCCCGGCTGATCGACCGAGGGGTCACCGGCATCGTCTGCGCCAGCGATCCCCTGGCGCTCGGCGCGATCCGGGCCGCGCGCCGCAAGGGGTACGACGTCCCGGGGCGGATCTCGGTCGTGGGCTACGACGACTCGGCCTTCATGAACTGCACCGAGCCCCCGCTGACCACCGTCCGCCAGCCCATCGAGGCCATGGGCCGCGCGGCCGTCGAGCTGCTGAACGCGCAGATCGGGGGCACCGCCGTACCCGCGGAAGAGCTGCTGTTCGAGCCCGAGCTGGTGGTCCGCGGATCCAGCGGGCAGGCCCCGCGCGGGTGAGGTCCCTTGCCGTGATCGACGAGGGGTGACCACTGTCAAATAATTTCAGATTTCGCGCGACATCTTGCGATCAGATGTCGGCGGTGCTTGAGTGTGCGGCGCCCACCGCTCCTGCCATGCGTGCCATCAGGGGGTCCACCGATGAGAAGCACCGGGTTCCGCCGTACCGTCGCCGCGATCGGCGTCTGTTCCTCCCTCGTCCTCACCGCCACCGCCTGCGGGTCCGGTGGTGACGGGTCGGCGAGCGGCAAGACCCGTATCACCGTCAACTGCGAGCCGCCCGCAAGCGCCAGGACCGACCGCGGCTTCTTCGAGCAGGACCTCGCCTCCTTCGCGAAGCGGAACCCGGACATCGACGTCGTCGCCCACGACGCCTTCCCCTGCGAGGACCCGAAGACCTTCGACGCCAAGCTCGCCGGCGGCCAGATGGAGGACGTCTTCTACACGTACTTCACCGACGTACGGCACGTCGTGGACATCAACCAGGCGGCCGATCTCACGCCGTACGTCAAGGAGTCGAAGTCCTACGGCACCCTGCGCAAGCAGCTGCGGGACATCTACACCGTGGATGGGAAGGTCTACGGGATACCGCGTACCGGATACAGCATGGGGCTGATCTACAACCGCACCCTCTTCCGCAAGGCCGGCCTCGACCCCGACAAGCCGCCCACCACCTGGGACGAGGTCCGCGCCGACGCCAGGAGGATCGCCGCGCTGGGCGGCGGCACCGTCGGATACGCCGACTACAGCGCGCAGAACCAGGGCGGCTGGCACTTCACCGCCGAGCTGTACGCGCAGGGCGGCGACGTCGTCAGCGCCGACGGCAAGCAGGCCACGATCGACACCCCCGAGGGCCACGCGGTCCTGCAGAACCTGCACGACATGCGGTGGACCGACGACTCCATGGGCAGCAGGCAGCTCCTCGTCATCAACGACGTACAGCAGATGATGGGTTCGGGCAGGCTCGGCATGTATCTCGCCGCCCCCGACAACATCCCCATCCTGGTCAAGGAGAAGGGCGCGCACTACGACGACGTCGCCATCGGACCCATGCCCGGTGGCAAGGGCACGCTCATCGGCGGCGACGGCTACATGTTCGCCAAGCACGACACACCCGCGCAGATCCGGGCCGGGCTGAAGTGGCTGGACCACATGTTCCTCACCCCCGGATCGGGCTTCCTCGGCGACTACGCCCGCGCCAGGAAGAACGGCGCCCCCGTCGGCCTGCCCGAGCCACGCCTGTTCACCGGCGCCGCCGACGCAGCGGACCAGCGGGCCAAGAAGGCGAACGCCGATGTGCCGGTGGAGAACTACCGGGCCTTCCTGGGCGGCGAGCAGACGCTCCGGATGAAGATCGAGCCGCCGGACGCCCAGCAGATCTACTCCGTCCTCGACGCCGCCGTCTCCGCCGTCCTCACCCAGAAGGACGCCGACATCGACCAGCTCCTCAAGGACGCGTCCGGCAAGATCGACGGCATCCTGGCCCGGAGCTGACGGCCATGACCAAGACGGCCGAACGCCCCGTGACGCAGGCCGCCGTCCCCCCGGCCCCGGCGCCGCCCCCGGCCGGGGACGCCAGACGCCGCCGTCTCGCCGACCAGGCCCGCGCCTACGCCTTCCTCCTCGGCGGCCTCGTCTGCTTCGCCCTCTTCTCCTGGTACCCGGCGATCCGCGCGGTCGTCATCGCCTTCCAGAAGTACACCCCGGGCTCCGCGCCCCGGTGGGCCGGCACCGCCAACTTCACCCGGGTCCTGCACGACCCGGAGTTCGGCGCGGCCTGGCGCAACACCCTGACCTTCACCCTGCTCGCCCTGCTCCTCGGCTTCGCCGTCCCCTTCCTCCTCGCCCTCGTACTCAACGAGCTGCGGCACGCCAAGGCCTTCTTCCGGGTCGTGGTCTACCTGCCGGTGATGATCCCGCCGGTGGTCAGCGCCCTGCTGTGGAAGTGGTTCTACGACCCCGGGGCAGGCCTCGCCAACGAGGCGCTGCGCTTCCTGCACCTGCCCACCTCGAACTGGTCCAACGGCACCCACACCGCCCTCGTCTCCCTGGTGATCGTGGCCACCTGGGCCAACCTGGGCGGCACCGTCCTCATCTACCTCGCCGCCCTGCAGTCCATCCCGGGGGAGCTGTACGAGGCCGCCGAACTGGACGGCGCGAACCTGCTCCAGCGCGTACGGCACGTCACGGTGCCCCAGACCCGGTTCGTCATCCTGATGCTGATGCTCCTCCAGGTCATCGCCACCATGCAGGTGTTCACCGAACCGTTCGTCATCACCGGCGGCGGACCCGAGAACGCCACCGTCACCGTCCTCTACCTCATCTACAAGTACGCCTTCCTCTACAACGACTTCGGCGGCGCCTGCGCCCTCAGCGTCATGCTGCTGGTCCTGCTCGGCCTCTTCTCCGCCGGCTACCTGCGGCTCACCCGCACCGAGGGGGACACCGCGTGAGCACCCGCACCCTGATCTCCCCGGTCACCCTCGCCCGCCCGCGCGGCAGGGCGGTCTACTGGGCGGTCTTCACGGCCGTCGTGATCCTCTTCGCGCTCGCCTTCCTCTTCCCGGTCTACTGGATGGTGACCGGCGCGATGAAGTCCCCGGACGAAGTGGCCCAGACCCCGCCGGCCCTGGTACCCCACCACTGGCACCTCGGCGCCTACACCGACGCCTGGGACCTGATGCAGCTCCCGCGGCACCTGTGGAACACCGTCGTCCAGGCGGCCGGCGCCTGGGCGTTCCAGCTCGTGTTCTGCACGGCCGCCGCCTACGCCCTGTCCCGGCTGAGGCCGGCCTTCGGCAAGGTGATCCTCGGCGGCGTCCTCGCCACCCTGATGGTCCCGGCACAGGCCCTGGTCGTACCCAAGTACCTGACGGTCGCCGACCTGCCCGTCCTCCACACCAGCCTGCTCAACGACCCGCTCGCCATCTGGCTGCCGGCCGTCGCCAACGCCTTCAACCTCTATCTGCTCAAACGGTTCTTCGACCAACTGCCGCGTGACGTGCTGGAGGCCGCCGAGATCGACGGCGCCGGCAAGCTGCGCGTCCTGTGGTCCGTCGTGCTGCCCATGTCCCGGCCGGTGCTCGGCGTGGTGTCCGTCTTCGCGCTGGTCGCCGTCTGGCAGGACTTCCTGTGGCCGCTGATGGTCTTCTCCGACACCGGCGAACAGCCGATCAGCGTGGCCCTGGTCCAGCTGTCGCAGAACATCCAGCTCACCGTGCTCATCGCCGCGATGGTGATCGCCAGCATCCCGATGGTGGCGCTGTTCCTCGTCTTCCAGCGGCACATCATCGCCGGGATCAGCGCGGGCAGCACCAAGGGCTGACGCCGCCGCACCGCCTACAGAAAGGTGACGCACCGTGGGACAGCCCACCCCTGCCCGCAAGGACCGCGACTGGTGGCGCACCGCCGTCGTCTACCAGGTCTACGTCCGCAGCTTCGCGGACGGCGACGGCGACGGCACCGGCGACCTCGCGGGCGTCCGCGCACGGCTGCCGTACCTCGCCGGACTCGGCGTGGACGCCCTGTGGTTCACCCCCTGGTACCTGTCGCCGATGGCGGACGGCGGTTACGACGTCGCCGACTACCGCGCCATCGACCCGGCGTTCGGCACCCTGGCCGAGGCGGAGAAACTCATCGCCGAGGCACGGGAACTGGGCCTGCGGACCATCGTCGACATCGTGCCCAACCATGTCTCGGACCAGCACCCCTGGTTCCGGGCCGCGCTCGCCGCCGGGCCCGGCAGCCCGGAGCGCGAGCTGTTCCACTTCCGGCCCGGACGCGGAGCCCACGGCGAACTCCCTCCCAACGACTGGCCGTCGCAGTTCGCCGGCTCCACGGAACCGGTGTGGACCCGGCTGCCGGACGGCGACTGGTACCTGCACCTGTTCACACCCCGGCAGCCGGACCTCAACTGGGCGCATCCGGCGGTCCGCCAGGAGCACGAGGAGATCCTGCGCTTCTGGTTCGAGCGGGGCGTCGCCGGCGTCCGCGTCGACTCCGCCGCCCTTCTCGCCAAGGACCCGGACCTGCCCGACCTGGCCTCGCGCCCCGCGCCGCACCCGTTCGTGGACCGCGACGAACTCCACACCGTCTACCGCTCCTGGCGGCGCCTGGCCGACGCGTACGACGGGGTCTTCGTCGGCGAGGTCTGGCTCCCCGACCCCGAACGCTTCGCCCGCTACCTGCGCCCCGACGAACTCCACACCGCCTTCAACTTCTCCTTCCTGTCCTGCCCCTGGGACGCGGCCCGGCTGCGCTGCGCCATCGACACCACCCTCGCCGGACACGCCCCCGTCGGTGCCCCGGCCACCTGGGTGCTGGGCAACCACGACGTGACCCGCACGGTCACCCGGTACGGCCGCGAGGACACCGCCTTCGACTTCGCCACCAAGGCCTTCGGCACCCCGACCGACCTGTCCCTCGGCACCCGGCGCGCCCGTGCCGCGGCCCTGCTGTCGCTGGCGCTGCCGGGCTCGGTGTATCTGTACCAGGGGGAGGAACTGGGGCTGCCCGAGGCCGAGATCCCGCTCGAGCGCATACAGGATCCGATCTACTTCCGCTCGGGCGGTGCGGACCCGGGGCGGGACGGCTGCCGGGTGCCGCTGCCGTGGGCCGACGGTATGCCGTATGCCGGATTCAGTACACAGGAGCCCTGGCTGCCGCAGCCGGCCGGCTGGACCTCGTACGCGGTCGACCGCCAGCAGCGGGACCCCGGCTCCATGCTCGCCCTCTACCGCGAGGCCATCGCCACCCGCCCGGTCTTCGGTGACGGCCCCCTGACCTGGCTGCCCGCCCCCGACGGCGTGCTCGCCTTCGCCCGCGCGGAGGGAGCGGTGTGCGTGGTGAACCTCGCGCCCGCGCCCGCCGCCCTCCCCGCGCACTCCCGACTCCTGCTCAGCAGCGGCCCGCTGGACGGCGCGGGCCGGCTGCCGCAGGACACGGCGGCCTGGCTGCGAGCCTGAGCCGCACCGGCGCCGGATCCGTCCGGCGCGGGTCCGGCGGGCCGTGCCGGCTGTCCCCGCACCCCACCCCGAAGGGATCAGCACATGCACACCGGTACCGTCAGGAATGTCAGGCGCATGACATCACCCATAGGGGCGGTCGTCGCCCTCGCGGCGGGCATGCTCGTCGCCGTGGCGCCCGCCGCGCACGCCGCCTCGGGGGCGACACTGCCCTTCACCTCCGTCGAGGCCGAGTCGGCGAACACCACCGGCACGGAGATCGGACCCGACTACACCCAGGGCACTCTCGCCTCGGAGGCCTCCGGACGGCAGGCCGTCCAGTTGTCGGCCGGGCAGCGGGTGGAGTTCACCGTGCCGCGCGCGTCCGACGCGGTGAACCTCGCCTACAGCGTCCCGGACGGTCAGTCCGGTTCGCTCGACGTGTACGTCAACGGCACCAAGCTCGCCGAGGCGCTCCCGGTGACCTCGAAGTACTCGTACATCGACACCGGCTGGATCACCGGCTCCAAGACACACCACTTCTTCGACGACGCCCGGATGCCGCTCGGGCAGACCGTGCGGCCCGGCGACACGGTCGCGTTCGTGGCGACCGGCACCCAGGTCACCGTCGACGTCGCCGACTTCGAGCAGGTACCCGACGCAGCCGCTCGGCCCGCCGGATCCGTTTCCGTCGTGTCCAAGGGCGCCGACCCCACCGGCAACGGCGACTCCACCCAGGCCTTCCGGGACGCCATCGCCGCGGCCCAGGGCGGCACCGTGTGGATCCCGCCCGGCGACTACCGCATCACGTCCGCCCTGAACGGCGTGCAGAACGTGACCCTCCAGGGCGCCGGCAGCTGGTATTCGGTGGTGCACACCTCCCGCTTCATCGACCAGTCCAACTCGTCGGGCAACGTGCACATCAAGGACTTCGCGGTGTTCGGCGAGGTCACCGAACGCGTCGACTCCGATCCGGACAACTTCGTCAACGGCTCGCTCGGGCCGGACTCCTCCGTCTCCGGCATGTGGATCCAGCACATGAAGTGCGGCATGTGGCTGATGGGGGACAACGACCACCTCGTCGTGGAGAACAACCGCATCCTCGACACCACCGCCGACGGCATCAACCTCAACGGCACCGCCAAGGGCGTCGTCGTGCGCAACAACTTCCTGCGCAACCAGGGCGACGACGCCCTCGCCATGTGGTCGCTGTACTCACCGGACACGGACTCCAGCTTCGAGAACAACACCATCTCGCAGCCCAACCTCGCCAACGGCATCGCGATCTACGGCGGCACCGACCTGTCCGTCAAGAACAACCTGATCTTCGACACCAACGCCCTCGGCAGCGGCATCGCGATCTCCAACCAGAAGTTCACGGACCCCTTCTTCCCCCTGGCCGGCACCCTCACGGTCGACGGCAACACCCTCGTCCGCACCGGTGCGATGAACCCCAACTGGAACCACCCGATGGGCGCGCTGCGCGTCGACTCCTACGACAGTGCGATCGACGCGACGGTGAACATCACCAACACCACCATCAGCGACAGCCCGTACAGCGCCTTCGAGTTCGTCTCCGGCGGCGGGCACGGCTACCCGGTGCGGAACGTCGACGTCAGCGGCGCGACCGTGCGGAACACCGGCACGGTCGTCGTCCAGGCCGAGGCGCAGGGCGCGGCCGCCGTCAAGGACGTCACCGCCACCCAGGTCGGCTCCGCCGGCATCTACAACTGCCCCTACCCGGCGAACTCCGGCACCTTCACGCTGACCGACGGCGGCGGCAACTCCGGCTGGGACAGCACCTGGTCCGACTGCGCCACCTGGCCCCGGCCCGGCCAGGGCAACCCGGCCCCCGACCCCCACCGCGACCTGGCCAAGGGCCGCCCGGCCTCCGCGACCGGCTCCAAGGACGTCTACACCCCCGACAAGGCGGTGGACGGCGACGCCACCTCCTACTGGGAGTCCACCAACAACGCCTTCCCCCAGTCCTGGACCGTCGACCTCGGCTCCTCCTGCCCGGTGCGCCGGCTGGTGCTGAAGCTGCCGCCCTCACCGGCCTGGGGCGCCCGCACCCAGACCGTCACCGTCCTCGGCAGCACCGACGGCTCGGCCTACTCCACCGTGGCCGGCGCCCAGGACTACCGATTCGACCCGGCCACCGGCAACACCGCGACCGTGGCCCTGCCGAGCGGCACGAACCTGCGCTACCTCAGGCTTACCGTCAGCGCCAACTCCGGCTGGCCTGCCGGACAGTTCAGTGCGGTCGAGGCGTACCTGACGAGCTGACCCCCGGCACGCCCCTGCCCCCTCCGGTGCGGTGTTTCGGCCGTCGGCCCGGCGCGTCAGGAACCGGTTACGAAACATTCCTCCGCGTCCGCCACCGTACCGGAGGGGGTTCTGACACCTCGGTAACCACCCCCTCACGTGCCGGCAAGACGGCGGCGCCACCCTCGCCGTATGACCGACACCACCTCCAGCTCCCCGGCCCCGGCCGCCTCCCGGAGCCTGTTCGAGCAGCTCGGCGGGGAGGACGCCGTAGCCGCCGTCGTCGACCTCTTCTACGACAAGGTCCTCGCCGATCCCGACCTGGCGCCGTACTTCGCGGGCGTGCAGGTCGAGCGTCTGAAGCGGCACCAGCGGAACTTCATCGGCCAGGCCCTCGGCGCCGCCCGCCCCTACACCGGACGCTCCATGCGCGCGGCACACGCGCGGCTCTCGGTCACGGCCAGCGCCTTCGACCGGGTCGTGACCCATCTGGCCGCCGCCCTCGCCGAGGCCGGCGTCGACGAGGCGACCACCGGCACGATCGCGCAGAGCCTGCTGCCCCTCAAAGAGGACATCGTCACCGCGTGAGGGACCCGGCCCTCACAGGTCCAGCACCAGACGGGCGCCCCGGCACCGGGACACACAGATCATCATCGTGTCACCGGTGGCCCGCTCCGCCTCGCTGAGGACCGTGTCGCGGTGGTCCGGCGTGCCCTCCAGCACATCCGTCTCACAGGTCCCGCAGGTGCCCTCGGCGCAGGAGTACAGCACCTCGGCCCCGGCGGCGCGCACCGCGTCCAGCACCGAGACCTCCGGGCCCACCGTGAGCGTTCGCCCGCTGCGCGCGAGCACCACCTCGAACCCGGTGTCGGCGCCCTCCCGCCGGGGCCCCGGCCGGAAGCGCTCGACCCGCAGCCGCCCGGCCGGGCACCGCGCCTCGACGGCGTCCAGCAGCGGCCCGGGACCGCAGCAGTACACCAGGGTGTCGTCGGGGACGTCGTCCAGGACCGGGGCCAGGTCGAGCAGGCCCGTCTCGTCCTGCGGGGCGAGGGTCACCCGGCTGCCGTAGCGGGCCAGTTCGGAGGTGAAGGCCATGGAGGCGCGCCGTCGTCCGCCGTACAGCAGCGACCACTCGGCACCCGCCGCGTCGGCGGCGGCCAGCATGGGCAGCAACGGGGTGATGCCGATGCCGCCCGCGACGAACCGGTAGCGGGGCGAGGCGGCCAGCGGGAAGTGATTGCGCGGCCCGCGGACCCGCACCTTGTCGCCCTCGCCCAACTCGTCGTGCACCCAGGCGGATCCGCCCCGGCCGGCCGGCTCGCGCAGCACCGCGATCCGCCACGCGGAGCGGTCCGCCGGGTCCGAGCAGAGCGAGTACGGGCGTTCCAGCCCCGGGCCGAGCAGCAGGTCCACATGGGCCCCGGGCTCCCACGCGGGCAGCGGCCGCCCCAGCGGATCGCGCAGGACCAGCGACAGCACGTCCTGCGCCACCGGCTCCCGCCGCGCGACGACCAGTTCCGCCTCCGTCACCGTACGGCCTCCCGTGTGTCGTGGCCCTCCGGGTGCGCCAGCATCCACTCCCACATCGTCACCGGATCCCCCGCGGTGTGCTCGGCGCCGCAGTGGCAGGTGCCGTGCAGCACATCGGTGCCCGGCAGCCAGTCGACGCGGTAGACCTCGCCGGTGGGCGCGCTCACCGCACCCGCTCCACCGGCTTGTCGCCCTCCTCGGCCAACCGGGCCAGGATGCGGCGGGCGGCCAGGCCGCCGGTGTCGATGTTGATGCTCAGTTCCTGGTATCCGGCTCGCTCCGAACCCAGCGTCCGCTGCAGGAGGTTGAGGGCGTCCACGTCCTGCATCACCACGGTGTGGTTGTTGGCGCGCAGGAACTCGGTGACCTCCGGGTCGTCGATCGCCCAGTCCCGGGAGACCGCCCAGAAGTCGTACACCCTGCCGTCCGCGGACGGGGTGATGGCGTAGGTGATCTCGGTGTGGAAGCCGTGCGGGTCGCTGCCGTCCGGCTCGGGCACGACACCGGCCGGCGCGATGCGGCTGTGCAGCAGGTACAGGCAGGGCGCGTGGTACTCGATGTCCTGCCAGCGGGTGATCCGGCCCGTGATGCCGGTGGAACGGGCGTAGAACGGCGGGCACTCGGCGTCGTCCATGTGCCGGCCGACCCGGACCACACCCGCGCCCTCGTCCACCTCGGTGGTGATGGGCGTCTCGGCGACCTCCGGGGTGCCGATGTAGCCGCCGTGCAGATAGGTCTCGTGGGAGAGGTCGAGGAGGTTGTCGACGAGCAGGCCGTAGTCGGCGTCGATCGGCTCCATGCCCCGGACGGTGACCCAGCCGGGGGAGTCGAGGTGCCGGGCCCGCGGGACGGCTCCCGGGTCGGCGAGGGCCGGGTCGCCGATCCACACCCAGACCAGGGAGTCCTGCTCCACCACCGGGTAGGCGGCGACGCGGGCGGTGCGCGGGACGCGCTTCTGGCCCGGCACGTACACGCAGGTGCCGGTGCGGTCGTAGGTGAAGCCGTGGTAGCCGCAGACGATCCGGTCGCCGTCCAGGCCGCTCTTCGAGAGCGGATAGCGGCGGTGGACGCACCGGTCGTGCAGCGCGACCGCGGTGCCGTCCTCCTCGGCGCGGTACAGGACGAGCGGCTCGCCGAGCACGGTCCGGCCGAGCAGTTCGCGCCCGACCTCCTGACTGTAGGCGGCGACGTACCACTGGTTCCTGGCGAAGGCGGTTACATGGGGCATCGAGCCGGCTCCCGTCTGTCGTGGTGGTGGCATCGTCGGGCGGCGCCGGACCGGGCCGCAACGCTCCTTCCGCCCCACGGAAGCGCAGGCATACTCCTGTCCCGTACGCTGTGCCGCAGTGGTAAGGCCGAGTGTGGGGGTTGTGGATGGCTGTCGGTCGGGTGGTCCGGTTCGATGGGATGCGCGGGTACGGCTTCATCGCTCCTGACCAGGGCGGAGAAGACGTTTTTCTGCATGTGAACGATTTGCTGATTCCCGAGTCGTCCGTGCGGTCGGGGCTGGCGGTGGAGTTCGAGATCGAGAACGGCGGACGCGGGCTGAAGGCCTCCTCCGTCAGGTTCGCGCAGGAGCCGGAGGGCGCGCCGGCGCAGGAGGCGGAGAGCGCTCCCGCGACTCCGCGGGCCTTCGGGGACGCGCAGGAGCCGATGTGCGACGTGCTCGGGTCCGCCGAGTACACCCGCGAGGTGACGGAGCTGCTGCTCGCCTCCGTGCCCGACCTGACGGGGCAGCAGGTCCTCGCCGTGCGCAAGCAGCTGACGCTGCTGGCCAAGCGGCACGGCTGGATCGAGGACTGACCAGGGGACGACCGGTGGACTCCGGGGGGCCGGCACAGGGGCCCCCTCTTTCCACGCCGACCCGCAGGTACGCCACCCGGCCGAGGCCGACCATGGTGGACAGGGGTGTCCGGCGGACCGCCCGGTTCGTACGGCTCCCCGCTCCTGCGCACATCACATGAGGAGAAGGGACGCAATGAGCACCGAGACGCTGGAGTTCCAGGCCGAAGCGCGGCAGCTCCTACAGCTGATGGTCCATTCGATCTACTCGAACAAGGACATCTTCCTGCGGGAACTCATCTCCAACGCCTCCGACGCCCTGGACAAGCGCCGTCTGGCCGGTCTCACCGACGACCGGTTGAAGGGCGACGACCCGCACATCGCCATCGAGGCCGACAAGGACGCCCGCACGCTGACCGTCCGCGACAACGGCATCGGCATGACCCGCGACGAGGTCGTCGGGCTCATCGGCACCATCGCCCGCTCCGGCACCGCCGAGACGCTGCGCCGGCTGAAGGAGAACGCCAAGAACGCCGAGAACGCCGCGGCCGCCGAGCTGATCGGCCAGTTCGGCGTCGGCTTCTACTCCGTCTTCATGGTCGCCGACAAGGTCACGCTGCTCACCCGCAAGGCCGGCGAGGAGACCGGCGTGCGCTGGGAGTCGGACGGCGGCGGCACCTACACCATCGAGACCGTCGAGGACGCCCCGGAGGGCACGGCGGTCACCGTCCACCTGCGCCCCGCGGACGAGGAGGACGCCCTCCACGACTACGCCGACGAGTGGAAGATCCGGGAGATCGTCAAGCGGTACTCGGACTTCATCGCCTTCCCGATCCGGATGGGCGACGAGACCCTCAACTCGATGAAGGCCCTGTGGGCACGGCCGCGTTCGGAGGTCAAGGACGAGGAATACCGGGAGTTCTACCGGCACATCAGCCACGACTGGACCGACCCGCTGGAGACGATCCGGATGCGGGCGGAGGGCACCTTCGAGTACGAGGCGCTGCTCTTCCTCCCGGCCCGCGCCCCGCACGACCTGTTCCAGCGCGACGCCCGCCACGGCATCCAGCTGTACGTCAAGCGGGTGTTCATCATGGACGACACCCGTGAACTCCTGCCCTCGCACCTGCGGTTCGTCAAGGGTGTCGTGGACGCCGCCGACCTGTCGCTGAACATCTCCCGCGAGATCCTCCAGCAGGACCGGCACATCCAGATGATCCGGCGCCGCCTCGCCAAGAAGGTCCTGTCCACCGTCAAGGACCTCATGACGGGCGACGCCGAGAAGTACCGTACGTTCTGGCGGGAGTTCGGCGCCGCGGTCAAGGAGGGCCTGCTCGACGCGAGCGAGGACCACAAGGCCATCCTCGACATCGCGTCGTTCGCCACCACCGCCGGGGACGAGCCCACCACCCTCGCCGACTACATCGCCCGGATGAAGGACGGCCAGGACAAGATCTACTTCATGACCGGCGAGAGCCGCTCCCAGGTCGAGAACTCCCCGCACCTGGAGGCCTTCAAGGCCAAGGGGTACGAGGTCCTGCTGCTCACCGACCCGGTGGACGAGATCTGGGTGGACGCGGTGCGCGCCTACGACGACAAGGAGTTCCAGTCCGTCGCGCGGGGCGCGGTCGACCTGCCCGCCGGGGAGGACGACGAGGAGCTGTCGGAGGAGAAGTCCGGCGCCTACGCCCCGCTGCTGAGCTGGCTGGGCGAGACGCTGGACGACGTCAAGGACGTACGGCTGACCACCCGCCTGACCAGCTCGCCGGCCTGCCTGGTCAGCGACGCCGACGGGATCTCGCCGGCCCTGGAGAAGATGTACAAGGCGATGGGCCAGGAACTCCCGCCGGTCAAGCGGATCCTGGAGCTGAACCCCGAGCACCCCCTCGTCACGGGACTGCGGACGGCGCACGAGGAGCGCCCGGACGACGCGGAGCTGAAGGACACGGCCGAGCTGCTCTACGGCACCGCCCTGCTCGCGGAGGGCGGCGACCTGGCCGACCCGGCGCGCTTCGCCAAGCTGCTCGCCGACCGTCTGGCGCGGTCCATCTGACCGATAGTTCCGATCTGTTCCGTTCTGCCGCCGGCCACGGCCCTCGTCTCCGTGGCCGGCGGAGCACCTCACGGACCGCCGACTTTCACATGGGCGCCATCAGACCCTTCCCTGACGTTTGCTGCTCTTGGAACACTCGCTCCGCGCAGATTCCGTCATTCGGATGACCGCACGACGGCATCACGTACGTCAGGACGAGAGGACCCGAACACCCATGCCCGAAGTCAACCGGCGCCGCTTCCTCCAACTCGCGGGCGCCACCACGGCGTTCACCGCGCTGTCGAGCAGCATCCAGCGCGCGGCCGCCCTGCCCGCCCACCACCGCACCGGCACCGTCCAGGACGTCGAGCACATCGTTGTCCTCATGCAGGAGAACCGATCCTTCGACCACTACTTCGGTTCCCTGCGCGGCGTCCGGGGCTTCGGCGACCCCCGTGCCGTCTCCCAGAACGGCAGGTCCGTCTGGAAGCAGTCCGACGGCACGAAGGACCTCCTGCCCTTCCACCCCGACGCCGACGACCTGGGCCTCGCCTTCATCCAGGACCTGCCGCACGGCTGGAACGACACCCATGCCGCCTTCAACGGGGGCAAGTACGACAGGTGGGTGCCGGCCAAGGGCACCACGACCATGGCGTACCTGACCCGCGAGGACATCCCGTTCCACTACGCGCTCGCCGACGCCTTCACCCTCTGCGACGCCTACCACTGCTCGTTCATGGGCTCGACCGACCCGAACCGCTACTACATGTGGACCGGTTACGTCGGCAACGACGGGCAGGGCGGCGGCCCGGTCCTCGGCAACGACGAGAAGGGCTACGGCTGGACGACGTACCCCGAGCGCCTGGAGAAGGCCGGGGTCTCCTGGAAGATCTACCAGGACATCGGCGACGGCCTCGACGCGAACGGCTCCTGGGGCTGGATCAACGACGCCTACCGCGGCAACTACGGCGACAACTCCCTGCTCTACTTCAACCAGTACCGCGACGCCAAGCCCGGCGACCCGCTCTACGACAAGGCCCGCACCGGCACCGACGCCAGGAAGGGCGAGGGCTTCTTCGACCAGCTGAAGGCCGACGTCAAGGCCGGCAGGCTGCCGCAGGTCTCCTGGGTCGTCGCCCCCGAGGCCTTCACCGAGCACCCCAACTGGCCCGCCAACTACGGCGCCTGGTACGTCTCCCAGGTCCTCGACGCGCTCACCGCCGATCCCGAGGTGTGGGGCAGGACCGCCCTGTTCATCACCTACGACGAGAACGACGGCTTCTTCGACCACGTCGTGCCGCCCTTCCCGCCGGCCTCCGGCGCGCAGGGCAAGTCGACCGTGGACGCCTCGCTGGACCTGTTCAAGGGCGACGCGAGCCATGTCGCGGGCGCCTACGGGCTCGGTCAGCGGGTGCCGATGCTCGTCGTCTCACCGTGGAGCAAGGGCGGTTACGTCTGCTCCGAGACGCTCGACCACACCTCCATCATCCGGTTCATCGAGCGCCGCTTCGGGGTGCACGAGCCGAACGTCTCGCCCTGGCGCCGCGCCGTCACCGGCGACCTGACCAGCGCCTTCGACTTCTCCCGCAAGGACACCAAGCCGGTCGCGCTGCCGTCCACGGCCGGCTACCAGCCGCCGGACCACAACCGGCACCCGGACTACGTGCCGAGGCCCCCCGCCCACCCCGCCCTGCCCAGGCAGGAGCGCGGCAGCCGGCCCACCCGCCCGCTGAAGTACGCCCCGGTGGTGGACGGCGCCGCGGACACCGCGACCGGCAAGCTCACGCTCACGTTCGCCTCGGGGGCGCACGCGGGCGCGGCCTTCCTGGTGACGTCCGGCAACCGCGCCGACGGCCCATGGACCTACACCACCGAGGCCGGCAAGACCCTGTCCGACACCTGGAACGCGGTCTACTCCGGTGGCATCCACGACCTCACGGTGCACGGCCCCAACGGCTTCCTGCGCGTCTTCAAGGGCAAGGGGAAGACGGCCGGACCCGAGGTGACCGCCCGGCCCGCCGGCGACCACCTCGAACTCACCTTCACCAACAAGGGTTCCGGCACGGTCGAACTGAAGCTCACCAACGGCTATGGGGGCCACCCGGCCACCGTGACCGTACGGCCCGGCGCGAGGGTGCGGCACACCGTGGACCTCACCGCCAGCAAGCGCTGGTACGACGTGACGGTGACCTGCGAGGCCGACCCGGCCTTCCTGCGCGGCTTCGCCGGCCATGTCGAGAACGGCCGGCCCGGCGTCAGCGACCCGGCGATCCTCACGCGGTGACGGAGCGCCCCGGCGGGGCCGGAGCCGAGCGGGCCGGCACCGGGGCGCAGGAAGGCGGCGGCCGGTGCGCGGGTTCGACGCGTGCACCGGCCGCCGTTTCGTGGGGTCACAGCGCGCTGAGGTGTCCCGGCTTCTCCGGCCGGCGCGGCACCAGCGCCGGTTCGGCGGTCGCCGTACCGGGTTCCAGCGCCAGCACCGCCGCCACCGGATGCTCGTCGTGTCCGTTGTGTCCGTTGTGTCCGTTGTGTCCGTCGTTCCCGGCGGAGCCGTGGGGCTCACCGGTGACCCGGGTGAGCAGGACGACACCCCAGGAGGCGAGGGCCGCACCGGCGAGGGCCAGCAGCACACCGCCGGCGCCGCCCTTCAGGCCCTGGCCGAGCAGGGTGAGGCCGATCACGGCGGCCGCCACCGGGTTGGCGAGGGTGACCACGGCCAGCGGGGCGCCGAGGCCGCCGTGGTAGGCCGTCTGGGACAGCAGCAGCCCGCCGACGGCGAACGCGGCGACGAGCACGGCGACCGTGATCACCTCGGTGCCGAGCACCGGGCCCGTGCGGTCGGTGGCCGCCACGGTCACCGTCTGGGTCAGCGCGGAGGCGACACCGGAGGCGAAGCCGGACGCGGTTGCGTGCCGCAGGCCCGGTCGGGCGCCGGGCCAGGAGAGCATGCCGATCGCGGCGGCCGTCGCACCCGCGACCGCCAGCGCCTCGGTCAGCGACAGCACGCGCTCGGGCGCCGGACCCGAGGCGGTGACGAGCAGCGCGCCCAGCCCGAGCAGCGTGAGCGCCGTGCCGCGCCACTCCGCGGCGCTGACCCGGCGCCCGGCCGCCCGGGCCCCGAGCGGCACCGCCGCGACCAGCGTGAGCGCGCCCAACGGCTGGACGAGGGTCAGCGGACCGTACCTCAGCGCGACGACGTGCAGCAGTGCGGCGGCCGCGTTCAGGCCGACGGCCCCCCACCAGGCGCCCGTGCCCAGCAGCCGCAGCAGACCGGCGCCGGGGGTGCGGGAGGCGAGCCGTTCCTGGGCGACGGCGGCGAGGGCGTAGGCGACGGCCGAGACGAGGGAGAGGGCCACGGCGGCCAGGGCGGCGGCGCTCATCGGCCCGCTCCCGCCAGGACCGGCTCGCGCGGGGCGACCCGGCCGGCGTCGCGGCCGGCGGTGCCGGACGTGCGGTGCGGCGGGTGGATCGCGGCGAGGGCGACGCCCAGCATGGCGGTCGCCACGATCGCGTCGAGCCAGTAGTGATTGGCGGTGCCCACGATCACCGTCAGGGTGATCAGCGGGTGCAGCAGCCACAGCCAGCGCCAGCGCGACCGGGTGGCCGCGATCAGGCCGACCGCCACCATCAGCGCCCACCCGAAGTGCAGCGACGGCATCGCCGCGAACTGGTTGGACAGGTGGTCGCTGGACGGCGGCCCGTACACGGAGGGGCCGTAGACCCTCGCGGTGTCGATCAGCCCGGTCCCGGTCAGCATCCGCGGCGGGGCCAGCGGGAACGTGAACGGCAGGATCAGCGCGGCCGTGGTGACCACCGCGAGGACCCGGCGGGCCCAGAGGTAGTGGGCGGGCCGCTTGACGTAGAGCCAGACGAGGAAGGCCAGCGTCGCCGGGAAGTGGACGGTGGCGTAGTACGTGTTCGCGAGGTGGACGAGGGCGTCGCCGTGCAGCAGTGCGGACTGCACGGCGTTCTCGTGGGGGAGGTGCAGCGTCCGTTCCAGGTCCCACACGCGGTGGGCGTCGCGGAAGGCGCCCGCGGTGTGGCCCGTGGCCAGCTGCCGGCCGAGCTTGTAGACGAGGAAGAGCCCCGCGACCAGCAGAAGCTCACGTATGAGCGCCGGGCGCCTGGCCGCGTCCGGCGGCTCCGCCTCTGCCTCTGGCGGCTCGGTTCGGGCAGTCATCCCCCGGCCCCTTCACTGACGTGGTGCGTGTAGAACTCATCGATACGTTGTCGTACCGATACGCCAGTGTACCGATACGCTTGAGTACCGGTACACTGACGTATCGGTTGATGCGCGCCACACTGGAAACAGGGGCCCGGACCTACGAGCGAGAGGAAGCACCGCATGACGTCGCAGGCCGCGGACGGACCGGAGACGGTCGTCGCCTCGCGCCGCTCCAAGATCACGCCGGAGCGTGAGCGGGAGTTCTTCGACGCCGTGCTGGAGCAGATCCGCGAGTGCGGGTACGAGTCGGTCACCATGGAGGGCGTCGCCGCCAGCACCCGCTGCAGCAAGTCCACGCTCTACCGTCAGTGGAAGAACAAACCCCAGTTCGTCGCGGCCGCGCTGCGCGCCAACCGCCGGGTGCGCTTCGCCGGCATCGACACCGGATCGCTCGCCGAGGACCTGCGTCAGGCCGCGCGGGCCGCGGGGGACTGGTCCGGCAAGGACACCAAGCTGCTCCAGGCGCTGGGACACGCGTGGACGGCCGACAAGGAGCTGGCCCAGGCGCTGCGCGAGGCCCTGGTCTACCCCGAGATCGCCGCGTTGCAGGAGATGCTGGCCCGGGGCGTGGCCAGGGGCGAGGTCCCGGCCGGCCATCCCGCGCTGGAGTACGTCCCCGCGATGATGTTCGGCGTCCTGCGGGTGCGGCCCGTGCTCAGCGGCCAGTACGCCGACGCCGACTACCTCGCCCGGTTCGTGGAGGCCACCGTGCTGCCCGCGCTCGGGCTGACCGAAGAACCCAGGCCGCCGTTCACGGGATGACTGAACGGTGACCTGACCGCGCCGCACCGTGGGGACGGGGGCGGCGCGCACCCCCCGGCCGGGTGGGGTTCCTCTTGAGCGGAGGGGCGCCCCACCCGGCCGACATCTCCGCGCCCCGGCGGGCCCGCGGCTCAGGCGTTCTGGCCGCTGCCGCCGCCGGACGAGACCGTGATCCCTTTCAGGATCTCGTCGATGACGGAGAGCTTCTGCCCGACGTCCACACCGAAGCGCACCACCACCAGCTGTCCCGCGTCATTGGGCGAGGGGAAGACGACCGACTCCACGATGCCGTCGGCGCCCTTGCTGGTGACCGCCTTCCAGCGCACCATGTAGCCCTTCTGCCCGGCCACCGTCACCGCCTGCGCGGCCAGCTGCTGGTGCGAGGTGATGCTGCCGTAGGTGTCGCCGCCGTAGGACTGCTTGGCGTTGGCCGCGATGTCCGCCTTGGCGACCTCCTCGGGCGTCGTGCCCTTGGCGCCGAGCGCCACCGCCGGCGCCGTGTAGGCGCCGCCCGCCGTGCAGGTCTGGGAGGAGTTGCCCGGGCACTTGTAGGAGTCGTCGGAGGTGACCTGCGCGCCGACGCTGATCGTCTGCCCGGTCCAGCCCTTCGGCACCGGCAGGCTGATCCCGTCGACCGCGTCCGGCACCGTGCCGCCGCCCTGCACCTTGGGTGCGTCCGACCGCCCCGGTGAGGGCACGCCGCCCCCGGAGCCGTCGGAGCCCCCCGAGCCGCCCGACCCACCGGAACCGCCCGACCCTCCGGAACCGCCCGGTCCGCCGCCGAACGGCCCGCCCTGCCCGCCGTCCTGCCCGCTGTGCTGCGAGCCGGCGCGGTCGCCGCCGCTGCCGTGGTCACCGGCCAGGGCGTAGACGCTGACACCGATGCACGTCAGTACAACGGCCGCCGCCACGACGGCCACGACGTTGCGCGCGGTGCGCCGGGACCCGGCCGGCGGCTCGGCGGGGTACGCCGGATACCCCGCGTAGCCCGGCTGCGTGCCGTGACCGGCCGGCGTGGGGGAGGCCGGCGGTGCGCCGAACCCCGCGGGCGCGGCGGGCGCCGGCAGCGGGGCCGTCTGCCCGGACGGCTGCGCCGGGGGACCCCACGCGGCGGCCGTCCCGGCGGGGCGGGTCTGGTCCGTCCAGGCCTTGCCGTCCCACCAGCGCTCGGTGGGCGGACCGTCGTTCGTCTGCCCGGGGTCGGGGTACCACCCGGGGGGAGTCACCTGCGTCATGCCCCCACCGTATGAGGCGACCGTGAAAGTGTGATGAGAGGATCCGCGGTGAACGGAACAGACCAGAATATTTCGGCCCCGAGAATGCCGCGCGACCGCCTCCGGCACCGCCCCGTGCCGCCCGGTTGACGCTCCGTCGGCTGCTGACCGGCGGTTCGAGCCGGACGCGCGTCGTCTGCCCGCACGTACTTTCACCCGGCGGGGCAACAGGTGCCCGAGGCACCCACCACGGGTCCCGACCGACGGCTACGCTCGTGCCCTGTACGTCATTCGGGCGACCTGGGGAGGTAACGGGATGACGAAGGGACGGCCGCCCACGGCCGCCTCTGCTTCCCTGTGGGAGCGGGACGCGGAGATCGCCACCGTCGTGGACGCGCTCGACGTCCTGTGCGCCGACCGGCAGTCCGCGGGCAGTCTGCTGGTCTTCCGCGGCGAGGCGGGTCTGGGCAAGACCGCGCTGCTCGCCGAGACCCGCCGGATCGCCGAACGCCGCGGCTGCGACGTCTGGTCCGCGCGCGGCGCGGAGACCCTCAGGTCCGTCCCGTTCAACGTGGTACGGCAACTGCTCCAGCCCGCCCTGCTCTCGTTACTGCCGGAGGAGGCCCGCGAGTACCTGGGCGACTGGTACGACATCGCCGGACCCGCCCTCGGCATAGCCGACCCCCAGGAGGGCAGCGCCGACCCGCAGTACGTGTGCGACGGTCTCGTCGCGGCGGTACGCCGGCTCGCCCGCCGTGAATGGCCCCTCGTGCTGCTGATCGACGACGCGCACTGGGCCGATGCCGAGACCCTGCGCTGGCTCGCCGCCTTCGCCGAGCGCCTGGACGACGTGTCCGTGCTGGTCGTGGTCGCCCGCCGCCCCGGCGAGATCAGCGGGGACAGCGCCCGTCACCTCGACGCGGTGGCCGCCGCCGCGGGCCGTCCCGTCAGCAACCTCAGCGCCCTCACCCCGGACGCCACCGCCGGACTCACCCGCGCCACCGTCGGCCGGCACGCCGACGACGCCTTCTGCCGCGAGGTGTGGGCCGTCACCGCCGGCAATCCGTACGACACCGTCGAACTCCTCGCCAAGGTGCAGGACAGCGAGCTGCAGCCGGTCGAGGGCCGCGCCGGCGAACTGCGCGCCCTCAACCGCTCCGCCCGCGGCGGCGGACTCGTCGACCGGCTCAAGGGCCTCGGCCTCGAGGCCACCCGGTTCGCCTGGGCCGCCGCCATCCTCGGCACCTCCATCACCGTCGACATGGTCGCCCGACTCGCCACCATGGACGACGGCATCGCCCGGCACTGCGCCGAACTCCTGTGCAACGCCCGCATCCTCACCACACCCGACCCGGCGGCCGGCACCGAACGCCCGGGCGGGGAGCTGGAGTTCGTCCACCCGCTGATCGCCACCGCCGTCTACAACTCCATCCCGCCCGCCGTGTGCACCGCCATGCACGGCGTCGCCGCCCAGATCATCACCGAACTGGGCCGCGGTGCCGCCGAGGCCGCCCGGCACCTGCTCAAGGTGCACCCGGACGACGACGAGGAACTGGTCGCCCAGCTCCGCGAGGCGGCCCGCGAACACCTCGCCGTCGGCGCGCCCGACGCGGCCCGCCGCTGTCTGGAACGGGCCCTGCAGGAGCCGCCGCGCCCCGAGGTCCACGCCCACGTCCTGTACGAACTGGGCTGCGCCACCCTGCTCACCGCGCCCGCCGTCACCATCGACCACCTCCAGTACGCGCTCGGCCTGCCCGGCCTCGACGGCGAGCGGCGCGTCGACGCGGTGGTCCGCCTGTCCCGGGCGCTGCTCCACAACGACCAGCTGGACGAGGCCGTCCGCACCGTCGAGGCCGAGGCCGCCCGGCACGAACCGGGCCCCGCCAGGATGCGGCTGCAGGCCGTGCAGTTCATGTGGGAGGCCATCCACGGGGAGACCGTCTCCCCGGCCCGCTCGCGCAGCCTCGCCGAACTCGCGGGCACCTGCACCGGCCGCGACAACTCCGAGCGCGCCCTGCTCGTCCTGCGCGGCTTCGACGCCATGACCCACGGCGAGAACGCCGAGGAGGTCGTCGAGCTGTGCGACCGCGCCCTCGTCAACGGCCGTCTGGCGCCCGGCCTCGGCTGGACCGACCAGGAGTGGGGCATCGAGCTGCTGATGATGCTCGGCAGCGCGTACGCCTACACCGACCGGCTCGACCGCGCCGAGAGCCTGTTCGCCGAGGCTCTGCGCGCCTACACCAGCGCCGGCTGGCGCGGCGGCCACCTCTCGCTCGCCAACGCCTTCCTCGGCCTCGCCTACCGCAGACAGGGCCGCCTGCGCGATGCCGAGTCCACCCTGCGCGAGGCACTGATCCTCGCCGAACGGGTCGGCCGCGGGCTGCCGTTGTACTGGTCCGCCACCTGCGGGCTCGTCGACACCCTGCTGGCCCGCGGCCGGATCCAGGAGGCCTGGTCGATCGCCGAGCAGTACGGCTTCGCACCGCCGTACCCGTCCACGATCGTGCTGCCCGACATCCGTTCCGTGCGCGGCCGGCTGCTGCTCGCCGTGGGCCGGACCGAGGACGGCATCAACGAGCTGGAGGCCGCCGAGAAGACGGCCGCCTCGCGCGGCGGCCACAACCCCGTGCTCGCCCCCTGGCCGATCGACCTCGCCAAGGCCCTCGCCGCGCAGGACCCGACGCGGGCCGCCCGGCTCGCCGCCGACGCCCGCCGGCAGGCCGAGCGCTTCGGTACGGACACCGCGATCGGCGAGGCCCTGCGCTGCGCCGCCGCGCTGGAGACCGGCAGCCGCGCGGTCCAGCTCGCCGGCCAGGCCGTCACCTACCTGGAGGCCTCGCCGTGCCAGTACGAACACGCGGCGGCCCGCGTCGAGTACGGCATCGCCGCCCGCTCCGTCACGGAACTCAACCGCGGCCTGGACCTCGCCCGGTCCTGCGGCGCGGAAGGCCTGGTGGCCCAGGCGAGGGAGGTGCTGGAGACGGGGCGGGGGCTGCGGTAGACAGCCGGCGGTATGCGGTATGCGGAACACAGTCGCCCGCATACCGCATACCGCATACCGGATGCCGCATACCGGATGCCGTCGCCCCGTCCGCCGGCGTCACACCGCGAGCAGTTGCTCCGTCACCGCCGCCAGCCGCTCGCGCACCCGTGGGTCGTACGTCCCCTCGTGCGCCCGCGCCCGCCGGGTGCCGTCGAAGTAGCCGCCGGTGCCCGTCTCCTCGGTGGCCAGGGCCAGTACACCGGGCGCGCCGTCGGCGACCGTGTTCCAGGGCGTGACGGCGCTCTCGCGGACCATGGCGGTGTCCATGAAGGTGGCGGGGTGCAGGACGTTCACCGAGACCCCGCTGCCGGCCAGCTCCTCGGCGAGGGTGAAGGTGTGCGCGGCGAGGGCGAACTTGCTGCGGCAGTAGGCGGACATCCCGCTGTAGCCGCGGCTGAGTTCCGGGTCGGCGAAGTCGACGGGCTCCTGGCCGGCCGAGCCGACGTTCACGATCCGGGCCGGGGCGTTGGCGCGCAGCACCGGCAGCAGGGAGCGGGTGAGGGCGACGGGCGCCAAGTAGTTCACCGCGAGCCGCAGTTCATGCCCGTCGGCGCTCAGCTCCCGCCCGGAGCCGGGCGTGCCGCCGCCCACGCCCGCGTTGTTGATCAGTACGTCCAGTTCCGGACGCGCCTCGGCCACCCGGGCGCCCAGCTCGCGCACCTCGGCGAGCCGGGCCAGATCGGCGACGAACCCCTCGGCCGTGCCCTCGGTGCGCAGCTCCGCGACCAGCTGCTCGGTGCGGGCCCGGTCGCGGCCGTGGGCGAGGACGACATGGCCGGAGCGGACCAGCTCGAAGGCGACGTAGCGGCCGAGTCCGGAGGTGGCGCCGGTGATCAGAACAGTCGACATGCTGCCACCCTAGGCACGCCCCGGCGCCGTGCGGGAGGCGCTGGCGAGGCTACGACCAGCAGGGTCACCCTCGGCCCGCACCGTGCCCCTCCTCCCCGTCGACCCCGTCGGCCCCGGCGTGTTCGGCGTGTTCGGCCGAGAGCACCCGCTGGGCCGTCGCGAACGCCGAGTTGGCCGCCGGCACCCCGCAGTACACGGCGCTCTGCAGCAGCACCGCACCGATCTCGTCGGGCGTCAGCCCGCCCCGCAGCGCCGCCCGGACGTGCATGGCCAGCTCGTCCTCGTGGCCTCGCGCCACCAGCGCGGTCAGGGTGATCATGCTGCGCTCGCGCCGGGACAGTGTCGGGTCGGTCCAGATCTCGCCCCACGCGTAGCGGGAGATGAAGTCCTGGAAGCGGGCGGTGAACGGCGTCTGCCGGGCCTGCGCGCGGTCCACGTGCGCGTCGCCCAGCACCTGGCGGCGCACCGCCATCCCGCTCGGCGTCGGTCCGTCGAGCAGCGTGCGCAGCGCGGCCAGCACCGCCTGCGGGACCTGCGCGGGCGCCAGATGCGAGGCCCCGGGCAGCTCCACCAGCGTCGAGCCGGGCACCGCGTCGGCGATCTCCCGCAACTGCGCGGCCGGGGTCGCGGGATCCTCGCGGCCCGCCACGAGCAGGGTCGGTACGGCGATCTCGCCCAGCCGGTCGCGCAGGTCGAACGCGGCGAGCGCGTCGCAGCAGGCGGCGTACGCCTCCGGGTCGGCCTCCCGGTGGTCCCGCACCAGCCGGGGCACCGTGAACCCGGGCGTGAACCAGCGCGCGTCGGCGCTCTCCACCAGCCACTGAAGGCCCTCACGCCGCACGCGCTCCGCCCGCTCCCGCCAGGCGGCGCCGCTGCCGAAGCGGGCGGAGGAGCACACCACCGCGAGCGACGTCAGCCGGTCGGGGTGGTGGACGGCCAGGTACAGGCCGACGGCGCCGCCGAGGGACACGCCCGCGTAGGCGAACCGGTCGAGGCCGAGCGCGTCGGCGAGTTCCAGCACGAGCGCCGCGAGGTCCCCGACGGTCGCGCCGGGCCCGATCAGGTCCGGGGCCGACCCGCCGTGCCCGGGCAGGTCCCAGCGCACCACCCGGTGGCGGGCCGACAGCTCCGGCGCGATCGCGTCCCACAGGGCGTACGAGGTGCCGAGCGAGGGTCCGAGCAGCAGCGGAGGAGCCGAATCCGGCCCCTCCGTACGGTGGTTGAGGAGTTTCACGGTCAACGTCGCTCCAGTGCACGGTCGGTGAGGGCACCGGCGAAGCCGGTGTAGTGCGTGGGGTCGGTGAGGCCGACGAGGTCCATGTCCGCCAACTCGGGCTGTCCGGCGAGGAGTTCAGCGAGCGGACGGTCCTCGGTGCCCGTGCGGCGGGCGAGCGCGGTGAGCAGTTCCTTCGCCCGGGCACGGCCGAGCCGGGAGGCGAGCGCGGCGGACAGCCGCTCGGAGACGATCAGTCCCCGGGTGAGGTCCAGATCCCGGCGCATCGCCCCGGCGTCCACCCGCAGGCCCTCGGCGAGTTCCGCCGCGTCCCGGGCCGCGCCGCCGGCCAGCCGGAGCAGGTCGCGCAGCGGCTCCCACTCGGCGTGCCAGGCCCCGGCCGGCCGCTCGTCCCCGGCGGCGAGCGAGCCGTACAGCGTGGCCGCGAGCTGCGGGGCGCGGCGGGCGGCGGCCGCGAGCAGGGTGGCGCGCACGGGGTTGGCCTTGTGCGGCATGGCCGACGAACCCCCGCCGCTGCCCTCGGCCACCTCGCCGATCTCCGTCCGCGACAGGGTCAGCACGTCCTCACCGGTCTTGCCGAGGGCGCCCACGGCGAAGGCCAGGGCACCGGCCAGGTCGGCCACCGGCGTGCGCAGGGCGTGCCAGGGCAACAGCGGTGCGGCCAGGCCGAGTTCACGGGCGTACGCCTCCGTCAGCGCGGTCGCGTCCCGCGCGCCGTACGCCTGGAACGCCGCCAGCGTCCCCGCGGCGCCGCCCAGTTGGACCGGCAGGGACCGCCGTACCCGCTCGGCGCGGTCGCGGGCGTCCAGGACCAGCGAGCGCCAGCCGGCCGCCTTGAGGCCGAACGTCGTCGGCACCGCGTGCTGGGTGAGCGTGCGGCCCGGCATCGGCGTGTCCCGGTGGCTCGCGGCCAGCCGCGCGAGCGCGCGCTCGGTGCGGGCCAGACCGTCGAGGACCAGGTCCAGGGTGCGCGCGGCGACCAGCATGGCGGCGGTGTCCAGGATGTCCTGGCTGGTGGCGCCCCGGTGCACGTACGGGCCGTAGGGCTCGCCCACGGCCGCGGTCAGGTCGGCCACCAGGGGGATGACCGGGTTGCCGCCCGTGCGGGCGCGCCCGGCCAGGGAGCGGACGTCGAAGCGGGCCGGGTCGGCCGCCCGGGTCACCGCGTCGGCTGCCCCGGCGGGCGCGAGCCCCAGCACGGCCTGGGCGCGGGTCAGGGCCGCCTCGGCGTCGAGCAGGGCGCGCAGGAACGCGGTGTCGCCGGTGGCGCCCGCCGCCGGGGAACCGGCCCAGCCGGGGGCGAGCAGGCCGGCGTCGCCGTCGCTGTGCTCGAGGGTCACCGGTACTCCAGGAAGACCGTCTCGCCCTCGCCCTGAAGGCGGATGTCGAAACGGTAGGTGCCCGCGCCCTCGTCGCCGGCGATCAGCGTGCCGCGCCGCTCGCCCACGCCGGTGAGCAACGGGTCGGCGGCCAGCGCGGCCTCGTCGCCGGGCAGGTAGATCCGGGTGAACAGATGCGTCAGCAGGCCGCGCGCGAAGACGCACACGCTGAGGTACGGCGCGTTGCCGCCGCGGGCGCCGGGCCGGAGCGTACGGGCGTACCAGTGGCCGTCGGCATCCGTCTGGCACCGGCCCCAGCCGGTGAACTCCACGCCGTTGCGGCCCAGATGGCCGCCGGTGGCCGGATCGCGGCGCATGGAGCCGTCGACCCGCGGGAGGGTGCCGTCGGGCCGCGGGCCCCACAGCTCCACGAGGGCGTCCGGCAGCGGCGCGCCCTCGCCGTCGAGGACGTACCCGTGCACCGTGACCGTGTCCGGGTGGCCGAGCGGGGCGATCTCCTCGCCGCCGCGGAAGGGCAGCGCGTAACCGTAGAAGGGGCCGACCGTGTGGGACGGGGTCGGCAGCACCTGCTCCGGGCTGCTCGTGTCGAGGGTCGTCATGGCGGTCAGCGTCCTTCTTCGATCCAGGTGGCGGCCGGGCCGTCGAGCACGATGTCCCAGCGGTAGCCGAGCGAGAACTCCGGCACCGACAGAGCGTGGTCGTAGGCGGCGACCAGCCGCTGCCGGGCCGCGTCGTCCGTCACCGACTGCAGGATCGGGTCGTACGGGAAGAGCGGGTCGTTCGGAAAGTACATCTGCGTCACCAGCCGCTGGGTGAACGCCGTGCCGAAGACGGAGAAGTGGATGTGCGCCGGGCGCCAGGCGCCCACGTGGTTGCGCCACGGGTAGGGGCCGGGCTGGATGGTGGTGAAGTGGTAGCGGCCCTCGGTGTCGGTGAGGGTGCGGCCGACGCCGGTGAAGTTCGAATCGAGCGGCGCGTCGTGCTGTTCGCGCTGATGGGCGTACCGTCCGGCCGAGTTGGCCTGCCAGATCTCGATCAGCTGCCCGCGCACCGGGCAGCCGTCGCGGTCCAGCAGCCGGCCGGAGACGGTGATCCGCTCGCCGACCGGCTGCCCGGTGTGCTGCCGGGTGAGGTCGTTGTCGATGCCGGTGATGTCGCGCTCCCCGAAGGCGGGCGAGTGCAGCTCCACCAGTTCCGGGTCCTTGCCGGTGTCGATGGCGACCAGCGGCTGCCTGGGGTGGCGGAGCACGGAGGAGCGGTAGGGCGCGTAGTCGCGGCGGGGGTGGTGTTCGACGGGTGCGCCGTCGGCGACGCGCTTGTCGTACGCGGCGCGCTCGGCGGCGATCTCCTGGTCGATGTCGGCTTGCGTGAGCGTCATGGGAAGGTCCTAGGGGTCAGCGTTCCAGTACGAGGGCGAGGCCCTGGCCCACGCCGATGCAGAGGGTGGCCACGCCGGTGCCGGAGCCGCGGCGGGCGAGCTGGTGGGCGACGGTGCCGGCGAGCCGGGCACCGGAGGCGCCGAGGGGATGGCCGAGCGCGATGGCACCGCCCTGGGGGTTGAGGACCGCCGGGTCGAACGCGGGCCACTCGGCGAGACAGCCGAGCACCTGGGCGGCGAACGCCTCGTTCAGCTCCAGGACCGACAGATCGGCGAACCCCCTGCCCGCCCTGGCGAGTGCCCGGTTGACGGCCTCGACGGGGGCGAGCCCGAAGTAGTGCGGGTCGGTCGCACAGACACCGGTCGCTCGGATGCGGGCCAGGGGCTCGCGGCCGGTGGCCCTCAGGCCCTCCTCGTCGGTGAGGAGCAGTGCGGCGGCGCCGTCGTTGAGCGGCGAGGCGTTGCCCGCGGTGACCGTGCCCCCCTCCTGGCGGAACGCCGGCCTGAGCTTCGCCATCGCCGCCAGGGAGGCGTCCGGCCGTACGCACTCGTCGTCGGCGACGACGACCGGTTCGCCCTTGCGCCGCGGCACCGGGACGGGCGCCAACTCGGCGTCGAACAGCTCCTGTTCGCGGGCGGCGGCGGCCTTGCGGTGGGAGGCGAGGGCGAACTCGTCCTGCTGCTCGCGCGAGATCCCGTGCTTGTCGGCGATCAACTCGGCGCTCTCGCCCAGTGCGATGGTCCACTGCGGGTCCATCCTCGGGTTGACCATGCGCCAGCCGAGCGTCGTGGAGTACAGCTCCGCGTGCCCGGCGGGGAACGGCCGGTCCGGCTTGGGCAGGACGTAGGGGGCGCGGGTCATGGACTCCACCCCGCCCGCGAGCGCGATGTGCGCGTCGCCGACGGCGATGGCGCGGGCCGCCTGGACGACCGCCTCCAGGCCGGAGGCGCACAACCGGTTGACGGTCACGCCCGGCACGGAGGTCGGCAGACCGGCGAGCAGCGCGGCCATCCGGGCCACGTTGCGGTTCTCCTCGCCGGCGCCGTTGGCGTTGCCGAGGTAGACGTCCTCGACACGGGCCGGGTCCAGGTCCGGGGTGCGGTCGAGGAGCGCGCGCAGGGTGTGCGCGGCGAGGTCGTCCGGGCGTACGGCGGCCAGGGCGCCGTCGTAACGGCCGAACGGGGTGCGGACCGCGTCGACGATGTACACCGTGTTGAGCCTGTGAGCGCCGTTCACAGCAGATTCTTCGCAATGGCGAGTTCGGCGTCGGTCCGGGCGACGACCTCGTCCACGGTGACGCCGGGGGCGGTCTCCGTGAGCGTCAGCCCCTCGTCGGTGACGTCCAGCACCGCCAGATCCGTGATGACACGGTTCACGCACGCCTTCCCGGTGAGCGGTAGCGCGCACTCCTTGAGGATCTTGGGGGAGCCGTCCTTCGCGGTGTGGGTCATCACCACGATCACCTGCCGGGCACCGTGCACCAGGTCCATCGCTCCGCCGATGCCGGTGACCAGCTTGCCCGGCACCGCCCAGTTCGCCAGGTCGCCGCCGGCGGACACCTGCATGGCGCCGAGCACGGCCACGTCGATGTGCCCGCCGCGGATCATCGCGAAGGACAGCGCGGAGTCGAAGAAGCAGGCGCCCGGCAGGACGGTGACGGTCTCCTTGCCGGCGTTGATCAGGTCCGGGTCGACCTGGTCGGCGCTCGGGTACGGCCCGGTGCCCAGGATGCCGTTCTCCGATTCAAGGATCACCTCGACCTCCGGCGGCAGATGGTTCGGGATGAGCGTCGGCAGCCCGATGCCCAGGTTGACGTACTGGCCGTCGCGCAGCTCGCGGGCCGCGCGGGCGGCCATCTCCTCGCGTGTCCAGGCCATCAGTTGCTCACCGTCCGCTGCTCGATCCTCTTGTCCGCCGCCTGCTGCGGGGTCAGTGCCACGACCCGCTGGACGAAGACGCCCGGCAGATGCACGGCGTCCGGGTCGATCCCGCCGGGCTCGACCAGTTCCTCGACCTCGGCGATCGTGATCCGGCCGGCCATGGCGGCGAGGGGGTTGAAGTTCCGGGACGACTTGTTGAACACGAGATTCCCGTGCCGGTCGCCCTTCGCGGCCCTGACCAGCGCGAAGTCGGTGCGGATGGCGCGCTCCAGGACGTACGGGACGCCGTCGAACTCCCGCACCTCCTTCGGCGGCGAGGCCAGTGCGACACCGCCGGAGCCGTCGTAACGCCAGGGCAGTCCGCCCTCGGCGACCTGGGTGCCGACCCCGGCCGGGGTGTAGAAGGCGGGGATCCCGGCGCCGCCCGCGCGCAGCCGCTCGGCCAGCGTGCCCTGCGGGATCAGCTCCAACTCCAGCTCGCCGGCCAGGTACTGGCGGGCGAACTCCTTGTTGCCGCCGATGTAGGAGCCGGTCACGCGGGCGATCCGGCCCGCGGCCAGCAGCACCGCGAGCCCGGTCTCCATCGCGCCGCAGTTGTTCGACACCACGCTCAAGGAGTCGACTCCGTGCTCGTGGAGCGCCTCGATCAGTACGTTCGGCACACCGCTCAGCCCGAACCCGCCGACCGCGAGGGACGCGCCGTCCGGGACATCGGCCACCGCCTCCAGGGCCGTGGCGACCACCTTGTCCATCCGTGAAGCCCCATCTTCTCAATTAATCAGGGCACTGAGTATTTCAGCGAGGTGTCCTTCACGCTGCCACCGAAGGGTGAAGTCCGTCAAGGCCCCTATTGATGAGCACTTCGGTGGCGAGACACAACGACTCTTCGCCGGTTATTGTTCAGTACACCAACTAACTGATCAGGGGAGTGCACATGGCCGCGGTGGATCTCACGACCCATCCCGGGCATCTGGCCCGGCGGCTCCAGCAGGCGCACTATCTGCTGTGGAACACGATGGTCTCCGAGGAGATCACCTCGCCGCAGTTCGCGGTCATGAACGCGCTCGTCGCCGAGCCCGGTCTCGATCAGCGGACGGTCGGGGAGCGGGTGGGGCTGGACCGCTCGACCATCGCCGAGGTCATCAGCCGGCTCGGCCGCCGGGGCCTGCTCACCAAGGTGCGCGACCCGCAGGACGGCCGGCGCTTCCTGCTCAGCCTCACCGACGACGGCCGGCGCACCCACCGCAAGCTCACCGTGCGCACCGCCAGGATGAACCAGGTCTTCCTCGCGCCCCTGTCGGCCGAGGAGCAGGCGCTGTTCTTCGACCTGATCCGCCGGGTCGCGGACGCCGCCGAGGGCCTGCGGCATCCGGCAGAGCCGGCGCCGGCGCAGGGCTGAGCCGGCGCAGGGCTGTGGATGCCCCCGCCGGCTCGGGGCCTGTGGAGACCTCCGCCGACTCGGGGCCCGTGAAGACCCGCGTCAGCCGGCTCGGGGGCCGACGGCGGTGTGCACGGGCCCCGAGTCCACGGAGGTGCACACCGGTCGCGGATTCCGGGGGAGTTCACCGCGCCGGGGCGAACACCACCCACACCTGGCCCGTGGCGAAGTTCAGCGGGCGGCCGTCGACCGCCGTGAACGTCGTACCGCCCGTCGCGACCGGCCGCGCCCAGGAGGCGGCGAAGGACCGCCCGTCGCGCAGCACCTCCGCCCTTCCCGAGCCGACCGTCTGCGTGTACGGCGTGCGGTTGCCGAGCACGTCGTGGTAGCGGGAGGCATGGACGGGGACGTACTGCACGACGACCGTGGCCGGGGCCACCGGCGCCCCGGCGGGCGTCACCGTCGGCCTGCCGTCCATCGCGACCAGCCAGCGGCCGCGCGCGGCGGACCAGGTGAAGGTGAAGCGGGCGGCCGGGTAGCGGACGGTGCGCGACGGGGTGGGGACGCCGCCGGCCGCGGGGGCGGGGCCGTAGCCGAAGCCGGTCGTCAGCGCCGCGCGGCCCGGGGAGGCGGACAGTACCGCGCCCGGACGGAGATAGAGGTTGTGCGGGGCTGGCCTGCCGCGCTCCCGGTGGTAGGCGGCCGGGGCCCGCTCGGGCGACTCCGCCCGCAGCGGTGCCCGGTGGATCAGCGGCAGCAGCTTGCGCTGGGCGCCGGAGAAGGCGAGCACCGGCCGGCCGAACTGACGCAGCAGTTCCAGGTCGGACTCACGGGCGCTGCGCACAGGTCCGACGGTGGCCGGCAGCCGGGTGGCGTACACCGCCATCAGCCGGCTCAGCCCGCCCTCCACCTGTTCCGTGTAGACCACGTCCGCCGCGTCCAGGCCGGTCTGCGGGCGGGCGGCGGGCGAGTTGTCGATCTTCACGGCGAGCGGTGCCCCGGCCGCGGCGACCAGGGCTGTGGAGGCGGGTGCCCGTGCCGGTGACGGTGCGGCGGGCGCCCCGGACGACGCCGGGGTGCGTTGCGGGGCCCGGTGATCGTCCGGGCCTGCGTGGGCGCAGCCCGCCGTGAGGGAGGCGGCCACCGCGGCCGCCGTCAGTACCGCGCGCCGTGAGCGCGCCCCGCATCTCATGCCCACCGTCGCCACCCTGTCCGCGTTGTCTGATTGTGTGCTCATCGGGTCGACGGTGGCTCTACCCGGTCACATACGGTCGTGCGCGGTCGGTGGGCCGTTCGGGCGCACAGTGTGACCCGCGAGTGTCGGCGGCCCGAAGGAGAGCGGGTGGCGGGGCGACCGGCCCCCCGCGGCGCCGCGGTCACGGACGACATGGCGCGTCGCCCGGAAGGGTCCCCGCATCCCTCCCGCTTCCCGGCGGAGCCCCTAGCCCAGGATCTCCGCCAAGTCGTACCGCACCGGCTCCTCCAGCTGCGCGAACGTGCAGCTCTCCGGTGTGCGGTCCGGGCGCCAGCGGCGGAAGCGGGCCGTGTGCCGGAAGCGGCGGCCGTTCTCCATGTGGTCGTAGGCGACCTCCGCGACCCGTTCCGGCCGCAGCGGCACCCAGGACAGGTCCTTCTTGCCGGACCACCGGCTCGGCGCGCCCGGCAGCCGGGCCGTCTCGTGGGCGGCCTCGTCCGACCAGGCGGCCCACGGGTGCCCGGTCACGTCGTCCATCCGCAGAGGCTCCAGCTCCTCCACCAGGTCGGCCCGCTTCTTCATGGCGAAGGCGGCCGAGACGCCCACGTGCTGGAGCGCGCCGTGCTCGTCGTACAGCCCGAGCAGCAGCGAGCCGACCACCGGGCCGCTCTTGTGGAAGCGGTAGCCGGCCACGACGACATCGGCCGTCCGCTCGTGCTTGATCTTGAACATGGCCCGCTCGTCCGGGAGATAGTGCAGCGTGAGCGGCTTGGCGACGATTCCGTCCAGCCCGGCGCCCTCGTACTGCTCGAACCACCGCTCGGCCACCGTCGGGTCCGTCGTCGCGGGGGCCAGGTGCACCGGCGGGGTCGACGCGGCGAGCGCCTGCTCCAGCAGGGCGCGGCGGTCGCTCAGCGGCGTGTCGAGCAGCGAGGCGTCGCGCAGCGCGAGCAGGTCGAAGGCGACGAAGGAGGCCGGCGTCCGCTCGGCCAGCATGCGCACCCGGGAGTCCGCCGGGTGGATGCGCTCGGTCAGCGCGTCGAAGTCCAGCCGCCCGTTCCGCGCGATCACGATCTCCCCGTCGAGCACGCACCGCCGCGGCACCCGATCCCGCATCGCCGCCACCAACTCCGGAAAATACCTGGTCAACGGCTTTCCGGTACGGCTGCCCAGCTCGATGTCGGACCCGTCGCGGAACACGATCGCCCGGAACCCGTCCCACTTCGCCTCGTAGTGCATGCCCGGCGGGATCTTCGCCACGGGCTTGGCGAGCATGGGTTTCACGGGCGGCATCACCGGCAGATCCATGTGTCCGATTCTGCGCGCATATACAGGTGTATGCCCTCTTGAATCCCCTTACTTCGGCTCTCTGCCGGTATGCGCGGTGCCCGAGGTGCGCTTACCGTGGCCGCATGGGTGATGCGGTGGAACTGGAGGTGGCCGGCCGCACGGTACGGCTGTCCAGCCCGGACAAGGTCTTCTTCCCGGAGCGCGGTTTCACCAAGCTGGACCTCGCGCGCTACTACGCCTCCGTCGGGCCCGGCGTCCTGCGCGCCCTGCGCGACCGGCCCACCACCCTCCAGCGGCACCCGGACGGCGTCGACGGCGAGTGGTTCTACCAGAAGCGCGCCCCCAAGGGCATGCCCGACTGGATCCCCACCGCCCACATCACCTTCCCCAGCGGCCGCAGCGCCGACGAGATGTGCCCCACCGAGGAGGCCGCCGTGGTGTGGGCCGTCCAGTACGGCACGCTCACCTTCCACCCCTGGCCGGTGCGCCGCACCCGGGTCGACCATCCCGACGAACTGCGCATCGACCTCGACCCGCAGCCCGGCACCGACTTCGCCGACGCCGTCCGCGCCGCCCATGAACTGCGCGCGGTTCTCGACGGGTTCGGCGGACTGCGCGGCTGGCCGAAGACCTCCGGCGGCCGTGGCCTGCACGTCTTCGTCCCCATCGAACCCCGCTGGACCTTCACCCAGGTGCGGCGCGCCGCGATCGCGGTCGGCAGGGAGATGGAACGCCGGATGCCCGAGCAGGTGACGATCAAGTGGTGGAAGGAGGAGCGGGGCCGCCGCATCTTCCTGGACTACAACCAGACGGCCCGCGACCGCACCATCGCCTCCGCCTATTCCGTACGGCCCAGCCCGCACGCCCCCGTCTCGGCGCCGCTGCGCTGGGAGGAGGTCGACACGGTCAACCCCCGGGACTTCGACCTCGCCACCATGCCGGCCCGCTTCGCGGAACTCGGCGACGTACACGCCGGCATGGACGACCACGCCTATTCCCTGGACGCCCTGCTGGAACTGGCCCGCCGAGACGAACACGACCACGGCCTGGGCGATCTGCCGTACCCGCCGGAGTACCCGAAGATGCCGGGCGAACCCAAGAGGGTCCAGCCGAGCCGGGCACGCAAGGAAGGGGCGCCCTGAGCGCACCCGCCCCGGCCGGCACTTCACGAGCCTCGGCACCGACGAGCCCGGCAAGCGGGAACTCGCCGCCGACCTGCTCGACGCCGCGCTGCTCGTCGTCGACGACGAGGAACTCGCGCTCCAGGCAGGCGCGTTGGCGGCCCCCGGACTCGTCCGGGCCGGCGCCGACGCCACCCTCACCGAGATTCTGCGGGGTACGCACCCGGGGCGCACCTTCGCCGGACAGCGCACGGTGTACGCCCCGGTCGGGCTGCCCTGGCAGGATCTCGCCCTCTCGTGGCTCGCGTGGCGGGAGGCGGAGCGCCGGGGCGTGGGCGCGACCATCGACCTGCTGGGCTGAGCCCACGGCGCAGGCGGGCAGGGCGACCGCGTGTCCTTCCCTACGGCCCACCGCTCGTCGGCCCGTCCGGCCGCAGGCACCGGCTGTGAGCAGGGTGCCGTCACCGGTCAACTCGCCCCGGGCAGCCGCTTCGGCCGGCCCGCTGCGGCCCGTTCGGCACCGTCGGGCCGCCGTGCGGGCACCGACGGCCGTGCCACCTCGCGGCTATCCTGACCGGCAGCCGCCGATGAGGAGTCCCGCAGTGACCGACGCAGTGTCGCGCCCCACACTGGAGGCCGTGGCCGCGCGGGCCGGTGTGTCCCGGGCCACCGTCTCGCGGGTGGTCAACGGCGGCGACGGAGTGCGCGAGCCGCTGGCCGCACGGGTCCGCCAGGCCGTGGCGGAGCTGGGCTACGTGCCCAACCAGGCGGCGCGCAGCCTGGTCACCCGGCGGCACGACGCCATCGCGGTCGTCATCGCCGAGCCCGAGACCCGGGTCTTCGCCGACCCCTTCTTCGCCCGCCAACTGCGCGGCATCAGCAAGGAGCTGACCGCACACGACAACCAGCTGGTGCTGCTGCTCATCGAGGGCCGTGACGACCACGCGCGCGTGGCCCGCTATCTCGCCGGCGGTCACGTCGACGGCGCGCTCGTCTTCTCCCTGCACCTCGACGATCCGCTGCCCGGCCTCATCCACGACGCCGGTGTGCCCACCGTGTTCGGCGGGCGGCCCGGCTGGGGCGACGACACGCGGGCGGGCCACCGCACGGGCGTGATCTACGTCGACTCCGACAACCGGGGCGGAGCCCGCGCCGCCGTACGCCATCTCGTGGACCTCGGCCGGCGGCGGATCGCGCATCTGACCGGGGCCCTGGACCAGACCTCCGCCGTGGACCGGCTCGACGGATACCGGGACGTGATGGCCGGCGTGCCGGGCGGGGACGATCCCCGGCTGGTCGTGGAGAGCGACTTCACCCCGGCCGGCGGGGAACGCGCGATGCGCGAACTCCTCGACCGCTGCCCGGACGTGGACGCCGTGTTCGCCGCGAACGACCTCACCGCGCTCGGCGCCCTGCGGGTGCTGCGGGCGAGCGGCCGGCGCGTGCCCGAGGACGTCGCCGTGATCGGTTTCGACGACATGCTGCCCGTGGCCATGGAGGCCGACCCGCCGCTGACGACGGTCCGCCAGGACATCGAGGAGATGGGCCGGCTGATGGCGCGCCTGCTGCTGCGCGGTCGGCCCGGTGGGCGCGCCCGCACCGCGCCGCCGCAGGACACGCCGCCGCCCGGCGGCGTGATCCTCCCGACGACCCTGATCCGCCGCGCCTCCGCGTAACCGGAACCGGCCGGCGCCTCCGCGCGGCCTCCGCACGCACGCAGGCACGTACGTACGCACGCACGTCCGCGCCGGGCGGTCGTTCCTTCCGTGACCACGAATCGCCGTGTCGGCGCTCGGCGGCCTCGTCGCTGTCGGCGGCTTCGGCAGGCCGGCGCTCAGCCCGGCTGCGACGCGCTGTGGATCAGCGCGAAGCGGGCTCCGTACGGGTCGGTGAGCTGGGCCATGCGGCCGACGCCCTCCAGGGTCGTCGCCGGCATGCGGACCGTCCCGCCGAGCTGCTGCGCCTTGCCGACCGTGGCGTCCGTGTCCGCGACCTCGAAGTACGGCAGCCAGAACGGGCGGCCCTGCGCCGCGCCGCCGTCGGCCAGGGACATGATCCCGCCGAACATCGAATCCTCACCGGCACCCGCGGGGTTGACGCATGTGTACGTGCCGCCGGGGAAGGACGCCGAGGAGGTCTCCAGGCCGAGCACCCGGTGGTAGAAGGCGGCGCCCGCCGCGACGTCCGGTGTGTACAGCTCGACCCAGCACAGGGAGCCCGGCTCGCTCGCCACCTCGATGCCCTTGGTCTGCCCGGGCTGCCAGATCCCGAACCGAACACCCGCCTGGTCGGCGAGGATCGCCAGGTGCCCCTGGCCCATCACGTCCATGGGCGGTACCAGCACCCTGCCGTGAGCCTGCTCGACGGCCTCGGCCGTGGCCTCGGCGTCCGCGCTCTGGAAGTACACCGTCCACGCGGGCGGGCCCTGCTCCGGGGCGTTCGGCCCGATGCCCGCCGCCGTTCTGCCGTCCAGCTGGAAGAAGCCGTAGCCGCCGGCGTCCGGGCCCGCCGACTGGAACTGCCAGCCGAAGAGATCGCCGTAGAAGGAGCGGGCGCCGTCGATGTCGGAGCTGGTGACATCGATCCAGTTCGGGGCGCCGTCGACGAAACGGGTGCTGAGCATCTTCGCCCTCCTTCAAAGGGTCCCGTCCTGTGCACTGCCGAGTCTGGCACCCCCCACTGACACTCGCCGCCGGAGCACCGCCACCCGCCGCGGCGCCTGCCTGGGCCGCGTCGTCGCCGGTGCCGCGGCGGCCCCCGGATTTCGTACCCGCTCCGCGCGCCGCCGTGCACGCGGCAGGACCGCGGGAGCATGATCGGGGCGGCCGGAGACGCCGAGGGCGGCGTTGAGCAGGCGTTGATCGAACGTTTTTCGCCGGGCGGCACGATCCTGGCCATGCACTTCGACACGATCACCCCGGCCGACGACACGTGGCAGGCGCAGGCCCTGTGCGCCCAGACCGGGCCGGAGTTCTTCTTCCCCGAGCCCGGCAGCTCGGTACGCGAGGCGAAGCGCATCTGCGCCATGTGCGAGCTGCGCCCGGCCTGCCTGGACTACGCCCTCGCCAACGACGAGCGCTTCGGCGTCTGGGGCGGGCTCTCCGAGAAGGAACGCCTCGCCCTGCGCCGCGCCTCCCACTGACCCCGGCACGGCCCGCCACCGGGCAGGCGGCCCCGACACCGGGCAGCCCGCCGGCACGGGGCCGGACCCGGCCGTCAGGAACCGCTTCGGGCCGCCATGCGGGCCTTGCGCGCGGCCAGCTTCTCGTCGAACTTCGTGGCCTCGTCGTTCAGGCCGCCCAGGAACAGGCCCAGCTCCTCCTGCGCCTGGCGTCCTTCGGGGCCGAGGCCGTCGATCTCCATGACCTTCAGGAAGCGCAGTACCGGCTGGAGCACGTCGTCGTGGTGGATGCGCAGGTTGTAGACCTCACCGATCGCCATCTGCGCGGCGGCCCGCTCGAAGCCGGGGATGCCGTGGCCGGGCATCCGGAAGTCGACCACCACGTCCCGTACCGCCTGCATGGTCAGGTCGGGCGCCAGCTCGAAGGCGGACTTCAGCAGGTTGCGGTAGAAGACCATGTGCAGGTTCTCGTCGGTCGCGATGCGGGCCAGCATGCGGTCGCAGACCGGGTCGCCGGACTGGTGGCCGGTGTTGCGGTGGGAGATCCGGGTGGCCAGCTCCTGGAAGGCGACATACGCGATCGAGTGCAGCATCGAGTGCCCGTTGTCGGACTCGAAGCCCTCGCTCATGTGCGCCATGCGGAAGCGCTCCAGCTTGTCGGGGTCCACCGCGCGCGAGGTGAGCAGGTAGTCGCGCATCACGATGCCGTGCCGGCCCTCCTCGGCCGTCCAGCGGTGCACCCAGGTGCCCCATGCGCCGTCGCGGCCGAAGAGCGACGCGATCTCGTGGTGGTAGCTCGGCAGGTTGTCCTCGGTGAGCAGATTGACCACGAGGGCGATCCGGCCGATCTCGGTCACCTTGGACTGGTCCTTGTCCCAGGCCTCGCCGTCCTCGAACAGGCCGGGGAAGTTACGGCCGTCGCTCCACGGCACGTACTCGTGCGGCATCCAGTCCTTGGCGACCTTCAGGTGCCGGTCCAGCTCCCTTTCGACCACTTCCTCCAGCGCGTACAGCAGGCGCGCGTCGGTCCAGGCGGACGGGCTGCCGAGGTGGGGGGAGGTGATCGTCACAGGGACTCCAGGGGGACGCCGGGCAAGAGCGGGGGAAGGGGACGGTCCGGCGAGCGGGGCCGGGAAACCTACGAGATCGTAGGCTACGAATCCGTAGGTTACGAACCCGTAGGTTAAGTTCGCTGTAAAGATCGCTGATCAACAGCCCCCGCACCGTTTTCCGACACGCCGAGGACCCTTTCCGCAGCATGCCCGACCGCCCCGGGACAGGCAGGCGTCCCCTGGGGGCCGTTCGAGTGGCGGGATCACCCGGTCAGGCGTACAGCTCCCGCAGGCGTACCGAGAGGCAGGTCACGCAGCCTTCCAGCTTCTCGAACTCGCTGATGTCCACGGTGACGACCTCGTGGCCGAGATCGGTCAGCAGCTCCGCCGTCCTCGGGGCGCTCGCCGCCATCAGCAGCGTGTGGCCGCCGAGGAGCACCACGTGGGAGCCGGACTCCTCCGGCACCGACAGGAAGCCGGGGAACAGCGACGGCCGGTCCAGTTTCGGGATGTGCCCGATCACCGTGCCGTCGGGCAGCGCGGTCACCGCCGACTTCAGGTGCAGCACCCGGCTCACCGGGACGGCCACCACCCGGGCGCCCAGCGGCTCGAAGGCGGCCCTCAGCTGCTGCACCCCGGCCACGTTGGTACGCCCGCCCCGGCCGACGTAGACGGTGTCGCCGACCTTGAGCACGTCACCGCCGTCCAAGGTGCCCGGCTCCCATATCCAGTTCACCGAGCAGCCGAGCCGGGCCACCGCCTCCTCGACCCCGACGGTCTCCATGCGCCGGGACGCGGCGCCGGGCCGGGTGATCAACGCCACGTTCTTGTACATGACGACGGTGTCCTCGACGAACACCGCGTCGGGGCAGTCGTCCTCGGGGTCGACCTCGATCGTCTCCCAGCCGTGCGTGCGCAGCGCCTCGACGTAGGCCTCCCACTGCTCGATGGCGAGCCCCGGATCGACCTTCTCCCGCTCGATGTGCGTCACCAGGCCTTCGGCGAGGCGGGGACCGGGGCGGCGGACGAGGGCCTTCTTGCTGGGCACGAGGGGCCTTTCGAATCGATGGTGCGGTGGTCGGCGCCGGTGTGCACGGCACCGGTTCGCCATCATGCAGCCCGCTCCCGCCAGGGCAAAACCCTCGTTGCCAGGCTGTGCTTCTCCTGAGACGTGCCGGCCGTGCCCGGCACGTCCCGCCCTCGGCGCGCGGCCCGCGCTACGCCGGGAACCCGGTGTCCTGCGCCGCGACCTCCTTCAGCTCGCCGTCCTCCAGCAGCAGCCGGCGCGTGATGCCGATCGACTCCAGGAACGGCATGTCGTGGCTCGCGACGAGCAGCGCGCCCTCGTACGACTCCAGGGCCGAGGTCAGCTGCCGCACGCTCGCCATGTCCAGATTGTTGGTGGGCTCGTCGAGCAGCAGCAACTGGGGTGCCGGTTCGGCGAGCATGAGCGCGGCCAGCGCTGCCCGGAACCGCTCACCGCCCGACAGGGTGGCCGCCTGCTGGTCGGCCCGCGCGCCCCGGAACAGGAAGCGGGCGAGGCGCGCCCGGATCCGGTTGTTGGTGGCGCCCGGCGCGAAGCGGGCCACGTTCTCGGCGACCGTCAGCGCGTCGTCCAGCACGTCCAGCCGCTGGGGCAGGAAACGCAGCGGCACGTGTGCGCGTGCCTCGCCCGCCACCGGCGCCAGCTCCCCGGCGACGGTGCGCAGCAGCGTCGTCTTCCCGGCGCCGTTGCGGCCGATGAGGGCGATCCGCTCCGGGCCGCGCAGGTCGAGGATTCCCTCGATCCGCGCCCCGTAGGCCAGGTGCAGGTGCTCCAGGGTGAGCACCTGCCGGCCGGGCGGCACGGCCGTGTACGGCAGGTCGACGCGGATCTCGTCGTCGTCCCGCACGGCCTCCACCGCTTCGTCCAGCCGCTCGCGCGCCTCGGCGAGCCGCTCCTCGTGCATGATGCGGTGCTTGCCGGCGGACTCCTGGGCGGCGCGTCTGCGCGCGCCCATGACGATCTTCGGCTCCCGCTTCTGCTCGAACATCTTCTGTCCGTACCGCTTGCGGCGGGCCAGTTTGACCTGGGCGTCGGCCAGTTCGCGCTTCTGCTTGCGCACATCGGCCTCCGCCACGCGCACCATCCGCTCGGCGGCCTCCTGCTCGACGGCGAGCGCCTGCTCGTACGCCGAGAAGTTGCCGCCGTACCAGGTGACCTCCCCGGAGCGCAGTTCCGCGATCTGGTCGACCAGGTCGAGCAGTTCCCGGTCGTGACTGACCACGACCAGGACGCCGGGCCACGCGCTGACGGCCTGGTAGAGCCGCCGGCGCGCGTACAGGTCCAGGTTGTTGGTGGGCTCGTCCAGCAGCAGGATGCCGGGGCGGCGCAGCAGCAGCGCGGCGAGCCGCAGCAGCACCGACTCACCGCCGGAGACCTCGCCGACGGTCCGGTCCAGGCCGATGTGGCCGAGGCCGAGTTCACCGAGCGTGACCAGGGCGCGCTCCTCGACGTCCCAGTCGTCGCCGACCGTCTCGAAGTGCTCCTCGGTGACGTCGCCCGCCTCGATGGCGTGCAGCGCGGTCCGCTGCGCGGCGATGCCGAGGGCCTGGTCGACGCGGAGAGTGGTGTCGAGGGTGACGTTCTGCGGGAGGTAGCCGACCTCGCCGGCCACCTTGACGCTGCCGTCGACCGGGACGAGTTCCCCGGCCAGCAGCTTCAACAGGGTGGACTTTCCCGATCCGTTGACGCCGACGAGCCCGGTCCGGCCGGGGCCGAAGGCGACGTCCAGCCCGTCGAGGACGGTGGTGCCGTCTGCCCAGGCGAAGGTCAGGGACGTGCAGGTGAGAGAGGATGACATGAAGGCCTCGCGATGACGTGCGTGCGGTAGGGGGACGCATCTCGAGACACCGCGAGGCGGGAACCGAAGGGTCTGGGCACAAGGGGCCGGAAAAAAAAGAAAGGCCTGTGCCGGAGGACGGCTCGGACGCCGAGGTCGTACGCCGCGCACACCTCACCGGTGCGACGCGGTGCCTCAGGACCTCAGACGAGCAACGTCCTTCTCCAATCGACGGCAACAGGACCGACGTACACGCTAAGAGGGGCGTTCGCGGGTGTCAACGCAATTGACCGAGGCGGGCCCTCGGCCGGGGCGTGCCGGTGCGGGAAAACGCCGGTCACGCGCGCGTGGCGCTCAGCAGGCGTCCCGCATCAGTTCGGCCAGGTCGTGGTCGAGGTCGAGCTGGAGGTGTTCGAGGCCGGCCGGCACCAGCTCGTCGGCCGCCTCCAGGAAGCGCCGGATCTCGCCCGAGCGCACGTGCACGATGGCGGTGCCCTCGGGGGCGTGGAACTCCAGCACCGTACGGTCGTAGCCGTACGGCCGCACCCGGACGTCGCCCTGGCCCTCGGGCGCCTGCATCCCGGCGATCAGCAGCTCGCGCGAGAAGGTCCAGCGGACCTCGACGCCCTCCAGGGTGGCCGGGGCCGGGAACGTCATGACGACGGCGAAGGGGTCGCGCCGGTCGTAGCGCAGCGTGGCGGGAATGTTCGGCATGCGCGGTGCGGCGGCGACGAGTCGGGCCTCTACGGGCTGCTCGATGACGGTGGACAACGCCTTACTCCCTCGTGACGGCTGGACTACGGCCGGATGTGCGGCACCTGGCACTGGAAGAGACGTCTGATCAGGCCGGTGCGTGCACACACAGAACGAGTGACCTCGGTCACCGCTTTCATGCGTGGCGCCTTATGGGCCGTTCGTCCCGTGGCGAGGGGCAGTTGGTCCTCAGGACGGCCAGGGGCGGTGGTCCCCGGCCGCCCTGGACGGCGCCGGCCCGGTGGGCTAGCTTCGCCCGCCATGAGGCGCATGGGGAGCACGCGAGGCAGGGGACGGACCGGCCGGCTGGTAGCGGCGGGGGTGGTGTGCGGGGCGGCGCTGGCCGCGCTGACCGTCCCGGCGGCCGAGGCCCGCACACCGGGACCGGAGGCCGGGGGAGTGCACTGGTCGGTGAAGGACCCCGGGACCCCGCAGGTCCGCTTCCGGGGGCTCGCGGCCGTCGACCGGCACACCGCCTGGCTGGCCGGCACCGGCGGCACGGTGCTGCGCACCACGGACGGCGGGTCCAGCTGGCGGAACGTCTCTCCGCCGGGGGCGGGCGACCTGCAGTTCCGGGACGTGGAGGCGTTCGACGCGCGGCGCGCGGTGGTGCTGGCCGTCGGGGAGGGCGAGGCCTCCCGCGTGTACCGCACCGACGACGGCGGGGCGAGCTGGACCGAGTCCTTCCGCAACACCGACCCGAACGCCTTCTACGACTGCCTGGCCTTCTTCGACCGCCGCCACGGCCTCGCCGTGGGCGACCCGGTGGACGGGAAGTTCCGCCTCCTGACCACGGGCGACGGCGGCCGCTCCTGGCGGGTGCTGCCCACCGAGGGCATGCCGCCGGCCCTTCAGGGCGAGGCCGGCTTCGCCGCGAGCGGCCAGTGCCTGGTCACCTCGGGCCAAAAGGACGTCTGGCTGGCCACCGGCGGCGGCGCCCACGCGCGCGTGCTGCACTCCGCCGACCGCGGCCTGAACTGGACCGCGGCCGACACCCCCGTCCCGGCCGGCGATCCGGCCAGGGGTGTCTTCGCCCTCGCCTTCCGCGACCGCGACCACGGCCTCGCCGTCGGCGGCGACTACCGTCCCGGCGAACCCTCGCCGCGGGCCGCCGCCGTCACCGCCGACGGCGGCCGCACCTGGAACCCGGCCGGCACGCCCCCGCCGGCCTACCGCTCCGGCGCCGCCTGGCTGCCGCACAGCCGCGGCGCCGCGCTCGCCGTCGGTCCCACCGGCACCGACCTGACCACCGACGGCGGCCGCACCTGGCGGACGATCGACACCGGCTCGTACGACACCGTGGCCTGCACACCGGACCTGAGCTGCTGGGCCGCCGGGGAAGGGGGCAGGGTGGCCCGGCTGGAACGCTGACGGGGGGCGGGCTCAGCCCGGGGTCCGGCGGTGCCGCTCCAGCTCGGGGGCCGTCTTCGTGGCGATGAACTCCGTGACGCGGTAGGTGCACACGCCGGCGACGGCGAACGGGTCGCGCGCGATGGCCTCGTCGATCACGGCACGGTCCGCGGCGACGGCCAGGATCACCCCGCCCTCGCGCGGCTCCTTGCGCCCGGAGGCCAGGAACATGCCCTTGCCGTACTGCTCCTCCAGCCAGGCCACGTGGTCGGGCAGCAGCGCGTCGACGGCGTCGAGCGGTGCGGTGTACGTCAGCTCCAGTACGAACATGATCACGAGGTTACCCCCGGGCACGGACAATCCCCGGGGGCCGTACAGTCTGGTCACCATGACGACCGTAGGCGTACCGGCGGGCTGGCCCGCGACCGAGGACGAGGCCCGCGCCGTGCAGGACGAACTGCGCGGGCGGGTGGTGCTGGACGAGCCCGGACCACCGCCCGGGCAGGGGCGCGTCACGGGCGTCGACGTCGCCTACGACGACGCCCGCGACCTCGTCGCCGCGGCGGCCGTGGTGCTGGACGCCGCCACCTTGGAGGTGGTGGCCGAGGCGACGGCGGTCGGCCGGGTGTCCTTCCCGTACGTGCCCGGTCTGCTCGCCTTCCGGGAGATCCCCACCGTCCGGGCCGCCCTGGACCGGCTCCCGTGCCCGCCCGACCTGGTCGTGTGCGACGGCTACGGCCTGGCCCATCCGCGCCGCTTCGGCCTCGCCAGCCATCTCGGCGTGCTCACCGGCCTGCCGGTCATCGGCGTCGCCAAGAACCCGTTCACCTTCACGTACGACGAGCCGGGGCCCGCGCGGGGCGCGTCCGCCGCGCTGCTCGCCGGGACCGAGGAGGTCGGGCGCGCCCTGCGCACCCGGGACGGGGTCAAGCCGGTCTTCGTCTCGGTCGGCCACCGGGTGAGCCTGGACAACGCCCTGGCCCACACCCTGGCCCTGACCCCGCGCTACCGGCTGCCGGAGACCACGCGCCGGGCGGACTCCCTGTGCCGCCGGGCGCTGCGCGAGGCGGCACAGGGCACAGCCCACGGTGCTGCTCAGGAGGCGACGACGCGCCAGGCACCGACCTCCTGATACGCCGAGTCGTAGACGTCCGAGCCATCGCCCGGTTCGAGGGCGTAGTGGTGCAGATTGCCGCCCCAGTAGCGCAGGATCCGGCCCAGCTCACGCGCCCGGTCCTGCGCCGATGCGCCCTCGTCCACCGTCACTTCGAGTACGAACTTCACGCTCTCCTCGCCTCCTTGCGGCCACCTCCGTCCAGGGCTCCATCGTTTCATTGAACGGCCCAGTGAGACTTTTGCGCGCAAGGCCGGGGACAGGCGGCATGCCCGAGCCGCAAAGTCTCAAACCGGGTGGCGCCGCAAAAGCCACGTCTACCCTCCGGCCGCCACCCGGAAGGTGATCCCCGCGGCGCGCAGCCGCCCGGTCAGGGCGTCGCCCATCGCCTCGGCCGTGGTGACCTGCCCGGCCGTCGGCGGAAGGTCGTCGAAGGCGAGGCACAGGGCCGCCTCGGCGAACATCTTCGCCGTCTCGTCGTAGCCGGGATCGCCGCCCGCGACCTCCGTGCACACGCGCCGGCCGCCGCCCTCGCCGACGAACCGCACCGCGAACCGGCTCCTCGCCCGCTTCTCCGGGCTCGGCCCCTCACCCGGCTTCAGCCGGTCCGACAACCAGCGCCGCGCGGGCGGCAGTTGGGCTGCTGCCGCCACCGCGCCGACGGCGGCGACCCCGCCGAGGGCGACCGGCAGATGCCGTACCGCCGCGTAGTGCCGGTAGCGGAAGTCCGGGCCGTAGCGCTCCAGGGCCCGCGCCGAACGGCGCACGATCTGCGGGTCGAGGGTCGGCAGCGGCAGCGCCCAGGCGCCGACCTCCCCGGCGAAGCGCGGCGCGCCCGTGGACGCCGCGACCCGGCGGCCCGGCAGCCGCGGCTCGTGCCGCCCCCGGTCGCGCGCGGCGGCCAGCATCCGCCGGCCGCGGGCGAACTGGTTCAGCGCCGAGGCCAGTGTGCCGCCGGAGAAGGCCGCGTCGACGCTGACGTACCCGTCCACCCGCAGCGGCACTCCCTCCGGCAGGTGCCCCACCGTGAAGTGAACACCGAGGTCGTGCGGTACGGAGTCGAAGCCACAGGCGTGCACCAGGCGCGCCCCCGTCTCCCGCGCGCGTGCGTCGTGCCGGACGTACATGAGGTCCACGAACTCCGGCTCGCCGCTCAGGTCCAGATAGTCGGCGCCGGTGTCCGCGCAGGCGGCGACCAGCCCCTCGCCGTACAGCACGTAGGGACCGACCGTCGTGGCCACCACGCGCGCGTGCTCCGCGAGGGCGCGCAGGGTGGCCGGTTCGGCCACGTCGGCCCGCAGGACGCCGATGTCCGCACCGCCGGGCAGCCGTTCGCGCAGCCGCTCCAGCTTGCGTGCGTCCCGGCCGGCGACGGCCCAGCGCAGACCGTCCGGCGCGTGCGCGGCGAGATACTCCGCCGTGAGGACGCCGACGAAGCCGGTGGCTCCGAAGAGCACGAGGTCGTAGGGACGGTCCGTCCTTTTTATCCTGCTCATGACACCCCTTGGTCGTGCAGCCCGCGCCGCTGTCGGTGGCTGAGGCTAGCGTGAGGTGTGCGCACGCCGGCCACCGGCTGCGCTCCGACGGCGGTGGGGCGACAGGAGTGGGCCGGGCCGGCGCACGGCTCACCTCCGTCTCACCCGTTCGGGTGGTCTCCGAGGTGCCGGGCACTTGGCTAAGCGCTTGCTCGTTCAGGTCTTGTGCCAGATGGAACGCGTTCTTAGCATCGCAGGTGTTACATCAGTTGTGTCACACACGCTTGGGGGCTGGAGCATGACGACGGCAGCGAAGCCGGGGCAGGGCCCGCTCTCCGGCGTGCGCGTGGTCGAGCTGGCCGGCATCGGCCCCGGCCCGTTCGCCGCCATGCTCCTGGCCGACCTGGGCGCGGACGTCGTCCGGGTGGACCGGCCGGGCGGGCCAGGTCTCGCGATCGATCCGGCGTACGACGTGACGAACCGCAACAAACGCTCGGTCGTGGTCGACCTGAAGGCGCCGGACGGTCCCGCGCGCGTGCTCGACCTCGCCGAGCGTGCCGACGTCCTCATCGAGGGATACCGCCCGGGCGTCGCCGAGCGCCTCGGCGTCGGCCCCGAACAGTGCCACGCCCGCAACCCCCGCCTCGTCTACGGCCGGATGACCGGCTGGGGCCAGGACGGCCCCCTCGCTCATCGCGCGGGCCACGACGTGGCCTACATCGCGCTCACCGGCACCCTCGGCATGATCGGCCGCCCGGACGAGCCCCCGGCCCTCCCCGCCAACCTCCTCGGGGACTACGCGGGCGGCTCCCTCTACCTCGTCGTCGGCGTCCTCGCCGCCCTGCACCACGCGCGCGCGACCGGCACCGGGCAGGTCGTCGACGCCGCCATCGTCGACGGCACGGCCCATCTGTCGGCGATGATCCACGGCATGCTCGCGGCCGGCGGCTGGCAGGACCGGCGTGCCGCCAACCTCCTCGACGGCGGCTGCCCCTACTACGGCACCTACGAGACCGCCGACGGCGGATACATGGCGGTCGGCGCCCTGGAGGGCCCGTTCTACGAGGAGTTCCTGCGCCTGCTCGGCCTGGACGACCTCGCCGGAGCCCGCAAGGACTGGACGCGCTGGGGGGAGCTGCGCGAGAGGATCGCCGCCCGTTTCAGGTCCCGCACGCGCGAGGAGTGGACGGCCGTCTTCGAGGGCACCGACGCGTGCGTGGCCCCCGTGCTGTCCCTGCGCGAGGCCCCGCGCCACCCGCACCTCGCCGCCCGCGGCACCTTCACCGACCACGGCGGCATCACCCAGCCCGCCCCCGCCCCCCGCTTCTCCGCGACCCCCACCACCGTCCGTACCGGCCCCGCCCTGCCCGGCGCGGACACCGAAGCGGTGGCGCGGGACTGGGGGATACCGGCGGCGGCGAACGACGACTCGTGAACGACGACCCGGTCGCGGGCAGCGACCGACCCCGCTCGGCCCACCCCTTCCGAAAGGCACACCAGTGAGCACCGAAGCGTACGTGTACGACGCGATCCGCACCCCGCGCGGCCGCGGCAAGGCGAACGGCGCCCTGCACGGCACCAAGCCCATCGACCTGGTCGTCGGCCTCATCCACGAGATCCGCGACCGCTTCCCCGGCCTCGACCCGGCCGCCGTCGACGACATCGTCCTCGGGGTCGTCGGCCCCGTCGGCGACCAGGGCTCCGACATCGCGAGGATCGCCGCGATCGCCGCCGGGCTGCCCGACACGGTCGCGGGCGTGCAGGAGAACCGCTTCTGTGCCTCGGGCCTGGAGGCCGTCAACCTCGCCGCCGCCAAGGTCCGTTCGGGCTGGGAGGACCTGGTCCTCGCGGGCGGCGTGGAGTCGATGTCCCGGGTGCCGATGGCGTCCGACGGCGGTGCCTGGTTCAACGACCCGATGACCAACCTCGCGGTGAACTTCGTGCCGCAGGGCATCGGCGCCGACCTCATCGCCACCATCGAGGGCTTCTCGCGCCGCGACGTCGACGAGTACGCGGCCCTGTCCCAGGAGCGCGCGGTCACGGCCTGGAAGGAGGGCCGCTTCGACCGCTCGGTGGTCCCCGTCAAGGACCGCAGCGGCCTGGTCGTCCTCGACCACGACGAGCACCCGCGCCCCGGCACCACCGCCGGCTCCCTCGCGTCGCTCAAGCCGTCGTTCGCCGACATCGGCGAACTCGGAGGTTTCGACGCCGTCGCCCTGCAGAAGTACCACTGGATCGAGAAGATCGACCACGTCCACCACGCGGGCAACTCCTCCGGCATCGTGGACGGCGCCTCACTCGTGGCGATCGGCTCAAGGGAGGTCGGCGAGCGCTACGGCCTCACCCCCCGCGCGCGGATCGTCTCCGCGGCCGTCTCCGGCTCCGAGCCCACCATCATGCTCACCGGGCCCGCCCCCGCCACCCGCAAGGCCCTGGCCAAGGCCGGCCTCACCATCGGCGACATCGACCTGGTCGAGATCAACGAGGCGTTCGCCGCGGTCGTGCTCCGCTTCGTCAAGGACATGGGCCTCTCCCTGGACAAGGTCAACGTCAACGGCGGCGCCATCGCCCTCGGCCACCCCCTCGGCGCGACCGGCGCGATGATCCTCGGCACCCTCGTGGACGAACTGGAGCGCCAGGACAAGCGCTACGGCCTCGCCACCCTGTGCGTCGGCGGCGGCATGGGCATCGCCACCATCGTCGAACGCATCTGAACTCCCCGCGGAACCACCAGACTTCGACGAAAGACGACTGCCATGACCGAAAGCACGACCATCCGCTGGGAGCAGGACGACACCGGTGTCGTCACCCTCGTCCTGGACGACCCGGACCAGTCCGCGAACACCATGAACCAGGCGTTCCGCGCCTCCGTCACGGCGATCGCCGCCCGCGCGGAGGCCGAGAAGGACTCCATCCGCGGCATCATCTACACCTCCGCCAAGAAGACCTTCTTCGCGGGCGGCGACCTCAAGGACATGATCAAGGCCGGCCCCGAGGACGCCCAGCAGGTCTTCGAGACCGCGACCGAGATCAAGAACGCGCTGCGCCGCATCGAGACCCTCGGCAAGCCGGTCGTCGCCGCCATCAACGGCGCGGCCCTGGGCGGCGGGTACGAGATCGCCCTCGCCTCCCACCACCGCATCGCGCTCGACGCCCCCGGCTCCAGGATCGGCCTGCCGGAGGTCACGCTCGGTCTGCTGCCCGCGGGCGGCGGCGTCACCCGCACCGTACGCCTGATGGGCATCACGGACGCGCTGCTGAAGGTGCTGCTCCAGGGCACCCAGTACAACCCGCGCCGCGCGCTGGACAACGGCCTGGTCCACGAGGTGGCCGCCACGCCGGAGGAGATGCTCGCGCGGGCGCGGGCCTTCATCGACGCCCACCCCGAGTCGCACCAGCCCTGGGACGTGCCCGGCTACAAGATCCCGGGCGGCACTCCGGCCCACCCGAAGTTCGCCGCCAACCTGCCAGCCTTCCCGGCCAATCTGCGCAAGCAGACGAACGGCGCGCCCTACCCCGCCCCGCGCAACATCATGGCCGCGGCCGTCGAGGGCGCCCAGGTCGACTTCGAGACCGCGATCACCATCGAGACCCGCTACTTCACCGAGCTGGTCACCGGGCAGACCGCCAAGAACATGATCCAGGCGTTCTTCTTCGACCTCCAGGCCGTCAACTCCGGTGCGAACCGGCCGAAGGGCGTCGAGCCCCGCCAGGTCCGCAAGGTCGCCGTCCTCGGCGCCGGCATGATGGGCGCCGGCATCGCCTACTCCTGTGCCCGCGCGGGCATCGACGTCGTCCTGAAGGACGTGACCCCGGAGGCGGCCGCCAAGGGCAAGGCCTATTCCGAGAACCTGTGCGCCAAGGCCGTCGCCAAGGGCCGTACCAGCCAGGAGAAGGCGGACGCGCTGCTCGCCCGGATCACGCCCACCGCAGAGGCGGCCGACCTCGCCGGCTGCGACGCGGTCATCGAGGCGGTCTTCGAGGACACCGCGCTCAAGCACAAGGTGTTCCAGGAGATCGAGTCCGTCGTCGCCCCCGACGCGCTGCTGTGCTCCAACACCTCCACACTGCCCATCACCACCCTCGCCGAGGGCGTGGAGCGCCAGGCCGACTTCATCGGACTGCACTTCTTCTCACCGGTCGACAAGATGCCGCTGGTCGAGATCATCAAGGGCGAGCGCACCGGCGACGAGGCACTTGCCCGCGCCTTCGACCTGGTCCGCCAGATCAACAAGACGCCGATCGTGGTCAACGACTCGCGCGGCTTCTTCACCTCCCGGGTGATCGGCCACTTCATCAACGAGGGCGTCGCCATGGTCGGCGAGGGCGTCGAACCCGCCTCCGTCGAGCAGGCCGCGGCCCAGGCCGGCTACCCCGCCAAGGTGCTCTCCCTCATGGACGAGCTGACCCTCACGCTCCCGCGCAAGATCCGCAACGAGAGCAGGCGGGCCGTGGAGGAGGCCGGGGGCACCTGGACCGCGCACCCGGCGGAGGCGGTGATCGACCGCATGGTCGACGAGTTCGGCCGCCCCGGCCGCAGCGGCGGCGCAGGCTTCTACGAGTACACCGACGACGGCAAGCGCGCCGGACTCTGGCCGGGCCTGCGCGAGCACTTCACCAAACCGGGGCACCGGATCCCGTTCCGGGACATGCAGGAGCGGATGCTCTTCGCCGAGGCGCTCGACACCGTACGGCTCCTGGAGGAAGGTGTCCTGACCTCGGTCGCCGACGCCAACATCGGCTCGATCTTCGGCATCGGCTTCCCCGGCTGGACCGGTGGCGTCCTGCAGTACATCAACGGCTACGACGGCGGCCTGCCGGGCTTCGTCGCCCGCGCCCGGGAACTCGCCGCGGCCTACGGCGACCGCTTCACCCCGCCCGCACTGCTCGTGGAGAAGGCGGAGAAGGGGGAGCACTTCACCGACTGACACCGAACCCCGACGCCCCCCCTGCCCGCCCCGGCCCCACCCGCCCCGCAGACCCCGGCCCGCCCGGCTTGTGGGTCCGGTCCCGCCCGGACCGGGGGGTCCGGCGCGGACCGGGGGGTCCGGCGCGGACCGGGGGGTCCGGCCCGGACCGAGCCGCCGCATCCATCCGCGCCCCGCCCCCCGGTCCGGTCGCAGCCGAGCCGCAAGGTCCCGGCCGTGCCTGGTCAGCCGGGGCCGGCCGCGCCGGATCCGCCGGCTCCCTCCCCGTCCGGTCCGCCGACCCACTCGCTCAGCTCTTCTCGCAGCGACCGCTGGAACGTCGTCAACAGCGCCTGCACCACCAACGGGTGCATGTGCGCCGACAGGGACTTCACGTCCCGGGCGGCCCGCTCGGACACCTCGTCGCGGAAGAGCTGGGACAACTCGTGGGCCGCGGCGCGCGAGTGCTCGATGAGCACCGTGCGCGCCGCGAGGATCGCCTCCTGCGACAGCGGTACGTCGAGCAACTCCACGCCGAGCCGGAGCAGCCCGGTGTCGACACGGAAGGTGCCGTCCCCGGCCTCCCGGACCACGCTCATCGCCGCCAGCCGCGCCACGTCCTCGGCGGACAGCGCCCGCCCGGCCCGCCGCTCCAGCTCCCGCCGCGACACCGCCTCCACCGCGTCCGGCGCCCAGGACGCCACCACCGCCCGGTGGATGGCGAGGTCGTGCGGGCTGAGCCCCGGCGGCAGCTGCCGCACGTACCGTTCGATCGCCGCCAGCGTCATGCCCTGCTGCTGCAACTCCTCGATCAGGGCGAGCCGCGCCACGTGTCCGGCGCCGTACCGGCCCACCCGGCGCGGACCGATCTCCGGCGGCGGGAGCAGCCCCTTGCTGCCGTAGAACCTCACGGTGCGCACCGTGACGCCCGCGCGGGCGGCCAGTTCGTCGATCGTGAGAGTCTGCTCCCCGGGCTCGGACGTCGCGTCGGTCGTCATGTGCAGCAGTATCGCTGTCTCACCGATCGTGTGAAACCTGTCGTGAACGTCGGGTGATCATCGAATGGATCGTGTGAGAAGTAACGCTCTGTGACGTGGGCCACCGACTACCGCCGGATCTTTCTGGGAAGCTGCTGCCTTGGTCTGTGCCGCAACTCGACAGGGTGGTGCGGGCCGACCCCTGCACGACCCCCGGGCTCACGAGGTCCGGGCGCACCAGGAAGTGGAACCACCCGTGAGCAACGACGCCGTGGACTCGGCCCAGGCCGTATCCCCCGCCCAGACGGCCGCGACGCCCGCGGACGCGGGCGACGCCGGTTACAGCAAGGACCTCAAGGCCCGCCACATCAACATGATCGCCATCGGCGGCGCCATCGGCACCGGCCTCCTCCTCGGAGCCGGCGGCCGACTGCACAACGCCGGTCCGGCGCTCGCCCTGGCCTACCTGGTCTGCGGCGTCTTCGCCTTCTTCGTCGTGCGTGCGCTGGGCGAGCTGGTCCTGTACCGGCCGTCCTCCGGCTCCTTCGTGAGCTACGCGCGCGAGTTCCTCGGCGAGAAGGGCGCCTACGTCGCCGGCTGGATGTACTTCCTGAACTGGTCGACCACCGGTATCGCAGACATCACCGCGATCGCGCTCTACACGCACTACTGGAGCTTCTTCACCTCGATCCCGCAGTGGGTCCTCGCGCTGATCGCCCTCGCGGTGGTCCTCGCCGTGAACCTGATCTCGGTGAAGATCTTCGGCGAGATGGAGTTCTGGTTCGCGATCATCAAGGTCGCCACCATCGTCGGCTTCATGCTGATCAGCATTTTCCTGCTCGCCACCCAGCACAAGGTCGACGGCCACACCCCCGGCCTGAGCGTGATCAACGACCACGGCGGCATCTTCCCGCACGGCCTGATGCCGGTCGTCCTGATCATGCAGGGCGTGATCTTCGCGTACGCCGCGCTGGAACTGGTGGGTGTGGCGGCCGGTGAGACCGCCGAGCCGGAGAAGGTAGTCCCGCGCGCGGTGAACTCGATCATGTGGCGCGTCGGCCTGTTCTACGTCGGCTCGGTCGTCCTGCTCGCGCTGCTGCTGCCCGGTTCGGTGTACTCCGCCGACGAGAGCCCGTTCGTGACCGTCCTGTCCAAGATCGGCGTCCCGGCGGCCGGTGACGTGATGAACCTCGTCGTGCTGACCGCCGCCATGTCCTCGCTCAACTCCGGCCTGTACTCCACCGGCCGCATCCTGCGCTCGATGGCCATGGCGGGCTCGGCGCCCAAGTTCACCGCCAGGATGAGCCGCAGCCAGGTGCCCTACGGCGGCATCCTGCTGACCTGCGCCGTCTGCGTGCTCGGCGTCGGCCTGAACTACCTCGTGCCCAGCCAGGCCTTCGAGATCGTGCTGAACGTGGCCTCCCTCGGCATCATCAGCACCTGGGTGATCATCATGGTCTGCCACATGATCTTCGTCCGCCGCGCCCGCGCGGGCCTCGTGACCCGGCCGCACTTCCAGCTGAAGTTCAGCCCCGGCACCGAGATCGCCACGATCGCCTTCCTGCTGGTGTGCCTCGGCATGATGTGGAACGACCCGGGCGTCGGCCGCAAGACCATCCTGCTCATCCCGGTGATCGCCGTGATGCTGGTCGCCGGCTGGTTCGGGGTGCGCCGCAGGGTGGCCGCGACCGCCGCCAAGGAGCCGGAGCAGCTGGCGAAGTAGCAGTTCAGAGCCACTGTCAGTGGCATCGCCTACGGTTGGCGTCATGTCGGGGATCACATACATCCGGGGTGACGCCACCGTTTTGTCGGTCAGGGGCGTCAAGGTGATCGCCCATGTCTGCAACGACATCGGCGGCTGGGGCAAGGGCTTCGTCCTGGCGCTCTCCCGCCGCTGGCCGGAGCCGGAGCGCGCGTACCGCGCCTGGCACCGCGACCGCGCCCGCAACGACTTCGGGCTCGGCGCGGTCCAGCTGGTCCGCGTCGAGCCGTACGTCTGGGTCGCGAACATGATCGGCCAGCGCGGGACCAGGACCGGCAGCAAGGGCGTCCCCGTCCGCTACGAGGCGATCGACACCGCCCTCACCCGCCTCGCCGACGAAGTGGTCGAACGCCGCGCGTCCGTGCACATGCCCCGCATAGGCTGCGGCCTGGCGGGCGGCACATGGTCCCGCATAGAGCCGCTCATCACCGAGCGGCTGGTGCGACGCGGCATCACGGTGACGGTGTACGACCACGGGGAGGGCGGGGGATGACCACACGGACCGGCGAGGCACAGGCGGCACGGCCCGAGGCCACCCGCACCGATGCGCCGGACACCGGTAGGACGGACGTCCTGGTGCTGGGCGGAGCCGGCGTGGACACCATCGTCCACGTCCCCGAGCTGCCCCTGCCCTACGCCGACAGCTACATGATCGACTCCGGGATCCGCACCCGGGCCGGGCAGACCGGCGACTTCGTCGCGGTCGGTCTCGCCGCCCTCGGCCTGCGCACCCACCACCTCGACCTGCTCGGCGACGAGCCCGAGGGCGACCTCGTGCGCGCCCTGCACCGCGAGCACGGCATCGCACTCACCGCGCTGCCGCAGCCCGCCGGGACCAAGCGCGCGGTCAACCTCGTCGGCCCCGACGGCCGCCGGCTCTCCCTGTACGACACCAGCCGCGCCCGCCCCGGCGACCGCTTCCCGGAGCGGACGCTGCGCGCGCTCGCCGAGACCAGCAGGCACGTCCACGTGACCCTCACCCAGCCCTGCGCCCAGGCGCTGCCGGTGCTGGCCGCGACGGGCGTGCCGCTCTCCACGGACCTGCACGACTGGGACGGCGAGAACCCGTACCACGAGCCGTTCGCGTACACGGCCGATGTCGTCTTCCTGTCCGCGGCCGCCCTGACCGACCCCGAGCGGACCCTGCGGCGCATCGCCGAGCGGGGCCGCGCCCGCACCGCGGTCGCCACCGCGGGCGCCGAGGGCGCGTATCTGCTGGCCGACGGCGAGCTGACCCGGGTGCCCGCCGAGACCCCGCCCGCCCCGGTGGTCGACTCCAACGGCGCGGGCGACGCCTTCGCCGCCGCCTTCCTCTACGGCCGCCTCACCGGCGAGCCGCCCGAGGTCTGCGCGCGCTACGGCACCCTCGCCGGAGCGTACGCCTGCACGGTCCCGGCCTCCCGCACGGACGCGATCGACCGGGACCAGCTGCTTCAGCGGGCGGCCCGGGCGAGACCCTAGACCCGCCCGGGTCAGTGCTCGCGCGTGGCGTGGACGTCGTTCGTCGCCTCGATCTTCTTCCACGACTTCGGCTGCGTCACCGCCGTCCCCGCCTTCGCCAGCGACGCGGCGCGGGCCGCGGACACGGCCGGCTTCGACGGCTGGAACAGCCAGGTGTCGAAGAACGCGGCGAGCGGTTTGCCGGACACCTGCTCGGCGTACCGCTGGAAGTCGGCCACCGAGGCGTTGCCGTACGCGTGCTCCTTCGGCCAGCCCTTCAGGATGGCGAAGAACGCGTCGTCGCCGACCTCCTTGCGCAGCGCCTGGATGGCGAGCGCGCCCCGGTCGTAGACGGCGTCGTCGAACTGGTGGTCAGGTCCCGGGTCACCGGGCTCGACCGTCCAGAACGGGTCGTCGGCGGGGTGCGAGGCGTACACGTAGTCGGCGAGCTGCTGCGTGGTGCCCTCGCCCTCGTGCTCGGACCACAGCCACTGCGCGTATGTCGCGAAGCCCTCGTTGAGCCAGATGTCCTTCCAGCGCTTGAGCGACACGTCGTCGCCGTACCACTGGTGCGCCAGCTCGTGCACGACCACCGACGTGTTGGCGCCCTTCGCGAACTGCTTGGGGCTGTAGTACACCCGGGTCTGGGTCTCCAGGGCGTAGCCGGTGGTGGTGTTCGGGACGTACCCGCCGGCCGTGCTGAACGGATACGGCCCGAAGTAGCCGCTCAGCCAGTCGACGATCTCGCCGGTGCGCTCCACGCTCGCCCGCGCGGCACCGTCGTTGTCGCCGAGGTCCTTGCTGTAGGCGTTGACGACCGGCACCCCACCGTCGGAGGTGCTCGTCGTGATGTCGAACTTGCCGATGGCGAGCGTGGTCAGATAGGTCGCCTGCGGCTTGTCCTGCCGCCAGCTGTAGCGGGTCCAGCCCAGCTTCGAACTGGTCGACTGCAGCGTGCCGTTGGAGATGGCCTGGGTGCCGTCCGGCACGGCCACGGACACGTCGTAGGTGGCCTTGTCGCTCGGGTGGTCGTTGCTCGGGAACCACCACCAGGCGGCCTCGGGCTCGTCGGCGGCCACCGCGCCGTCGGGCGTGCGGTGCCAGGTGTCGAAGCCGTAGGCGCTCTTCGTCGACGGCACCCCGCTGTAGCGGACCACGACCGTGATCGGCGTGCCCTTGGCCAGCGGTGCCTTCGGTGTGACGACCAGTTCGTGCTGCTGGGAGTGCGCGAACGCGGCCTTGGCGCCGTTGACCCGCACCTCGCTGACGTCCAGCAGGAAGTCCAGGTCGAAGCTGGACAGGTCCTGCGTGGTCTTCGCCAGGATCGTCGCCGTGCCCTGCAACTCGTCCGTCTTCGGCTGGTACTGAAGCCTCAGGTCGTAGTGCGAGACGTCGTAGCCGCCGTTGCCGTAGTACGGGTAGTAGGGGTCGCCGATGCCCGGCGCGCCGGGGGTGTAGCTCGCGGCCGATGCCGGGATCGCCAGCAGGAGGGAGGCCGCCGCCAGTGCGCCCGGCGCGATGATTCTGCGGTGCACGTCAGCTCCAAGTCGTCGGGATTGCAAGTCCGTTCGGAGGATCTGTTCGGTCGATCCTTCCGTCGATCTTTCCGTCGATCTGTTCGGAGCCTATTCATTCCCTGTGACCCCTGGCCTGTCCATGGCACCGGCTGTCACACGATCGCCATTCAGCCGTCACGCGTCACCCGGAGTGCCGGAGAGCCCTCTTCAGCACGGGAGTTGACCGGAGTACCGTCCCGCGCATGCCGAAACGCACGCGCCGCACGATCTGGAGACCGCTCGTGACGGCGGTCGCCGTCATCCTGACGGCCGCCTTCCTCACCCCGGCCGCCGCACAGGCCGCCGGCCGCCAGGCCCCGCCCGTCCCGCACAGCCGGGCCACGCAGGCGAGCCGTTCGGTCCGCGAGAGCCGGCCCGTCTACTCCTACGCCCACGCCATCCGCGAGTCCGTCTGGGTGGACACCGGCCTCGACGGTGACGGCGACGGCAAGCCCGACCGGGTCGCCGCCGACATCGTCCGGCCCTCCGAACCCGCCCGCCAGGGCCGCAAGGTGCCCGTCATCATGGACGCGAGTCCCTACTTCTCCTGCTGCGGACGCGGCAACGAGAGCCAGGTCAAGACGTACGACGCCAAGGGCCGCCCGGTCCAGATGCCGCTGTTCTACGACAACTACTTCGTGCCCCGCGGCTATGCCGTCATCGGCGTCGACCTCGCCGGCACCAACCGCTCCGACGGCTGCGTCGACGTCGGCGGCCGATCCGACATCCAGTCCGCCAAGGCCGTCGTCGACTGGCTGAACGGCCGCGCCACCGCCTACACCAGCCGCACCGGGACGAAGACCGTCGAAGCGACCTGGACCGACGGCCGCACCGGCATGATCGGCAAGAGCTGGGACGCCACGATCGCCAACGGGGTTGCCGCCACCGGCGTCAAGGGCCTGAAGACCATCGTCCCGATCAGCGGGATCTCCTCCTGGTACGACTACTACTTCGCGCAGGGCGCCCCGCTCTACGACGGCGGCCCCGCCGACCTGGCCGGCGACGTCGAGAGCGACGCGGCCCGGGCCCACTGCGCGGCCGTCCAGCGGAAACTGGCCGACGGCAGCCCGCGCAGCGGCGACTGGACGCCGCTGTGGACCGAGCGGGACTACGTCAAGGACGCGGCCAAGGTGCGCGCCAGCGTCTTCCTGGTGCACGGCGTGCAGGACCTCAACGTTCGCACCAAGCACCTCGGCCAGTGGTGGGACGCCCTCGCCGCGCACGGTGTCGAGCGCAAGATCTGGCTCTCCCAGACCGGGCACGTCGACCCCTTCGACTACCGGCGCGGCGTCTGGGTGGACACCCTGCACCGCTGGTTCGACCACGAACTCCTCGGCTACGCCAACGGCATCGACCGCGCGCCGATGGCCGACATCGAGCGTCACCCCGACCAGTGGGTGACCTCCTCCGTCTGGCCCCCGCGCACCACCCGGGCCACCGTCCTGCACCCGGCCCCCGGTGCCGGTCCCGGCGTCGGCACGCTCGGCCTGCGCCCGGCCGACGGCACCGAGACCGTCACCGACGACCCGAAACTCAGCGAGACCGACTGGGCCGCCCACCTCACCACGCCGACCCCCGAGAAGGCGGGCTTCGTCACCGCACCGCTCACCCACGACCTGAGGCTGTCGGGCTCGTCGCGAGTGACGGTCACCGTGACCCCGACGACGACCTCAGCCCATCTGTCAGCGGTCCTGGTCGACGTCGGCCCGGACACCATCCGCGACTACGCCGACGCCGCCGAGGGCATCACCACGCTGCCGAACCGCACCTGCTGGGGCGAGAGCACGGCCGGTGACAGCGCCTGCTTCAAGGAGACGAAGGCGAAGACCGTCGAGGTCGGCGACACGGTGTTCAGCCGCGGCTGGGCCGACCTCGGCCACCACGCCTCCCTCGGCAAGGGCGGCCCGCTCACCCCGGGCAGGCCCTACACGATGACCCTGGACCTCGCGGCCACCGACCACGTCGTCCCGGCGGGGCACCGCCTGGCCCTGATCGTCGCAGGCACCGACAAGAACCTCATCGATCCTCCGTCCACCCGTCCGACGCTCATGTTGGACCTCTCCCGTACGACGGCGTCCCTTCCGCTGGACGGCGGCGCACAGGCGTTCGCCCGCGCCACGTCCGGCTCCACGGCCCCGGCCCCCGCGCCGGTGTCCCTGGACGGCGTCCGCGCACCGCGCGGGGGGCGGCCCGCCCCGCGGTAGGCGCAGGGGCCCGCGCCGCGCGGCCGCCGTTCCCCGCGCCCCGGGGAACGGCGGCGCCGTTCGGCCGGAGGTGGCGGGCCGACCCCGATCAGCGCCCCGCGGCCCCGCCCGAGCGACCGGCGCACAGCGCGTGCGACCGGTGCACAACCCCAGCGACCGGCGCACAGCGCGTGCGACCGGCGGACCGCACGGGTGAGCGCCGTGCCTCGCGAGAGACCGTCCCGCCGCTTCGCGGCGTCTCAGGCGGCCGGAAACGCGAGCCCGGCCGCCTCGCGGGCACATCCCCACGCCACCGTCACCCCGGCCCCGCCGTGCCCGTAGTTGTGCACCAGCACGCGGCCGTCCGGCAGGAGCTGCCGTTCCAGCCGTACCGCGCTCCGGGCAGGGCGCAGGCCCACCCGGTGGTCCAGCACCCGGGCCCCCGCGATCTCCGGCCGGACGGCCGCGCACCGGGCGACGATCGCCTCGGCAACGGCCGGCTCGGGGGCCAGGGACCAGTCGTCCTCCTCCGCCGTGCCGCCCAGCAGCAGGCCGTACGGCTGCGGGATGAAGTACACCGAGGCGGAGGAGTGATCGACCGAGGTGAACCAGGTCGTGATCCCGGGGTTCGCCACGACGACCAGTTGTCCGCGCACCGGGCGCACCCGGGGGTCCGGCACGAGCGAACGGGCCCCCAGGCCCGTGCAGTTGACCACGACAGGGGCGGGTACGGCCGTCAGGTCGGTCACCGCCCGGATCTCCACCCGCCCGCCCGCCGTCACCAACCGCTCCCGCAGCCAGGCCAGATACGCCGGCATGTCGATCACCGGCAGCCGGGCCGCCAGGCCGCCCGTCGTCTGCCTGAGCCCCGGCACCCGGCCTGCCCAGTCGCCCAGTTCGTCCAGCCTGGTCCCGCCATGTACGCCGTCGACCAGGCGTACGCCCGTCTCCCGCGGCCGCCTGGCCTGCTCCTCGTACACGGCGAGCGACTGAAGCGCCCAGGCGCCTACCAGCCGCTCGGGTTCGATGCGGTACGGCCACCACAGGCCACCGGCGACCGCCGAGGTCGTACGCTCGGCGGGCTCCCGTGCCCACACCCGCACCCGGCGCCCGGACTCGGCCAGCAGCACGGCCGTCGTCAGCCCGGCGACCCCGCCTCCGACCACGATCACTTCGTCATTCGGCTCGCTGTCCACGCCAGGACGATAGGTCCTCGCCGGACGACCATGTCATGCCGCGCTCAGACGGCGCCGCTGTGGGGATACTCACAGCATGTCTGCCGCATACGCGACCTTCGGCCTGGCACCGGCGACGCGCGCCGGCGGTGTCCTCGCCGACGGCGGCCACCAGGTCCACCGCGACTTCGTGGACTTCGTCGTGGACGGCCGTCCGCTGCTGTTCCGGCTGTCCGACGCGGAGGCGGTGTCCGACCTGGACGCGGTCTCCCCGCTCGCGTCGGACGTGCCGCCCGCCATCTTCACCGCGCAGGTGCGCGCGCTGCTGCTGGAGGCCGAACCGCCGCTACCGGACGGCCGGTTCGTCCTCTACGGCTGCCCCGAGTGCGAGGACCTCGCCTGCGGAGCGGTCACCGCCGTCATCCAGCGCGACGGCGAGGACTACGTCTGGCGGGACTTCGCCTGGCAGACGGACGAGCGCGCCGACCTGGAGCGCAACGGCTACCCAGGCATGGGGCCGTTCCGGTTCCGCGGGTCCGAGTACCGTGCGGCCCTCACCTCCCTGAGCGACGGCACGCCCCGCCGCCGGGTCCTGCTGATCGGCCCCCGGGTCGCCGTCCTCGCCCGGCTGGCCGCCGCGCTGCGCACCATCGGCATCGGCGCCGACATCACCCAGGACGCCCGCGAGGTCCCGGCCGAGGAGCTGCGCGGCTACGGCGCGGTCGCCTTCGGCCCGTCCGTCGGCGCGGCGGAACGCGCAGCCGTCCTCGCGTCGTTCGAGCACGTCGGGGTGGCGGTCGCGGCGGTGACCGGCCTCGCCCCGATCGTGCCGTTGCTCGTCGCCCAGATCGAGCAGGCCCTCGACCGGGGCCCGCTCGCGCGCCGCCCGCTGACCGCTCTGACCGCGGCCGGCACCGCCGCGGACGTCGAGGTCGGGGTGCCCTGCCGGGTGCGCATCACCACGTACCGCCGGGACCGGCTGCACCGCACCCGCGCCCATGAGGTGTTCGACGGCGTCCTGGAACCCGGCCGGCACCGGATCCCCCTGGATCCGCGCCCGGTCAAGGGAGCGGCCTACGTCGTCGCCCGCACGGCGTCGACCGTGCTCACGGCACCGGTGACCGGCGGGAACCGGGGGTAGACGGCGGTGCGGCGCCTACGGGACGGGCTGGAGGGGCGAGTCTCCCAAGGCAGTCCGTCCGAGCGGCAGCCGCGGAGTCCGTCGGAGGCGGCGCCGGAGGCGAGCGCGGGCTCGCCGGAGTCAGAGCCGGGGGCGGGTGCCGGCGGCGCCGGAAAGGGGGCTGAGAGGCGGGCGGCGGGCGCATTAGGATCGGCGTCCTGATGACTGCCACCCTCGTCGCCAAGAACCTCGCCGCCGGGCACGGCGACCGCTCCCTCTTCTCCGGGCTCGACCTCGTCGTCGCGCCCGGCGACGTGATCGGGCTGGTCGGTGCCAACGGCGCGGGAAAGTCCACGCTGCTGAAGCTGCTCGCCGGCCTCACCGTGCCCGAACAGGGCGAGCTGCGGCTGTCCCCGCCCACCGCGACCGTCGGCCATCTGCCGCAGGAGCCGGAGCGCAGGCCGGGGGAGACCGTCCGGGAGTTCCTGGCCCGCCGCACCGGCGTCGCCGAGGCGCAGCGCGTGATGGACGAGGCCACGCAGGCCCTGGTCGACGGCGCGCCCGGCGCGGACGACGCCTACGCGGTGAGCCTGGAGCGCTGGCTGAACCTGGGCGGCGCCGACCTGGACGAGCGCGCCGAGGAGGTCGCCGACTCGCTCGGCCTCGCCGTGGACCTGGACCAGCCGATGACCGCCCTCTCCGGCGGCCAGGCGGCCCGCGCCGGCCTCGCCTCGCTCCTGCTGTCCCGCTACGACGTCTTCCTGCTCGACGAGCCCACCAACGACCTCGACCTGGACGGCCTGGACCGGCTGGAGCGGTTCGTCACCGGCCTGCGCGCCGGGACGGTCGTCGTCAGCCACGACCGCGAGTTCCTCACCCGCACGGTCACCAAGGTCCTCGAACTCGACCCCGCCCAGCGGCAGGTCAACCTCTACGGCGGCGGCTACGAGGGCTATCTGGAGGAGCGCGAGGTGGCCCGCCGGCACGCCCGCGAGGACTACGAGGAGTACGCCGACAAGCGCGCGGCCCTCCAGGACCGGGCGCAGACACAGCGGGCCTGGATGGACAAGGGCGTCAAGAACGCCCGGCGCAAGGCCGGCAACGACAACGACAAGATCGGCCGCAAGTTCCGCAGCGAGGCCAGCGAGAAGCAGGCCGCCAAGGCACGGCAGACGCAGCGCATGATCGAGCGGCTGGAGGTGGTCGAGGAGCCGCGCAAGGAGTGGGAGCTGCGCATGGAGATCGCCTCCGCCCCGCGCTCCGGCGCCGTCGTGGCGACCCTGCGGGACGCCGAGGTCCGGCGCGGCGGCTTCACCTTCGGCCCGGTGTCCCTGCAGATCGACTGGGCGGACCGGGTCGCGATCACCGGGGCCAACGGCGCGGGCAAGTCCACCCTGCTCGGCGCGCTGCTCGGCCGCGTACCGCTCGACGCGGGCCACGCCGGCCTCGGCTCCGGCGTCCTGGTCGGCGAGGTCGACCAGGCCCGGGGGCTGTTCCACGGCCCCGAGACCCTGCTCGACGCCTTCTGCGCGGCCGTCCCGGACACCGAGCCGGTCGACGTGCGTACTTTGCTCGCCAAGTTCGGCCTGAAGTCCGAGCATGTGCTGCGCCCGGCCGCGACCCTCTCCCCGGGCGAACGCACCCGCGCCGCCCTCGCCCTGCTCCAGGGCCGGGGCGTCAACCTGCTGGTCCTCGACGAGCCGACGAACCACCTCGACCTGCCCGCCATCGAGCAGCTGGAGTCGGCCCTCGACTCCTACACCGGCACACTCCTGCTGGTCACCCACGACCGCCGCATGCTGGACGCGGTCCGGGTGAGCCGGCGACTGGAGGTGGCGGACGGCAAGGTGACCGAGCGGTAGCGCCGCGCGGCTCACGAGGAGCGCGCCGCCGCCTCCTTCGCCGCCCGCTCGACCCGGTCCCGGTGCCCGGGGTCGTACGGCGCGACGTTGCGGCCGTCCGGCCGCTGACCGGTCGACCCGTCGATCAACTCCCGTACGACGTCGGCGTGTCCGGCGTGCCGCTGGGTCTCGGCGATCATGTGGGTGAGGACCCGGTGCAAGGTGGTCTCCCGTGCCGCGCCCGGTATACGCCCGACCGCGCCCAGGGGGAGGGCCGCGATGGTCTCGTCGGAGCGCGCCCACGCCGCCCGGTACCCCGCGACGACGTCCTCGCGCCTCTCGTCGGCCCGGGCCCACAGGTCGGAATCGGGCTCCGCGTCGCCGGTGATCCACAGTGGCGTCCCGGCGAAGGGCCGGCCGAACGTCGCGCCGAAGTACAGGGCCTCGGCACCGGTCAGGTGCTTCACCAGGCCCAGCAGATTCGTGCCGGTGGGGGTCAGCGGGCGGCGCACGTCGTACTCCGCCAGCCCGTCGAGCTTCCAGAGCAGGACGTCACGCGCGTCCTGCAGATAGACGCGCAGGTCTTCCTTGGGATCGGTCATGCGGTCAGTCTGCCGACGCGACGATCTTGGGACCACGGGAGTTCGGGGCGGCCGGGACGTGCGACGCGACAGGCGCGACCGTCTCCGGCACGGCGGGCGGGACGGCCGGCGCACCGCGGCCGGCGACGGACAGGTGCGATGTGTCCGCCGCCGGCAGGGCGGCGCGGAGCCGTACGCCACGGCCCCGTCCCCCGCCCCGGCCGGTCAGCGCTTCTTCGGGTCGAGCAGGCCCGCCCGGCGCAGCGCGTCGGCCATCGCGCTGTTCGCCGGGGCCGGGGCCTGCCGCCCGCCCCGGTCGCCGCCGCGTCCCTGCCGCTGTCCCTGGCCGCCCTGCCGCTGGCCCTGACCCTGGCCGCCCTGCCGCTGCTGGGGCGGCCGGCCACCGCTGCGCTGCTGGCGTCCGCCGCCGCCCTGGCCCTGCGGGGCGGCCTCGTCGTCCAGGCGCAGGGTCAGCCCGATCCGCTTGCGCGGGATGTCCACGTCCAGGACCTTCACCTTGACGATGTCACCGGGCTTCACGACGTCACGCGGGTCCTTGACGAAGGTCTTCGACATGGCGGAGACATGCACCAGCCCGTCCTGGTGGACGCCGATGTCCACGAACGCGCCGAAGGCTGCCACGTTCGTCACCACACCCTCCAGGATCATCCCGGCGGACAGGTCGGAGATCTTCTCCACGCCCTCCTTGAAGGCGGCCGTCCTGAAGGCGGGACGCGGGTCGCGCCCGGGCTTCTCCAGCTCCTTGAGGATGTCGGTGACCGTCGGCAGACCGAAGGTGTCGTCCACGAAGTCGGCGGGCCGCAGCGAGCGCAGCACACCCGTGTTGCCGATGAGCGAGGCCACCTCCTGGCCGCTGGTCTTCACCATGCGGCGCACCACCGGGTACGCCTCGGGGTGCACGCTGGAGGCGTCCAGCGGGTCGGCGCCGCCGCGGATGCGCAGGAAGCCCGCGCACTGCTCGTACGCCTTGGGGCCGAGCCGCGCCACCTTCTTCAGCTCGGCGCGCGACCGGAACGGCCCATGGGCGTCGCGGTGCGCCACGATGTTCTCGGCGAGGCCGGAGGAGATGCCCGACACCCGCGAGAGGAGCGGGACGGACGCGGTGTTGACGTCCACCCCGACGCCGTTCACACAGTCCTCGACGACCGCGTCCAGCGAGCGCGACAGCTTCACCTCGGACAGGTCGTGCTGGTACTGGCCGACGCCGATGGACTTCGGGTCGATCTTCACCAGCTCGGCCAGCGGGTCCTGCAGCCGGCGGGCGATGGAGACCGCGCCGCGCAGCGACACGTCCATGTCGGGAAACTCCCGCGAGGCGTACTGCGACGCCGAGTACACCGACGCGCCCGCCTCGGACACCATCACCTTGGTGAGCCCCAACTCCGGGTGCTTCGCGATCAGTTCACCGGCGAGCTTGTCGGTCTCGCGGGACGCCGTGCCGTTGCCGATCGCGACCAGCTCGACCGCGTGCTCCTCGGCGAGCCGGGCCAGCTTGGCGAGGGCCTCGTCCCACTTGTTGGCCGGGACGTGCGGGTAGATCACGTCCGTGGCGACGGCCTTGCCGGTCCCGTCGACCACGGCGACCTTCACACCCGTGCGGAAACCGGGGTCCAGGCCCAGGGTCGCGCGCGTACCGGCCGGGGCGGCCAGCAGCAGGTCGCGCAGGTTCGCCGCGAACACGTTCACCGCCTCGTCCTCGGCGGCCGTGCGCAGCCTGAGCCGCAGGTCGATGCCGAGGTGGACGAGGATGCGGGTGCGCCAGGCCCAGCGGACCGTGTCCGTCAGCCACTTGTCGGCGGGGCGGCCCCGGTCGGCGATGCCGAACCTCGACGCGACGATCCCCTCGTACGAGGACGGGCCCTCCGTCGGCTCCTCCGGCTCCAGTACGAGGTCGAGGACCTCCTCCTTCTCGCCGCGCAGCATCGCCAGGATCCGGTGCGAGGGAAGCTCGGTGAACGGCTCGGCGAAGTCGAAGTAGTCGGCGAACTTGGCGCCCGCCTCCTCCTTGCCCTCGCGCACCTTCGCGGCGAGGCGTCCGCGCACCCACATCCGCTCGCGCAGCTCGCCGATCAGGTCGGCGTCCTCCGAGAACCGCTCGGTGAGGATCGCCCGCGCGCCCTCCAGCGCGGCCTGCGCATCGGCGACGCCCTTGCCGGCGTCCACGAACGCGGCGGCAGCGGCCGGCGGTTCCACGGTCGGGTCGCCGAGCAGCCCCTCGGCCAGCGGCTCCAGGCCGGCCTCGCGCGCGATCTGCGCCTTGGTGCGCCGCTTGGGCTTGTACGGCAGGTAGATGTCCTCCAGGCGCGCCTTGGTCTCGGCGCCGCGGATCCGGGCCTGCAGCTCGTCGGTGAGCTTGCCCTGCTCGCGCACCGACTCCAGGATCGCGGCCCGCCGCTCCTCCAGCTCCCGCAGATAGCGCAGCCGCTCCTCGATCGTGCGCAGCTGCGCGTCGTCGAGCATCTCGGTCGCTTCCTTGCGGTAGCGGGCGATGAAGGGCACCGTCGAACCGCCGTCGAGCAGCTCCACCGCGGCCTTCACCTGCCGCTCCCGTACGCCGAGTTCCTCGGCGATCCTGCCTTCGATGGACCCTACTTCGATGGACCCGGGTGTCGTCACGATCCCGTACCGCCTTCTCCACTGAGGTTGCGCGGCAATTGTGGCAGGTGGCACCGACAACCGGTGCTCAGGGCGCCCCACCGGCGGGCCGCCGGTCACCGTGCCGGGCCCGATGCATGGCAGGAAAGGTGGGAAACACGTCATTGCGGCCATGCGCCGGGCGCCGAAGAATCGAGGCATGCCGCAGCGCACGCTCCTCTTCGTCCTCTTCGACGGCGTCCAGAGTCTCGATGTCACCGGCCCGCTGGAGGTGTTCGCCGGCGCCGAACAGCGCAGGCCGGGGACGTACCGCATCCGCACGGCCTCGCTGGACGGCGGGCCGGTGCGCACCTCCGGCGGGCTGGGTCTCGTCCCCGACGAGGCGCTCACCGACGCCCCCGATCCGCACACCCTGCTGGTCCCCGGCGGCCAGGGCACCCGCGCCCCCGACCCCCGGCTGATCGACTGGCTGCGCGCGCACGGCCCGCGCGCCCGGCGCCTGGTGTCGGTGTGCACCGGCGCGATCCTGCTCGCCGCCGCCGGGCTGCTCGACGGCCGCCGGGCGACGACCCACTGGGCCTACTGCGACAAGCTCGCCCGGGACCATCCGGCCGTCACGGTCGACCCGGAGCCGATCTACGTCCGGGACGCAGAGGTCGCCACCTCGGCCGGGGTGACGTCGGGTATCGACCTCGCCCTGGCCCTGGTCGAGGAGGACCTGGACCGGGACATGGCGCTCACCATCGCCCGGCACCTGGTGGTGTTCCTGCGCCGGCCCGGCAACCAGGCGCAGTTCAGCGCCCAGCTGGCGGCCCAGACCGCCCAGCGCGAGCCGCTGCGGGAGGTCCAGCGCTGGATCACGGAGCACCCGGCCGGCGACCTGACCGTCGAGTCGCTCGCCGCCCGGGCCCGGCTGTCCCCGCGCCACTTCGCCCGCGCCTTCCGCGAGGAGACCGGGATGACCCCCGGCCGCTATGTCGACCGGGTACGCCTCGAACACGCCCGCCGCCTGCTGGAGGACACCGCCGACGGCATCGAGGCGGTCGCCCGCGCCAGCGGCTACGGCACTCCCGAGGCCATGCGCCGGGCCTTCCTGCGCGCCCTGGACACGCCCCCCGCGGAATACCGCAGACGCTTCCACCCGGCCCTGTCCGGCTGACCGCGGCTCGGCCGCCCGTCCCACGCGCGCGCCGGACCGCAAGATGCGTGGCGAGGCCGCTGTGCCTGTCCGCCGTCGCGCCCCCCGCACTCTGTGCGCACCCCTCGCCCGCACCCACGCAAGGAGCCCCCGTGCACATCGCGCTCGTCGTCTACGACCGCTTCACCGCCCTGGACGTCGTCGGCCCCTACGAGATCCTCAGCTGGCTCCCGGACGCGCACCTCACCTTCGTCGCCGAGCGCGCCGGTGCCGTCCGTACGGACACCGGGTTCCTCGCCGTCACCGCCGACCGGGCGCTGGCGGAGGTGCCGAGCCCCGACCTCGTGGTGGTCGCCGGCGGTCCCGGCACCATGGCCCAGCTGGAGAACCCGGCCCTGCTGGACTGGCTGCGCGCGGCCGACGCGGCGAGTACCTGGACGACCTCGGTCTGCTCGGGCTCGCTGCTGCTCGCCGCCGCGGGACTGCTGCGCGGACGGCGCGCGACCAGCCACTGGGCCGCCCTGGAACTGCTGGAGAGGTTCGGCGCCCAGCCGACGGGCGAGCGGGTGGTGGCCGACGGCAAGTACGTCACCGCCGCCGGGGTCTCCGCCGGCATCGACATGGCGCTCACCCTGACCGGACGGATCGCGGGCGACGAACACGCCCAGGCCGTCCAGCTGTTGACGGAGTACGACCCGCAGCCGCCGTACGACGCCGGTTCCCCGGACAAGGCGCCCGCGCATCTCGTCGCGGAGTTCCGCGCGGGCCGCCGGTTCAGCCTGACGTAGGCACGCTCCGCGGCTCGCCCACGCTCCAGGTGAAGCGCGGCTGCCGGCGCTCCAGGAAGGCGGTGACCCCCTCGACGGTGTCGGGGTTGCCGCGCGCCTGCTCGGCCCAGTGGGCGTCCCGGTCCGTCCGGCCCCCGCTGAACTCCTTCGCGGCGGCCTGCGTGAGCTGCGAGCGGGAGACCAGGATCCGGGTCAGCTCGCCCACTCGCTTGTCCAGTTCGCCGTCCGGCAGCATCTCGTCCACGAACCCGGTGCGCAGCGCCCTCGCGGCATCGATCAACTCGGCCGTGAACAGCAGGTACTTGGCGGTGGCCGGACCGACGAGCGAGACCAGCCGGCGCGTGGAGGAGGCCGGATACACGATGCCGAGCCGGGCCGGCGTCACCCCGAACAGCGCGCCCTCCTCCGCCAGCCGCAGATCACAGGCCGCCGCGAGCTGCGCCCCGCCGCCCACGCAGTGCCCGCGCACTGCGGCGACGGTCGGCTTGGGAAACGCCGCGAGGGCTTCCTCGGCCGCCACCGCGAGCCCCTGCGCCCGCTCCGGCGAGCCCTGGAGCGTGCTGATGTCCGCGCCCGCGCAGAAGGTCCCGCCCGCCCCGGTCAGCACCAGCGCCCGCACCCCCGGATCGTGCGCGAGGGCGTCCAGCAGCGGTGGCAGCGCCCGCCACATCGCGGCGGTCATGGCGTTGCGCTTGGCCGGGTTGCGGATGACGACGGTGGCGACAGCGCCTTCGACGCGGTGCGACAGCTCGGGCTCCATGGCCGCGATGCTATGCGCACCCCCAGGCGTTACCGAACCCGCCCTGAGGGAAAAACCATGAAAGACCTGAACGAAAAGGGCCTTCCTGGGAGGCTGTGATGGCCAGAGCCGGCAAGCGGAAAGACAGCGCCACATCACTGCGCCGCGGCTTCGGTCTGCTCGCGGTGCTCGGGATGATCCTCGTCCTCGCCGGGCTCGTGGGACTCGTCTACACCGCGGTCGCCACGCTGACCTCGATGCTGCTGTTCGGCTGGCTGCTGCTGTTCGGCGGGATCGTCGGCCTGCTGCACGCGACCCAGTCCCGCGGCACCAGCTTCTTCTGGCTGGGGGTCATCGTTGCCGCCCTGTACATCGCGGCCGGAGTCGTCGTGATCCGCCTGCCCCACGCCGCGGCCGCCGCCCTCACCATGTTCGCCGCGCTGCTGTTCCTCACCGGCGGGATCTTCCGGCTGGCCGGCGGGCTGGTCGTGCGCGGACCGCAGCTGGGCTGGACGCTGCTGCTCGGCGCCTTCGACCTGCTGCTCGGGGTCCTGGTCCTCGCCTCCTGGCCGAGCAGCAGCCAGTACGTGATCGGCACCTTCTTCTCGCTCGCCCTGCTCTTCGACGGCCTCGGTCTCGTGGCCACCGGCTACGGCGGGCGCCGTGTCGTGGGGCTCGTCTCGGGCGACGGCGGGCGCGAACCCGTACAACCCGAATAGTTCGCGAAGCGGCGTACGGCAGGCAGGAAACAGTCCCACACGTGACCGTGTCATACGCACTCGGTCACAAACCGCTCGATACACGCTGACTTGTGTTCAGGTATCCGGGCCGGAGCGGATCGTTACCAACACTCGACGTGTGGTGACAATCGAGCGTGAGGGTGGCGACCGGACGATGGACAACCACGGGCGCGGGGACGACCCGAGCCCAGCGGGGGGCGCCGAGCGGCCGCCCGATCCACTGCCGTACGAGGGCGTCTGGCGGTTCACCGCTCCGGCCGTGGACGCCTCCGTCCCGCAGGCCCGGCACGCGGTGCGGGACCTGCTGCTGCGCCAGGGCGTACCGGTCTCCGACGAACTGGAGTACGGCCTGCTGCTGATCGTCTCAGAGCTGGTCACCAACGCGGTCCGGCACGCGGCGGTGCTGTCGCCGGTGCTCGCCGTGGAGGTCGCCGTCGGCGCCGAGTGGGTGCGGGTGTCCGTGGAGGACAACCACCCCTACCGGCCGACCGCGCTGGAAGCCGACCACGGCCAGACCGGGGGCCGGGGGCTGCTGCTGGTCAGCGAGGTGGCCCGGGAGGCGGGCGGCACGGTCGACGTGGAGCACACGGCGAGCGGCGGCAAGGTGATCTGGGCCGCCCTGCCGCTCAAGCCCGCGCCTTAGGCCCTGTCGTCACATTTCCGGCGGCCGTGCGGCGTCTGGCACGCACATCTGCGGCGGCGTCGTCAGTCGCCGACTCTCCCACGCTCGGCTTCTCCCCCTAGGCGGGGGACCTCCATCGCGTCGAGTCCCTCCTCCGCCTTGCGGCCGCACGCACCAGACGCCGCGCGGCCCCCCTCCAGGTGGACGGCGGGGATGTGACGACAGGCCCGGCCCGGAGGCCGAACGGTGCGCCGAATGCCACGTCGGGTGGCGCGACGTCCGGTACGGCGGCTCACCAGCCGGCCGACGCTCCGGTCAGCTCCCTGACCGCCGGGCGCGCGGCGTCCAGCACGGTCATGAACCAGGCCGAGAACGGGTCGCGGGCGTGCCGCTCCGCCAGTTCGGCCGCCGTCACGAAGGCGGCCTCGGCGACCTCCTCCGGGTCGGGCGCGAGCGGCGCCTGCACCAGGCCGACGAACAGGTGGTTGAACTCCTGCTCGACCAGGCCCGACTTCGGGTCCGGGTGGTTGTAGCGGACCGTGCCGGCCTCCGCGAGCAGCGAGGGGGACACCCCCAGCTCCTCGAAGGTGCGCCGGGCCGCCGCCGCGAACGGCGCCTCACCGGGGTACGGGTGGCCGCAGCAGGTGTTGGACCACACACCGGGGGAGTGGTACTTGCCGAGCGCGCGCTGCTGCAGGAGCAGCCGGCCCTGCTCGTCGAAGAGGAACACCGAGAACGCGCGGTGCAGCTGCCCCGGTGGCTGGTGGGCGGCGAGCTTCTCCGCCGTGCCGATCGTCACACCCTTCTCGTCGACCAGTTCCAGCAAAATCTGCTCTGCGGTGCCCGTCGACGAGCTGTGCGTCGCGGTGGCAGGTGTGATCGGCATACCCATCCTTCGCCTCGTTCTTCGCACCCCAAGTCTGCCGTACGAATCCGGCACTCCCGGCACTTCCCCGCACGTCGCGCGCGGCGCCGTACCGGGACGGGGACCCGGTAGATCATCGTGCCCGGAGGTCGCCGCCCGGAACCGCCCGCAGGGGGCGAACACCCGTGCCAGGCGTCAGTGGCACAGCCGTGCCTCGTGCTCCGCGTGCCCGCCCGGCTCCAGCTGGAAGGTGCAGTGCTCCACGTCGAAGTGGTCGCCGAGGCAGCCCTGCAGCTCGTGCAGCATCTTCTCGTGGCCGATGGCGTTCAGCGCCTCCGAACTGACGACCACGTGCGCCGACAGCACCGGCATGCCCGAGGTGATCGTCCAGGCGTGCAGGTCGTGGACGTCCTCCACGCCGTCCAGCGCCAGGATGTGCGCCCGTACCTCGGCCATGTCCACGTTCTTCGGGGCCGCCTCCAGCAGCACGTCCAGCGTCTCGCGCAGCAGCTTCAGCGTCCTCGGAACGATCATCACGCCGATGACCAGCGAGGCGACCGGGTCGGCGCCCTGCCAGCCGGTGGTGAGGATGACCACCGCCGAGACCAGCACCGCGAACGAGCCGAGCGCGTCGGCGGCGACCTCCAGGAAGGCACCGCGCACGTTCAGGCTCTCCTTCTGCCCGCGCATCAGCAGGGTCAGTGAGACGGAGTTCGCCACCAGGCCGATCAGACCGAACACGACCATCAGCCCGCCGCGCGTCCCGGCCGGCGTGACGAACCGCTGGGCCGCCTCGTACAGGACGTAGCCGCCGACGCCGAGCAGCAGCAGACAGTTGGCCAGGGCGGCGAGGATCTCGGCGCGGGCGTAACCGAAGGTGCGGTTGGTGCTCGCCGGCCGGTTCGCGAAGTGGATCGCGAGCAGCGCCATGGCGAGGCCCACCGCGTCGGTCGCCATGTGCGCCGCGTCCGCGATCAGCGCGAGCGAGTCCGCGGCCAGGCCGCCGACGATCTCGACGACCATGATCGTGAGTGTGATGCCCAGCGCGATCCGCAGCCGTCCGCGGTACGCGGCCGCGGCCGTACCCGTGGGCGGCGCGTGGCTGTGCGCGTGCCCGTGATCGTGCCCTGCCCCCATGGAGAAACCACCCTTCCGCTCACTGCGAGATCCGTCCGGCAGGCCCAGTGAACTACGGGTGGGGGGTATGGGGCAACGCGGTACTGAACACCGTTGTCATGTGCCCTGACCTGCGGAAACGTTCCGCAGGTCAGCGTGCCGAGCAGGGCCGAGCGGAAGACCGTGGGCCCAGCCGCCCAGCCGTGGGCTCAGTCGCCGGGAGGGGCGGGGTTTCCGGCGCCGTGGTGCAGTTGCCAGCCCTGCCAGGCGGAGGAGACCATCTCGCGGACCCCGCGCCCGGCCCGCCAGCCCAGCTCGCGGGCGGCACGCTCGGCGGAGGCGACCGCGCGCGGCGCGTCCCCGGGCCGGCGGGCCTCGATCACCGGCGCCCGGCGGTCCCCGGTCACCTCCCCGATGACGGTGATCAGCTCGCGCACCGAGACACCCTCGCCGCGCCCGATGTTCAGCGTCAGGTCGCCGGCCGGCCCCTCCTCGGCGAGCCGCCGCGCCGCCGCGAGGTGCGCCTCGGCCAGATCGGCCACATGGATGTAGTCCCGCACACAGGTGCCGTCCGGCGTCGGATAGTCGTCGCCGAAGATCCGCGGGGCCTCGTCGCGGGTGAGCCGGTCGAAGACCATGGGCACGATGTTGAACACACCCGTGTCCGCCAGCTCCGGCGCCGCCGCGCCCGCCACGTTGAAGTAGCGCAGACACACCGTGGAGATGCCGTACGCCTGTCCCGCCGCCCGCACCAGCCACTCCCCGGCGAGCTTGGTCTCGCCATAGGGGTTCACCGGGGCGCAGGGGGTGTCCTCGCTGATCAGGTCCGTGTCCGGGTTGCCGTACACGGCCGCCGACGACGAGAACAGCAGCCGCCGGATCCCGGCCTCGGCGACCGCGTCCAGCAGCGTGGCGAGGCCGCCCACGTTCTCCCGGTAGTAGCGGGTCGGCTCGGCCACCGACTCCGCGACCTGCTTGCGGGCCGCGAGATGGACGACGCCCGTGACGCCGTACCGCGCGAAGACCCGCTTCAGCCGCTCCCCGTCCAGCGTCGAGCCCTCGACGAGCGGGACGTCGGCGGGCAGCCGCGTAGGCACCGCCGCCGACAGGTCGTCCAGGGCTACGACGCTCTCCCCGGCGCCCCTCATGGCCCGTGCCACATGGGCCCCGATGTATCCGGCTCCGCCGGTGATCAACCACGTCATGGTCGCCCACCCTAAGTCGCCCACCCCGGGCGGACCGCCCGATCCGGGCGGAAGCGACGGCAGGCCAGCCGTGCCGGTGCGGCCCGGGCGCGGACGCCGTGGGCTTGTCCCGGTTGCCCGGGTCTGCGCCGACGGGTTTGTGGGGCGGGCCTCGGATCCCTGATGATGATCGCGGCAAAGGCCGGGACAGTCGCCGTGGGCCGGGCCGTGAACGGTCGGTGAACGCGGGCCCGGAGCCGTCCGATAGCCTCTGCCGACACCCGGGTGCCCAGGCAGGCGCCCCATCCACGCAAGCGATCGGCGCCCGCGCCGGCACCCAGGGAGTGAGTTCGGTTGTCGACCGCCATCGTCACCGGTCAGCCGGTCCCCGGATCGTCACTGGAGAACGATCTGCGGTCCCTCGGATTCGACGTCCGGGTGGCGGCGGACGCCGCGGTGGCCGAGACCCTCCTCGCCGGCGTTCCGTCCGGCGAGCGCGTGGCCCTGGTCGACGCCCGCTTCGTCGGCCACACCCACGCGCTGCGGCTCGGCCTGACCGACCCCCGCTTCCCGCTGTGCGCCGTCCCCGGCGCCGTCACCGCCCAGCCGGCCGCCCGGCAGGCGCTGACCCGGGCCCTCGCCCGTGAGACCTCCGCGGTCGGTGGCGGCGGCACCGCGGTCGACGTCGGCACTCTCGCCGACCGCGTCGTCACCGTTCTCGACGCCGACGGCGGCGAGGTGCACCGGCCGGAACTGGGCAGTCTGGTCGCCGCCGTCCCTGCCGACCCGCAGGCTCGCAACGAGGTCCGGCAGGCCGTCGCCGCCGTGGACGACGAGGCCGTGCGCCTGAAGTCGGCCGTGAAGTCCCGCGACGGCTTCTTCACCACCTTCTTCATCAGCCCCTACTCGCGCTACGTGGCCCGCTGGTGCGCCCGCCGGGGCCTTACCCCGAACCAGGTCACCACGGCCTCGCTGCTCACCGCTCTGATCGCCGCGGGCTGCGCGGCCACCGGCACGCGCGCGGGGTTCGTCGCGGCCGGTGTGCTGCTGATCGCGTCCTTCGTGCTGGACTGCACCGACGGCCAGCTCGCCCGCTACGCCCTGAAGTACTCCACGCTCGGCGCCTGGCTGGACGCCACCTTCGACCGGGCCAAGGAGTACGCCTACTACGCGGGCCTGGCGCTCGGCGCGGCCCGGGGCGGCGACGACGTGTGGGCGCTCGCCCTTGGTGCGATGGTCCTGCAGACCTGCCGGCACGTGGTCGACTTCTCCTTCAACGAGGCCAACCACGACGCCACGGCCAACACGAGCCCCACCGCCGCCCTCTCCGACCGCCTCGACACCGTCGGCTGGACGGTGTGGGTGCGGCGGATGATCGTCCTGCCGATCGGGGAACGCTGGGCGATGATCGCGATCCTCACCGCGGCCACCACCCCCCGCATCACCTTCTACGCCCTGCTCGTCGGCTGCGCCCTCGCCGCCACGTACACCACCGCGGGCCGAGGCTTGCGCTCCCTGGCCCGCAGGGCACGGCGTACCGACCGGGCCGCCCGGGCGCTCGCCGACCTCGCCGACTGCGGGCCGCTCACCGAGGCCGTGCGGCGGGTGGCCGGGCGGGACCTGCCGGGCCTCGCCGTACCCGCCGCCGCCTTCCTGGGCGGCGCCGCGGTCGTCGCCTGCGCCGCACTCACCGGCTTCGGCTCGGTGCTGCCGGTGGTCGGTGCCCTTCTCTACGTCCTGACCTCGGCCCTCGCCGTCGCCCGCCCCCTCAAGGGCGCCCTCGACTGGCTGGTCCCGCCCTTCTTCCGGGCCGCCGAGTACGGCACCGTGCTCGCCCTGGCGGGCAAAGCCGGAGTAAACGGATCCCTTCCTGCGGCTTTCGGACTGGTGGCCGCAGTCGCCTACCATCACTACGACACGGTGTACCGCATCCGCGGCAACGCCGGAGCACCCCCGGCCTGGCTGACGCGCGTCATCGGGGGGCACGAGGGGCGGACGCTGCTCGTCGCCGTCCTGGCCGCGGTGCTCACCGCCTCGCAGTTCACGCTCGCGCTCACGGTCCTCGCCGTGGCCGTGGCGCTCGTGGTGCTCGCCGAGAGCATCCGCTTCTGGGTGTCCGCAGGGGCGCCCGCCGTACACGACGAAGGAGAACCCGCATGATCGGCCTCGTGCTGGCGGCCGGCGCCGGACGGCGTCTGCGCCCCTACACCGACACCCTGCCCAAGGCGCTGGTGCCGGTGGGGCCCGAAGGCGCGGAGGACTCGATCACGGTGCTCGACCTCACCCTCGGCAACTTCGCCGAGATCGGGCTGACCGAGGTCGCGGTGATCGTCGGCTACCGCAAGGAGGCCGTGTACGAGCGCAAGGCGGC
>NZ_JBVJMF010000020.1:0-158085 GCF_055584345.1 Streptomyces sp. NPDC104106
CGCAATGCGGAAACCCGCACGCCGGACAAAAGACCAGCCCCACCGCGGGCCCCGGCCGTCCAGAAACCCAACAGGCCCTGCACGAGCGCAGCGAAAGAGCACCGGCAGGTCGGCGAGTGCGATGTCCGCCACCGGTGAGGGCTCCGCAGCCTTTGGACGTCGACGGCGTCGGGCCCGACAGCGCCGCTGCCTTGCTGATCGCCGCTGGCGACAACCCCCAGCGGTTGGCCAGCGAGGCGTCGTTCGCCGCTCTATGCGGCGTCAGCCCTGTCGAGCAGTCTTCCGGGAAGACCCAGCGTCGGAGGCTGAACCGCTTGGGCGTCGGCACCGGCTGGAACCCCGACGAGTTCACCGCCGTAGGCGTACCCGCCCGTGAACGCGGTGCACGCACCGACGACCACCTCGCCGCCGCCAAGGCTCTGTGGACCCGACGTCCCGCAGACTTCGACGGACCGTTCACGACACCGCAGGAGGCGCGCTTGGGAGTGCCTCCGGTCACCGTCGGTGGTCCGCCCGTGTGGATCGGCGGCCACAGCGACGCCGCCCTGCGCCGTGTGCTGCGGTTCGGCGACGGCTGGTATGGCACCGGCGCCGATGCCGCGGAGGTCAGCGATGTCCGGCGCCGCCTGCATGACCTCGCCGGCGACACAGGGAATGCAGACCAACTGATGCTGGCTTCGGCCGCGTTCCTTACTCCGCCCCGTGTCTCCGCGGTGGTTCCGCCACCGGGACGACCACTCGGCGGTGCTGCGCCCACCGCAGCGAGCGTCGCCGTCGATCTCAGGCGGCTCGCCGAGGCAGGGCTCACCGCTTGCACCCTGTGGCTGCCTGTCGCGGCGGAGCATGTCGAAAAGGCGATGGAGTGGATCGCAGCCGAAGTCACCCCGCGACTCACCTGATGCCGTAGCGGGGGAGGCCGCCGGGTTGATCAAGCCGCCGAGCAGAGGGGGCGTCCGCCCCAGCGGATGCCCTTCTCACTGCGGATGCGGGCACGTTCCTTGCGCTGGGCGGCGAGTATGTCGGGGTGGCGGGCGTTGGCATTGCGCCACCGGAGGTAGGCGTGTAGGGCCCGGGCCTGGACGGTGTGGTTGGGGTGGTTCGAGTTGGCGACGGTGAACTGGCGCAGCGGTCCGAAGTGGGCCTCGATCGGGTTGGCCCAGGAGGCGTAGGTTGGGGAGAAGCACAGCTTGTCCAGGATCACGTAGATCGGGGCGCCATCCGGCCGGGCGGCACGGATCGATTTCAGAGCGGCCAACGAATTGGTCGCACCTTTCTTGCGGCGGTTGACGCCCCAGAGGGTGTCGTCGCCGACCGAGTAGCAGCCATGGAAGTAGCGCACGCCGTGGGTGCGGTGATACGTGGCGGGCAGCCGGTCGGGGCGCTTCTGGGCGGCCCAGCCCGAGCCCGCGGTGGGCCGGATGCCGAGCGGGCCGAACTCGTCGAAGGCGAAGACCCGGTCCGGGAAACGATCCAGGACCTCCTCGATCCGGTCCAGTTTCGCCTCGCGGTCGGGATCGGGGGACTCCTTCCACGTCTTGGTGCGCTGGAAGGTGACGCCGCGGCGGGCGAGCAGGCACCGTAACGCCTCACGGCCGATGCGGATCACACGGCCGTGCACTTCGGCAGATACGCGGCGAGTTTGCGGATCGACCAGCGGGTGAAGGGCTGGCCGAGCTTGACCGGGCGGGTCGTGGCCGTCCGGATGACGAAGTCCTCTTCGTCATCGCCGAGTTGGCGGGGACGGCCTCCCGCCCACCGAGGGTCCAGGCAGGCCAGGCCGATCTCGTTGAACCGGTGGATCACATCCCGGACGGTGTCCTCGTCGGCCTGGACCAGCTGGGCGATCACCGGCACGCGGTTCCCGCCGGCCAAGGCAAGCAGCATCATCGCTCGCCGGTAGCGCACCGCGCTGGTACTGCCCCGGCGCACGATCTGCTGCAGCTTCTGCCCTTCCTGATCGGTCAGTCTGCGCACACGTACAGGTTCAGCCACCGAGCCTCCACCGGTCGAATGGACATCACCGCCCATCCAACCGCGACGACCACCAACCCGGCGAACCTAATGCGGTCACAGCACTAGGTTCGGGGCCCGTCCACCACCGACAGCCGTCCAGTGAACTCGGCGAAGGCGGCCCGGACGTCGGCCGGGTTCTCCACCCAGGGGAAGTGGTCGGCCCCGGCGATGGTGCGGCGCAGGACGGCGGGCCCGGCGAACCGGTCGTCCTCGTCCCACAGGTGCTGGGCCACGACGTGGTCCTCGGCACCGGCGAGGATCAGCACCGGGAGGCGGTGCAGCACCCAGCGGGCGGCGTAGCCGGCGTCTTACTCACACCCTAAGGTCGCCGACCGGTAGCCGTGGGAACCGCGACCACGGTCCGGCTCTGGTCAAGGCCGACGCGTCCGGCCGGGATACCCGGCTTCGCGCGCCCTGCAAGATCCGAAAGAGAGGGCCTGGCCTGCCGAACCGAGGACGGGACACGGGGCCGGCGTCGATCCCGCGCCGGCACTGTGCTCGTCCGCTGGGGACCGGGCGGCCGGGGACCGGTCCGGGACGGCCGAAGGAGCGTGCCCCCTCCCCCAGCACGCCGCAGTCGCGCTTTTGAGCCAGTACTCGCAGGTAGCGGTACGTAAGGCCGTCATACGGGGGATGATCGCGGTTGTGCCCCGCAAAGACATGTCCTGCAGCGTGCGGTGGGAGATCCTCATGCACGAACCGTTCAGCGGCGTGTGGATCTGCAAGGACTTCGGCCGTGCGACCACCAGCGCAGATCCCTGTGAACTGGGTCGGGCCCTCCTCGCCGCCTACCTCGCCGACCGGTCTACACGGGGCGAAACCTTCCGCGTCGTCGTCCGCGCCGACAACGGCAACCAGTCCGACATCACCACCGACCAATTCCCCGAGCCTGGCTGGAAAACGGATCCGGCCATCTGCCAGGCGCTGCCCGCCTATCTGCGCAACGCCCTGGCCTGCCCCCGGCAGACCATGACGTGATCCGATGACCACCACGCGCTGCGCCGCCGCCTGGACCCCCTGCAGACGCCGTCGAGCTTCCTCTGCAGAGAGGGCGAGCCGGTCCGCGCGGAGGAAGCCGGGGACCTCCTACGGGCATGCTGCGCGACGCCCGGGCCACCGCGACAGCGGAGCGAAAATGGCCACGCGAGGCCATCGACACGCTCAGCCGAACTGCGCCCTGACGCACTCCGCAATCGAACGACTCCGGCACGGCCCCAAGCACCGTCTTCAGCGCCTCCTCGACCACACCCACCCGCTCCCGTGGGCGCCCACGGCCGGAACAAGACACCGAGCCGGGGCGCGCCCCAGCGGTCGGCGATCATCCAACAGGCCGGCCAGCCGCCGCTCACAGGCACGCATCGGCCCCGCTTCCAGCCCCATGTCCTCGTCCAGGAGGAGGCACGGCGGTGCCCATCCGGAGCCGGTGGCGGGTCGGATGCCGGCGGGCCGAACTCGTCGAACGCGAATACCCGGTCCGGGAAGCGGGCCAGGACCTGTCCGATCCGGCCGAGCTTGGCGTCGCGGTCGAGGTCGGGAGATTCCTTTCCAGGTCTTGGTACGCCGGAAGGTGACACCCCGGCGGGCTAGCAGGCACCGTAACGCCTCGCGGCCGATACGGATCAGGCGGCCGTGGACTTTTCGGGGGTAGGCGGCGCCCTTTCGGCTGGAGCAGCGGTGAAGGGCTGGCCGAGTTTGGTCGGTCGAGTGGTGGCAGTACTGGACGACGAAGCCCTCGTCGTCAGGACTGAGCAGGCGGGGCCGGCCTCCCGCCCCCCGGGGGTAGTGACTCATTCGCTGTGCCTCACACCAGCCGGGGGCGACACAGGCACAGGCACAGGCACAGGCACAGGCAAGGCTCCGGCCGGAGCCGACGTCATGCCGCCGCGCCCTCGACGGCCGGTCGGCGGCGCAGTTCGGGGCGCTGGAGGGCTGGCGGCTGGTAGGCCATGTCGAGCGTGCCGGTGTCGGTGCCGGGCGGCACGATCGCGTCGATCCGGTCCAGCACGTCGTCGGTGAGGGTCACGTCGACGCCCGCGAGCAGGTCGTCCAGGTGTTCCATGGTCCGCGGTCCGAGGAGGGCGGACGTGACGCCCGGGTGGGCGAGCACGAAGCCCATCGCGAGGTGCGTGAGCGGCAGGCCCGCCTCCTCGGCCAGCGGGATGAGCTGCTCGACCACGTCGAGCCGGCGGTCGTCCCTGAGGTGCCGGAAGCCGTACCTCGACCGGTGCGTCGCGGCCTCCTGGCCCTTGCGGTACCGCCCCGTCAGCAGGCCGCCGCCGAGGGGCGACCAGATCAGGGTGCCCATGCCGAACTCCTGCGCCACCGGGAGCACCTCGCGCTCGATGCCCCGGTTCAGGATCGAGTAGACCGGCTGCTCGGTGCGGGGCCGGGCCAGCCCGCGCCGCTCGGCGACCCAGTGGGCCCGGACGATGTCGGAGGCCGGCAGGGCAGACATGCCGAAGGTGCGGATCTTGCCGGCCCGCTGCAGATCGGTGAGGGCCGCCAGGGTCTCCTCGATGTCCGTGTCGGGGTCCGGGCGGTGGATCTGGTAGATGTCCACGTAGTCGGTGTCGAGGCGGCGCAGCGAGTCCTCCAGCGCGCGCACCAGCCAGCGCCGGGAGGCGCCCTGGTGGTTCGGCTCGTCGCTCATCGGGTTCCGGGCCTTGGTCGCGAGCACGACGTCGGCCCGCCGTCCCTTCAGCGCCCGGCCGACGATCTCCTCCGACTCGCCGTGCGCGTACATGTCGGCGGTATCGACGAGATTGATGCCGGCGTCGAGCGCCCGGTGGATGATGCGGACGCAGTCGTCGTGGTCGGGGTTGCCGAGGGCGCCGAACATCATCGCGCCGAGGGCGTAGGGGCTGACCTTGATCCCGGTCCGGCCGAGGCTGCGGTAGCGCATGATGTCTCCTTCAGGTCTTCCTGCTGTGTCGCTGACACCAGCCTGTCTGCCCTTTGCCGGACTATGAATACTTGTGCATCCAGATTTCTTGCGCGAGAGTACGAACATGGATCCCGACCGACTCTCCGAGGCACTCGACCTGGTCGAGGTGCGCAGCGTGCTGACCGGCGGTATCGCGGCCCGCGGCGGTTGGTGGGGCCGCGGCCCGCTGGCCGATCCGGTCAAGTTCTTCGCGATGGTGAGCGGGCGCGCCCGGCTCACCACCGACGGCGTCGTCGAACCGATCGACCTCGTGGCGGGTGACGTGGCAATCCTCACCGGGCGCTCGTGGGTGGCCTTCGAGGCCGGCGCGGCACCGCGCCACGAGGTTCAGCCGGAGTCGGACTTCTCCACCGCCCGCTTCGCGGGCTCGGACCCTGCCGTCGACGACGTCGTGATCGGCGGGTGCGTCCGTGTGAACGAGGCCGGGCGGACGCTCCTGCTGGAGTCGCTTCCGGCGGTGGCCCACATCCGGTCCTCCGCCGCCGGAGACGGGGACCGGCTGCTCGCCGCCCTGCTGCGGCTCTTCGACGAGGCGACCGGCGACCGGCTCGGCTCGGCCTTCGCGATCCGGCAGTACGGCCAACTGCTCCTGCTGGAGGTGCTGCGCTGCTACGTCGACCAGACCCTCCTGCCCTCCGGCTGGTTGCGCCTGCTCGTCGACGAGCGCCTGCGCCCCGCCGTCGACCTGCTTCACGGCCGCCCCGAACACGCGTGGGGGCTGGAGGAGTTGGCGCGCGCCGCCGCGATGTCCCGGAGCACATTCGCGGAGCGGTTCCGCGAGGCCGCCGGTGTACCGCCGCTCACCTACCTGGGCCGGTGGCGCATGCTGCTGGCCCAGCGCGCGCTGCGGAACGGCGACGCCCGCGTCGCGGCGCTCGCCGCCGAGCTGGGCTACGGCTCGGAGAGCGCGTTCAGCACGGCGTTCAAACGCGTTGTCGGGGAGTCGCCGCAGCGCTACCGAGCGCGCGTGCGCCAAGAGGCTGTTCCGAGCGCGGGCCGGTGAGGGAGATCAGCCCTGAGCGGAGCCGACGCGCCTCGGGTACCTATCCCGGGCTCGGGAGAACTCGCAGGATGTCGCACCGTGGGCGGGAGGCCGTCCCCGCCTGCTCAGAGCCGGCCTACGTCCAGGGGAAGCGGTACGCGCGATAGCTGTTCACGCCCGTGGGGAACCGACGCTTGAACACGACCTTCCCCGAGGCGTCGAATTCGGAGACGTAGGGAAGCGACCCCCATCCGACGAACGCCCCTCGCCGCCGGACCGGCTGCGCGTTGCCCCGGGAGGACGCGCTGAGGCGGTCCGGCTGGTTCACGGACTTCACCAGCGTTGCCGTACGCGCCCTCTCGTCCACGCGGACGGTGACGACGCGGCTGATTCGCATCGATCTGCCGGATGCACTTGACCTTGCCGCTCTTCTCCAGATCGGGCAGCTCGCGGTTTTCCCAGGTGTTGCCGTCACGTACGCACTTGCCCTTGACCACTCACGCCTGGTCCGAGGTCTGCCGCGCGAATTCGGCCGAGGCGAACCTCCAGATCTCCTTGGCCTTGTTGTCCGGAGTGTCGAACGGCAGCCTCTTCAGGCCCGCGTCCGCGAGGCGCATGTCCAGAGTCTTCTGGTGACGCTGCCGCGCATACTTCTCGACCAGCTTCTTGACGCTGTCGTCCTCGCTCTGGCAGGAGCCGATCCGCCCGGTCCAGAAGAGGTTGCCGGCGGGCTCACCAGACACCGCGGCCCGCACTTGGTCCTGTGTGGATATGTCTGCGGCGCTCACGTTCGGGGCCAGAGCGCCCTGCCCGAGACCGAGCAGAGCGCCGATCACCATGAGCGTCAGCCATCTGCGCCACGCCGGCCGCCAGCGGCCACCGCGCCGTGCGGGGATTCGCCGTCAGTTCGCGAAGCACCCCGCTCCCGGCCGATCGCTTACGAACGCACGCCGAAGCCCGAGCGCCGTCCTGAATTCCGCCGACCCTCGAAGCCCTGCCGGCCCGGCGCCGACGACAGCGCGTAAAGCCCGAAAGGGGCATCTGCCCGTCCTGATGCGCCCATTTGCGCATCAGGAGTTATACCTGCCGTCAGGGAGACTCCTCGGTGGGGATTGGCCGCCAGGGACGAGAGAACGAGTGGATTACGAACCTGAGTGGGTTCGTCGCCGGCGGCCCGTTGTGCGCTCTGCACGGCGACGGTCATGGCGTTCAGCGCGTGCCGGCCGTGTTCGAGCAGGGCGGCGCCGGCGGGTGTCAGAGCGACGCCGCGGGTGGCGCGGTCGAACAGTCGTACATGGAGCCGTGAAGGGACACAGTCCACTCCGGTCCTGCCTGACGGCCTGGTCGCTAGCCTGGGAGTGGCCGTGCAATATGTCGGCCTTGCCCAGGTGGATCCGGCGATTGGCCTCTGGCCGGTGGCTGTCGGCCGCCTCGCCGCAGTGCTGCTTCTGCCGCCGACCGCCTGGCGACACACCTCCGAGTTCAGGCGACCGCCAGGTCATGGGGCTGGGCCGTCCTGATCAGAGCAGAAGCCGCTCTCGGCCTCTTCCTCTATCTCTGGGCCACCCGAATACGGATGCTGGCCATCGCCGTCGTCCTGGCCTCTCTCTGCCCGGCCGTCCCGACGGCCCTCGGGCTCGCGGTCCTGCGCGAAAAGGTCACCTGTGCACAGGTGACAGGCCATCCGTACCACCGACAATGTCCCACCCAACCGACCAGATTTGCCAACAGTGTTGCTGCAATGCCGAGCTCAGGGCGTTCCGCGCGGGCGGCTATCCGATCCAGATGATGTCCAGGACGGACAGGTGCCGGGTGAGCCGTTTGATCAGTAGAAGTACTCGTCGGTGGCCGGCCGCTGACGCCACAGTCCGGCATCGACGCGATGAGCCGCTACGCGACCGGGCCCGCCACCGACCTCGCCTGAGCCCGACGGCACAGCACGGCCCGGCCACCCTCCCATCGACCGGCAGGGCGGTGGTGCTGCCGGGCACGCGCCGATCAGACCGACTGACCGTGATGACTCCGAAGTCACGGACACCCGACCGGCCGAGCGCCGCGCGGCGCCGCCCAATAGGCCGACGATTCCTCAGAAGGACAACCAGAGGGTCAGCCAGTCGGAAAGTCAGGCCCCCGAGTGTGCCATCGCCGTCACTGCCAGTCTTACCAGCACGTATGAAGTACCGGCCGCCCAGTGGTGCGTTGTCGGACTGGATGCCGTGATTCCCGCGCGTCATGCCCTGCCTCACCGCACAGGGCGGTTAACGTTCTGATTGTCAGTCAGTTGAATCGCGGCCGACGCGGAGAGGCACGATGTTCAGGGGATTCAAGAACTTCCTGATGCGGGGCGACATCGTCGTCGTGGCGGTCGGGCTGATCGTCGCACTGGCGTTCAGCACCCTCATCAAGTCGTTCACGGACAATGTGATCAACCCGATCATCGCGCGGGCGCAAGGGGGCCGGAACTTCGGGCTCGGTTGGCAGCTCGGGCGTACCGGGAACAAGGCGACGTTCCTCGACATCGGGTCGTTCATCTCGGCGGTCATCTATTTCATCATCTTCATGGCCGTCGTCTACTTCCTGATCGTCGTGCCGTACAAGAAGTTCCAGGCCCGGCGCGGTGTGGCCGCTTTCAAGGAGCCCGGTGCGGTGAAGACGTGCCCCGCCTGCCTCTCCGAGGACATTCCCACCGCGGCTAGCAAGTGTCGGTACTGCGGGACGGAGCAGCCTGCGGCGGGCACGGCGAAGCACCCCTGAGGCACGGGCACGCCGCCCGTCATACCCTCGCCTCACGGGCCTCCGCCGGCCCCTTTCCCGGCCGGCCGGGCGGGCGGATCAGCGCAGTCCGGCGAAGAGATCGTTCTCGGGTATGGCCGCGCCGGTGGCGTCCTGGACACGAACGAAGGTCTCCACACCCATCAACTCGCCGAACCTCTCCTTGCCCATCTTGAGGAAGAAGATGTTCTCGCCCTGACTGGCGTGCGCGGCCAACGCGTCGAACTTCTGACCGCTGAACCCGGTTGTGTCCACCCACGTGGTGATCTCATCGTCGGGGAGGCCGATCTCGGCCATCGCTGCGGCTTCGGCAGGATCCGGCTCCCGCATGTCCCCATGAAACTCGCGCATGATCTCGCCGAACCGCTGCATCATCGAGCGGGGCATCGTGGTCCAGTACACCTTCGGTGCCAGCGCAGTCATCTCAAGCGCCGCCATGGTGATGCGGTGGGCCTGGATGTGATCGGGGTGACCGTAGAAGCCGTTCTCGTCGTAGGTGACGACCACATCGGGTCGGTAGTGCCGCATGAGTTCGGCGAGTCGGGCAGCGGCTTCCTGCACGGGGGTCTGCCAGAAGCATCCGGGGACGTCGTTGCTCGGCCAGCCCGTCATCCCGGAGTCGGCATAGTCCAGCGTCTCCAGATCGCTGACCTTGAGGACGGCACAGCTCGCTTCGAGTTCTTGACGGCGCATCAAGGCGACCGCCGCCGGATCGTGCCCGGGATCGCCCGGCTTGACACCTCCCGGTCCGTCACCGCAACCGCCGTCGGTACACGTCACGAGAACCGTGCGGATGCCTTCCGCCGCGTACCGCGCGAGGACGCCTCCGGTTCCGGTGGCCTCGTCATCGGGGTGGGCGTGTACTGCCATGAGCGTCAAGGGCCGGTCAGTCATGAAACAGTCCTCCTGCAGAAATCGTCTTGGTCCGAGTGTCCGGCGGGCGTACCGCGATCTTGTGGCCTGGGTCCTGGTGGGGCGGACGACCTTGTGGTCCGACGTGTTCCCTGCCCGTGCGGCGCCGGTCCCTCGATGGATGCAACCCTCCCGGTCGGGCCTGCTGTTCCCGGCGCGGCCGGTTGGGCGAGTGCTGCTCCACGAGACTCACCTGCTGCCTATTGTGAGGTGAGGTGCTGTCTTACATGCAAGGAATGCCAGCATGACGAACATTGATGAACGTGCGAGGCGGGTTCGCGAGGTACGCCGCCGCCTCGCGCAGGAAGGGCCACCGCGAACGCGAGACCACGAGAGAGACTTCGAGACCGTCACGGTGCCCGAACGCCATTGCGATCAACTGCGTGACCTGATGGTCTCTGAGGGTGCCGAGAAGGTTGTCGAGATCGGTCTCGCGTACGGCAGCTCCGCACTCGCCATCGGTGAGGCTCTGGCAACCGTCGATCCTCCGCTTCCCCGGCACGTCATCATCGACCCGTTCCAAGAGCGCGAGTATTCCAACGCCGGTTGGGATCTACTACGCTCCGCGGGGCTGGACTCGATCGCCACGCTCATGCTCATCCCGTCGTCGACCGCGCTCCCGCAGCTTCTCAGTGAAGGCTTCGTCGCCGACGCGGCTTTCGTGGACGGCAGTCATCGGTTTCATGAGGTCTTCGTTGATCTCTACTTCTTGCGCAAGATCGTCCGGCCTGGAGGTCTGGTTGTCATCGACGACGACTGGTGGCCGTCTGTACACGCGGCCGTGCAGTACTTCGAGCGGAACACGGGGTGGAAGGTAATCCCCGACGCCTTTCCCGGCGAGACGATCGGCCTCGGGCCGCAGGGCGAGCAAGGGGCCCGGTGTAAGGCTTATCGCTTGCCGGACCCGCCGTTCGAGCCTTCCTTCGAGGACTTCCGCGCGTTTTGACCCGTGCAGGAGAGCATGTGCCGACCCCGGAGATAGACACCGAAGGGCTCGAAGCGATGCGAACTACCGGTAACGCAGCAAAAGGCTCAACGAGGCACCTTCTCCGCAGGTCAGGCCTCTTCACCACACCCGCAAACCCCAGCAACGACGCCACTTCGACGCTCCCCGACCAGGACACTCGTTCGTCCCGGTGAGCAACCGGCGGGTCATGCCGCCAGCACCCGCTCTGCCCTTCGGTGCCGCAACGGCAGGCCGCCCGTCGACCAGTCCGCGCGCGACGACGCTGTACTCATGGGCGAACCGGTTGCCGTCCGCCACCGACCCGCACAGCGCCCGCCGGTAGAACGCGTAGGTCACCGACTCCATCTGCTGCGGCGTCAGGCACAGCGCCAGCGGTTCGCCGGACCGTCGAACGACGCCGTAGGCACCCGACCGCTCCGCGACACCGGCATACACCCGCAACCTCCTCCCTCGCCGCCGACCGCAGCTCGCGCAGCTGCACCGCCAATCAGCTCAACCAGTCGGCAGTCCGGCTGAGGAACAACACCGGCAGCCCGAGGGCATCGACAGCCACATCGGCGGATCTGGTGAACCGGCAGCAAGCCGACGGACCTTCACGTTGCGCTGCCAAAGTCGCCCTAAAAGGGGGCTTCAGAGTTGAGCGGCGCGGAAGGTGTCCGCGGGCTCGGCGGGTGGTGACGCAGCGTGTCCGTAGCCGCTGGTTGTCGGCGTCGCGGACGCCGACAAGACGCGGCGCGGGCGACGAGCTTGATCACACGGCTGATCCCCTCGCTCTTGGCGTTGTTGCGCCCGGTGTCGATGAACGCCGCGATCTCGGGCCACCAGCGGTCGACGGTGATGGCGAGCCGGCGGACTCCGGGGATGTCGGAATCCGCGCACCAGGTGAAGCTTTTCCACCGGGCGTGGCTGACGCGGTGGCGGTCGGCGCGGGTGCGGGCCAGAGCGAGGAAGCTGCGCAGGTGCTCCTTGGCGATCCAGGCCGTCAGGGGAGTCTGCCCGATTGTCCCCTCGCCCGGCAGCGTGTTCCACTGCCTGATCGTTCTGCGGAGAGAACAGAGATGATCATGTAGGTCCACGGGCATCTTCCCTCCGGCACCGTGCCGAATGCGTCATGACAATCGCCCGGGTGTGGTTCGCTGCTGGGGTGACTCAGGAATTGGAGATCGTCGCATTCGAATCCGCCGAGGCATTCGAGGCGTGGCTCGGCGAGAACCACGCCGTCTCGCCCGGCATCTGGCTCAAGCTTCGCAAGAAGGGGCCCGGAATCGTCGCGCTGGACTACGCCCAGGCGCTCGACGTGGCACTCTGCTACGGCTGGATCGACGGCCAGAAGGCCACGTTCGACGACCAGTGGTGGCTCCAGCGGTTCACCCCGCGCAGGCCGAGCAGCAAGTGGTCCAAGGTCAACCGGGACAAGGTGGCCGCCCTGATCGAGCAGGGCCGGATGCATCCGCCGGGGCAGGCCGAGGTCGACCGCGCCAAGGCAGACGGCCGCTGGGAGGCGGCCTACGACGGCGCGAAGACCGCCACGGTACCGGACGACCTCGCGGCGGCCCTGACCGCCGACCCGGCTGCGGCGGCGTTCTTCGAGACGCTGGACCGGCAGAACCGCTACGCGATCCTCTACCGGATCCAGGACGCCAAGAAGGCCGAGACCCGAGCGCGCCGGATCGAGAAGTACGTAGCGATGCTGGCGAAGGGCGAGAAGCTGTACCCGTAGTCACGGAAATCTCTGCCAGCGATGCAACCTGGTCCACCGCCGGTTCGTACAAGCAGTCGACCGATTTTGCCGACTTCCGGAAGGTGGAGAATCTCCATGAACCACATCGCCAAGCGGGCGGCTCAGGCCGCGACGACGACCTTGGCGCTGACCGCGTCCCTGACCGCCGTCACCGCGACGGACGCGTCCGCGATCAACCAGGTCGGAGGGTCGGCGTCTGGCACGGCCACGGACCGCCGGCCGGGGACCGCCGGCCGGCCCTGCATGGCCCCGACGCCTCCAACAGAGCAACCCGCGCTCCGCCAGGCGCCAGGCTTTCGACCGCGGCCCCTCGACCTTCGCCGGCGTCGTCCCAAGGCGCAGCTCCACGCCACCACTTGGCTCGAAGCGGCCTGTTACCTGTGGATCGCTGCTGTTCGCGCACGCCCAGAACCCGCTGACGGTCACCGGCAGCCCTTTCCGCCGCCAGAGCGGCACCGCCGAGCCCGGCATCGGCGCGAGCAACGGCGCCGCTTCCTCCTCCGCCTCGGCCGTGTCACCACAGCGGACTCCGCTGCAGAGACTGCCAGGGCCTCGACCAGTTCCTCCCTCGCGAGCGACGCCAGGCGGGCCGGGGAGGGCATCTGCCGGTCCTGCGGCGAACGGCTGAGGCCAGGAGCCCGGCCCGGGGCGGAGTTCTGTTCGTCGGTGTGTCGGTCCAGGCAGTTGCGTCGGGAACGGCGGTTGCACGAGCGGCTGTCGGCGAGAGCACTCCGGCCCGCGTACTGACCGACCTGCGTGGCCAGTACGTCACCAGGACCATCATCGACCGCCCCGGCAACCGCCCGTTCAAGCTTGCACTGCAAGCGAAGGATGCATTTCACGCCCTGGCCCGGCGCTGCGGCCAGGGTGCGCTCACTCGCAGTAGACGTCCGCCCCTGGCCGCCGGCCGGTGGCCAGGAACCGCGAGACCGTCTCGTCTCCGCAGGCGTTTCCGTTGGCCAGGTATGCCTCGTGACCGGTGGAGTTGACGGTGACCATGACGGCACGGCGGCCCAGGGCGGTACGGAGCTTGAGGGCGCCGCTCAGCGGGGTCGCCACATCGCGCTCGTCCTGGACAAGCATGATCCGGCCGACCGGTCCGCGGTCGGTGATCCGCACCGGCGCCTGTTCCGGCCGCCACGGCCAGGCGGCACATACCATTGCGTTGCGCGGCATACCCGCGGTCAGGGGGTACTTGGCGCGACTCTCGTCAACGGCCTTCTGATAGAAGTTGGTTGACCGAGGCCAGGCGACGTCGTTGCAGATGGTGGCGGCGGCCACGCCGGTGATGTTCTGCAGCACGGTGTCCGGGGGCGACTGCGGTGCGGGCGGAACCGTGCCCTTGCGAGCGGCCAGGATCAGCTGGGCCAGACCGGCGTAGTCGTCGGGGTCGTAGAAGCTGTTCAGCATGGTCTGGCGCAGTACGTTGCCGTTCAACTCCGCCGGATTGGCGCCGGGCCAGGGGATCGGGGCGCGGTCCAGGCGAGCGGCGAGGCGGAGGAAGAGCGGGCGCACCTCGGCGGCCGTGCCGGCCAGCCGGTACGGATTGCCGGGCGCGGAGGCCCACTTGGCGAACACGGGGAAATTGTCCTCGACGCCCACCTCGAACGCGGCGAGCCAGGCGCGCTCTGCCCTGACCGGGTCAGGGTTGCCGTTGCTGTCGAGGACGACGCGGTCTGTGCGCTGCGGGAACAGCTGGGCGTAGACCGCGCCGACGTATGTCCCGTACGAGACGCCCCACGCCGACAGGCGGCGCTCCCCCAGCGCGGCCCGGATACGGTCGATGTCACGGGCGTTGTCGACCGTGCTGATGTGCCGCATCAACGCGCCGCCGTTGCGGGCGCACGCGTCCGCCATGCGCCGGGCAGTGGCCATGTTCCCCGTGACCGATCCGTCGGCGTCGGGCCAGGGCCGCAGCGCCGTCAGGGCGAGGTCGCCGTGGTCGACCCCGCAATTGACTGCGGTGGAGGGCGCGTTGCCACGCGGCGCGAGCCCGATCAGGTCGTACTGGTCCCGCACGGCCTGAGGAAGCTTCTGCCCCTTCCCGGACGGGTCGTCGAGGCTGTCGCCGCCCGGCCCGCCGGGGATGAGCAGCAAGGCGCCCCGGCGCGCCGACGGCTTCTCGCTGCGGATGCGGGAGAGGGCCAGGTCGATCTTCGGGCCGTTCGGGTCGGCGTAGTCCATCGGCACTGCGAGGGTCGCGCACTCCTGCCGGGGATCGAGGCCAGTGCCCTCACACCTGGCCCAGTGCAGCGGGCCACCGGCACTGGCTGAGGCCGTGACCGGCGCGATCAGGCCGAGGACGACGGCGGTGGCAGCGAGAAGTGAGGCGTTGCGAATGCTCTTCGTCATGGCCAGAGCCTCGCTGATTCTCGTCGGCCCTCCCATCCGGTCAACATCCGTGTTTCCAGGGGGCTTACCCCCACCCCCCGGCTCGGGTTCGTCACACGTCCCGACGGGCCATGGAGAGCATCTGTGACCATCGCCAGGACCCCGACGCCGTGCCCGGTGCCGTAGTCCCGCCCCCTACTGTGTCCCCGTCGAAGCCCGCCGCAGCGACAACACCGGCGTCACGCTGCTCCGCCTCGGCCCCTGCACCCAGGCCTGGCTCGCCTCCCGCGACGGCGACCGACTCGACACCGGTTGGAGGGCCGGCCGGCCACAGTGATCCTCGGCTTCACCGTCACCGCGAAGGACGCGCCGTTCCACGTCAGCGACCACGAGAGCCACGCCGACCCGCACGGCGACGACATCACCTCGCTCGTCGGACGTCATCGAAGGGTGGGCGCGTGACCGCCACGCGCCCCGTACGAGATCGAGACCGGTGAGGACGCGGCCGACCACGGGTTCATCACCCATCGCACCGCGCAGAGGACGGCAGTCGCTTAGCGTGACTCTGTCGCGCCTTTGATGGTCGAGGTCGGCTGCCGGGAGTAAGCCAGGACTTGGACCGGGGCCAGGGTCTGTTGCGAACAGCAGATCTCGGCCGCGGGTGATCAGGCGCAGAATCATCGGATGGATGACTACCAGAATCCGCTGTCGTTGAGGGCGCCGCGCTTACGGCCCGGAGATCGCGTGCGGATCGTCGCTCCTGCCTGTCCGCCGAGTCGGGAAGAAGTCTCCCGGGGCGTTGACCTGCTCACCTCCTGGGGCCTTCAGGTCGAGTTAGGCGAACACATCTTCGATCAGTGGGGCTACATGGCCGGCCGCGACGAGGACCGCGTCTCCGACCTGAACGCGGCGTTCCGCGATCCGGGCGTCCGCGCCGTGATCGCCGCTCTGGGTGGCAAAGGCACCTACCGCATCGTCGACGACCTCGACACCGACGCCCTCAGACGCGACCCGAAGCCGGTCGTCGGCTTCAGCGACATCACCCACATCCACCTCGCCCTGTGGTCACGATGCCGCCTGGCCACACTCCACGGCCCCTTCGCCAAACGCGACGACACATACACCGGGCCCGCCTCCGCCGAGTCCCTGCGCCGCGCACTGATGACCACCGACCCTGTCACCCTCCACCGCGACCCGACCGAGGCCACCGCGGAAGTCACCGTGGACGGCACGGCGACGGGCATCCTGATGGGCGGCAACCTCAGCGCGATCCGCACGGAGACCGGAGCCGGCCTGCCCAGCCTGCACGGGGCGATCCTCTTCCTCGAACACCAGAGAGGAACCGGGCTGGGCGAGGTCGACCGAGCACTGACCCAGCTCATCCGCTCCCGGGCGCTCGACGGTGTGCGTGGCGTCGCCCTCGGCCAGTTCCTCGGCTTCGAACGCGATGCCGACGATCCCACGCTGGGCGGATGGGGCGTCCACGATGTCCTGCGCGACCGGCTGTCCGCACTCGGTGTTCCAGTCCTGGGCGGGCTCCCCGCCGGACACGGCAACCACCCCCCGACGATCCCCCTTGGTACCCAGGCGACGATCGATACGGCCACGGGAACGCTGACCGTCCTCTCGGCCGTCGTCTAGGGCCTGCGTGTTGTGAAGGTGCTGGTCACAGCCACTCGTTGAGGACTGCGACCAGCACGGTCGCCTCGTAGCGGACGGCGAGCCTGTCCTATCTCGTGGCCACGGCCCGATTCTGTTTGAGCCGGTTGGTCCTGCATTCGACCGCATGCCGCTGCTTGTAGTCGGTCTTGTCGAGCGTCGGCGGCCCTCCGCCTCGGGAGCCGAGTTTCTGACGGTTGCGGACCCTGTCCGCAGGAACCAGGATGGTCGCCTTGATCCCGCGTCGTCGCACGTAGGCCCGATTATGGCGGGACTCGTACGCTTTGTCGGCCCGCACCCGGTCCGGGCGCCTGCGGGGCCGGCCCCGACCGAGTCTGGGCACCCGGATCGCTTCCAGGACCGGTTCGAACTGTGGCGAGTCACGCCGCTGACCGGCCGTGATCACAATGGACAGCGGCTTCTGCCCCTGCTCGACGGCAAGATGACCTTGGTGGTCAGCCCACCCGGGAGCGGCCAAGACTGTGGTCGGCTGGCTCGACGGCAATGCCGCAGGGCGGCTCCTCTTGCAGGTCCCCCTTTTCGCCGCCCCACCGGCATGCTGGTGGGCCCGGCAGACGGTGGAGTCGGCGCTCACCTCCCAAGGTGATCAGGCCCTTCGCGTCTGCCTCGGCCTGGAGCTGCGTGACGATCCTGGCCCAGCTGCCATCACGCTGCCAGCGGTGGAAGAGGTCATAGACCCGGTTTCAGCGACCGTATCGATCCGGCACATCCCTCCAGGGAGCACCGGTCCGCGTCCGCCACCGTATGCCGACCTGTTCCTCGATCGCCTTGCGGACCTCGGCGGCCGAGATGACCACGGTCTTGGGCAGCCCGGACACGCGTACGCGAGCCCTCCGTGACGTGAATCCACCGGGTCCATTTCCTGGTAGTCCCTGGCCAGCATGTCGACCAGGTCGAGCATCGGCAGGTGGCTGTCGAGGAGGGCGTCGGCACCGAAGCGGTGGGCCACCTCGGCATAGGCGTGGTGGTCCTCCATGTTGCGGTCCCCAAGGAACTTCACGAGGTCGTCCAGGGGGTGATCTTCGCGCAAAAGCAAAGGCCATCGGGTGGGTTCACCGTGATCAGTTCAGCTGCCGGGCTGCGTCACCTGCGGGCCTGATGAGCATGGCAGCGAGGTGGAGTGCGGCCTGGTAAGCGATGGCGAGCTTGGCCGTCCGCAGGGCCGGACCACGCCACTGCTTGAGCCGATTGACGCATCGTTCGACCGCGTTGCGCTGCTTGTACGCCTCGGCATCGAAGGCCGGCGGGTGACCGCCGGTGCGACCTCGCCGCAGACGGTGACCAACCTCATCGGACGGCTGCGGGATGACGGCACGGATCCGTCGCCGGCGTCGCTGCCCACGGATCGCACTGAACGCATACGCGCGATCCGCCGGGACGGCCTCCGGGCGGGTCCTCGGTCTGCCACGTCCGCTCCGCGAAACGCGGATGCCAGCCATGACGGCCTCGCAGACCGGTGCGTCGCTTGCCTGGCCTGCGGTGACACGGAGGGCCAGGGGTCGTGCATAGCTGTCGAGGGCGAGATGGACTTTCGTGCTCAGGCCGCCGCGGAAGCATCCCAGCCCGTGATCGCCTGGCTCGGTGCGGTCCGAAGCCTCCTTTTCCTCGCTCCAGCGGCATGGTCGATGTGCCCGGCAGACGGTGGAGTCCACCGACACGGTCCAGCCGATGTCGTCGCTTTCATCGGCCGCTGCCAGGACTGCGGCGAGGATCCGTTCCCAGGCGCCGTCCACCGCCCACCTGATTGGCCGTTTGTCAGCAGTTTGGCACGAGCCGAGCTCGGCCGGCAGGCCACGCCATGGCGAGCAGGTGCGGTCCTTCGACGCGATGGCCTCCAGCGTGCGGCGGTGGTCGGCCATCGCCGTCCACGGACCGGATCGCCCGGCCTCAGCGGCTCGATCCGGTCCGTCATCGCATCAGTGATCACTAACCGGACAGACAGACACATCCGATCAACTGATCACTCGTCAAAGGGACATGCCCTAGCGGCGCGGTCCACCAAGGGCCGGTGTCAGCCGTGTCCGGACCGCCCTCGGTGCATCGGCTCCCGCGAGAGCGCCCGCAACGTGGTTTCCTCCGTGAGGACTACGCAATTTGCAAGTCGCAGCCTTCGTTCCCGCGGTGCTGGCGGGTGGGGTTGCACGGCAGCGGCCCGCTGACGGGGACCTGGCTCGCGCTCGGCTGTGCCAGGTGGATGAGGGAGGTATAACCGCCGTCGACCAGGCGGCCTTCGACGAGTTCCACGACACGGGTTGGCTGGCACGTCAGCTGATGCGGGCTCCCGTGCCCCCGACACGGACGCGCGGGTCACCGGAGCGGAGCGTCACCGTGAGTTCGCCAGGGCGGCCCAGGTCCTCGCCCTGGTGCAGGGTGAGGACGGCGTCGTGGGGGACCAGGCCGAACTCACGGGCGTAGGCGCCGAACGCCGCGGCCGCGGCGCCGGTTGCCGGGTCCTCGACGACGCCGCCGACGGGGAACGGGTTGCGGGCATGGAAGACGGTGGCCGACTCCCGCCACACCAACTGGACCGTCGTCAGGTCCAAGCGGTGCATCAGGGCTTCGAGGCGCGCGAAGTCGTACGCGAGATCTGCGAGGCGCCCGCGGGTCGCCGCTGCGAGAACGAGATGGCGGGCACCGGCGAACGCGACGTGGGGCGGGAAGGCCGGGTCGAGATCGGCGGCCGGCCAGCCGAGCGCTGCGAGCGCCTCCGCGAGGTCGGCGTCGGCGATCTTCTCGATGTGCGGCTCGACGCTGGTGAGTGTGGCCCGGACGATGCCGCCCTCCTCGGTCACCTCCACCGGCACGGCGCCGGCGCGCGTCGCGAACAGCAGTTCCCCGGGGCCTGTCCGCTCGGCGAGCGCGACGGCTGCCGCGACGGTCGCGTGTCCGCAGAACGGTACCTCGGCCTTGGGGCTGAAGTAGCGGATGCTGTACGCCCGTCCCTCCTGGCCGCCGAGGCCCTGCGGGGGCGGGGTCAGGAACGCGGACTCCGAATATCCGAGGCCGGCGGCGATGGCCAGCATGTCGCTGTCGTCCAGGGCGGTGGCGTCCAGAATGACGCCGGCGGGGTTTCCGCCGGCGGGGGTGCTGGAGAAGGCGGTGTATCGCAGTACCTCGGGGCTCGGTGCATTCGTCGTCATATTCGCGACAACGCGGGGCGGCCCCGCGGCTATTCCTGGACACGGGTGGAGGCGGGGACGTGGCACCGGAACAGACGAATGGTCGTTGACAGGCACGGGCCCCTACGACGGGCCGCACATCGTTACGCCCGCCCATCCCGAACCGGCCTCCGTGCCGGCATCCTCCCCCACAATCCAGCCGCAGATGTGGATCTTCATGGTTGAAGGGCGGCTGGGCGCCGGTAGTGGCTGCGTTGAGCGGGGGCTTGATGACGTCGGGGCCGAGTGGACCAGCGCAGTGGACTGTGGAGGTCGCGGGTGGGCGGTGCGGTCACGGTGCGGAACAGCCGCTGGAACTCGTTGCAGAAAGAGGGCGCAGGCTGAGGCGCGGGCTCGACACCCTCGCACAACTGACCGAAGGGGGCCAGTTCCTTTACAGGGCCGTGATCGCGGCCGCCGTCAGCGCGGACCGGCCGGCCACGAGTCGGCAGGATGCTGGTGCCGAGCACCACGCGGCCGCGCTCGCGTGGCGTCACGCGAGCGCCCCGACGCCACACAGTGCTGCAAGGTCACGGGGCCCTCCGCCCGCGCCAACAATGCTGTGAGTCAATACATCTTGCCCCTTGAGGGATGGCCAAGGTCCCAGTTGGGCAGGGCGGTTGGCCATCAGCGCGCAGGCCGCGCACCGCCCCTACTTGGTCGTGTGTGTGGGGTAGACCGCGACGTCGGTGTAGGCGCCCTTGATCTTCCCCGCACCCGCCGGCCACTTCAGGCTCACGGTGTGGGTCTCGTTCGGCGGTGTCACCAGGATGTTGGTCGGGGACGTGAGGCTCTTGCCGGTGTTGTCGATCTCGTAGGCGAGGTCGAAGACAGCGGCGTCGCCGGGCTTCAGGATCGTGATACGCGGCTGGGCGTGGCCGCGCTCGATGGGGCTCGAAGTGTGGTCGGCGTCCTTGATGTCGACGCCCGCGAAGCCCGTCGCCGAGCAAGTGGTCGAACCCCGGTTGACCATGGTGATGTCGATCCTGCCGGAGGTCTTGTCGGGCGCGGCGTCCCGGGCGTCGATGGCCAGGTCCGCCGTCTTGCAGAACGTGACCTTGCCGCCGGACTCCTTCGTGCCGTTCCCGCCGCCGGCGCCGCCCTCGGTGTCCTTGCCGGAGCCCGTCTTCGCGCTGCCGGAGCCCGCCGTCGCGCTGCTGGCCCCCGAGCCGTCGGAGCCCGAGCCGCCGTCCGACTTCGAGCCCCCCTCCGAGGACGAAGGAGACGCGGACGAGGAACTCGTGGAGGACGAGTCCTTCCCGGAGCCGTCGCTGCCACAGGCGGTGAGCGAGAGGGTGGCGGCGACGCCGATGGCGGCGAGAGCAGTGACGCGGGTGTACTTCACGGTGTTCCCCCAGGACTAGCGCGGTGCATGCGGTCGGAAGTATTTGTATCCCGCACCGAGTTACAGGCGGTCCACCGCGACGTCTTCGTTCTGTCACAGGCGCATTGACCGAAGACTCCGACGAGGCGTCATCAGCCTCGCCCGAGTGGTGACCAGGCGGCGGAGCGACTCGATTCCACGTAAGCCGGGGCACATCAGGGACGCCACGAAACGGGGGTCCGGCCCTTGGTGCCGGAGTCGGCCGGGCTTCAGGAGCAGAGGCAGGCAGCCGCAGGCCATTGCCACCGCCAGATGCTGAACGCGATCCGCTACCTGGTCGCGGCCGAATCTTGTGGAGGGCGATGCCCACGAATTTCCCCGCAGGGGGCCGGGCGCGTGGCAGCGCTGAAGGACAGCTACGGCGCCAGCAGCGAAGTCCTGCGGGAGGCGCTGGCCCGGATGGTTGGCCGGGGACTGGCGACGTTCGCGCCGCAGCGAGGCTTCCGAGTGGTCACCGTCTCCTCCAGCGTTTGCAGGAGCTGACCGAGGCCCGCGTACTCATCGAAGCCCACGTGGCCCGAGAGTCCGTCACCGCCGGCACCATCGAGTGGGAGTCCGATCTGCTCGCGGCGCACCACCATCGCGCCCGCACTCCGGTCTTCGGCGACGACGGCACCATCGACGAACGCCGGCCGACCGCCCACGCCCGCTTCCACCGCGTCCTGCTGGAGGGGCGTCCCACCCGACCACTGCGGGACATGGCATTCCAGTTGCGCGATGCCGCGAAGGTCTACCGCTGCTGGGCCCGTACGCCGGCCGAGAACAGCCACCGTGATGTCACCGCAGAGCACAGGACGATCCGCGATCGCGCCATGGCCCGGGACGTGGCGGGCGTCGTGGAGGCACTCAGCCGGCACATCAACCTCACAACACGACTGCTGCTGGATGATTACGAGCAGCGTGAAGAGGACCACAAGCAGGGCCCGGGCTCCTCCGCCGCGTAGCGGCCAGGCCCGGAAGAGCGGGTGGAGCGCCGGTCCGTTGCCCGGGCGACGCCGTCCGGTCCGTCGTCACGCCCCTCGGCGGTGATCCGGCCGATGGCCGGGATGACCTGTCGCCGACTGGCCAGGCGGCGGAAGGGCGAGGTCGCCGACCATCTCGGTTATGACAAGCGTGGCGGCCGGGAGGTACCAGGCGCTGACAGTCCTTCGACAGGCATCGCCGTGCCGAAGAGGGTACGGAGTCACGCTGCACCCGCCGGACCGCCACGAAGCCCGCTGAAGCGGCGCCAGTCGTGTGACGGGCCTCAATGGTCTGAAGGACCCAGCGCATCCGCTCCGAACCGCATGAGAAGGACCCGGTCGAGACGAAGTTGCACACCGCAGTCCGCTCGGGCAAGGTCACGCTCGCCGCGGCGCGGTACGCGATCGCGACTGGCTGGATCACCGCCGCGCAGTCACTCGCGCTGAACTGACACCCGCGCCCCTGCGTACGGCGAAGTGCCCCGGCCTCAACCGGGACTGACTGTGGTGTCGAGCGTCAGGTGGATGGCCTGCTCGTGCAGGGCGGCGGCGCTGATGACCGCAACCGTCTCCTCCCCCACCGCGGCGAGCGTAGCGATGTAGTCGCCGCATACGAGCCGCTGAGCCTCGACCGCCGATCCGCCCACGACCAGCCGGCCTGTTCGGGCACTCGGTTTGCTCGGCAGCCGGATCGGCCCGTCAGGCGAGGAGTTGAGGAGGAACTCACGAAGGAGCGCATCGGGCTCCAGGGTCGAGAACACGCGGACGTGCTCGGGCAGACGCCGCTGGCTGGTGACCTGCACCAGCACGGTGCGCTCCTCGCAATATCCGAGGTCGATCCGCTGGAGGAGACCGTCGACCGATCTTTGGCCCACCCGGCGGCGCCATCCGGGCTCCGGCCGCGCGAGAACAGCCACCGGTCGGCCGAACTCCCGCAGGATGTCCTGCCAGATGCGATCGGCGGGACGGTCCGGCCGGGCAGAGCTGTAGAACACGACGACCCCCTCCTGGACGGTCACAGGACCCGGCGCATTCAGCTCCGGGCCGAGGGCAGCTCGTTCTCCGCAGGCCTCGACCGCGCCGGCTTCCGCCACGTCCCTCGCCTTCGCCGCTGCGAGGGCGAGACGACGCCCGCCGGTCCGCGTGAAGGTCCGACTACGACGGGATGCTGGACCGTTTTGGCGTCCGGATGCAATCGAGCGACGGAAAGCTCCTGCGGTCCTCCCCTTGAAGTGGCCGCAAAACCCAGCGGATCGGTCGGCTCCGACCATGCCGTGACTGCCGGCACGTCGTGTCGCCGCTCAGCAGGCATCACCGAAGCGGCCGGTGTCCCAGTTCCCCGCCTGGCCGTTGTCGAACTCGTGGGACCACCCGACCATCCCGCACGAGCCGGAACTCCAGTAGTCGATCGTCGCCACCGGCTCGATCGCGTCGTGATAGAAGCCGGATGTGTCGATCGACATGGCGGGAGTGTCGGCCCAGCCGCCCCTGCTGTAGATCGAGTCCTGACTGATCTGGGTGTAGCCGTAATCCCGGCCAGAGAACAGATCGTGCATCTTGATGGTGACGAGGGTGACCACGTCACTGGTGGCGAGGTTCGTGACGTGGAACTCCGCGTAGACCTTACGGCAAGACGAGTAGTAGCCCAGGTAGAGCACGCCGATCTGACTGCCCCCGTTGTTCGTGCCCCGGTTCAAGGACACGGGAGAGCGGAGCGCCACCGGGTTGACGCACGAGGCAGCCTGCGCGGGTGACGCCGATGTCGCGGCGAGGCCGCCCACGGCGAGTGCTACGGCTGCGACGGCGCGTATCAAACGATCGAGCTTCATGGAGACGTTGCCTTCCCGTCGGCGGATGCACACGCGACGGAGCAGTCTGCCGAAGCCCCCGCGCTGGCGATTTCATGTTCCAGGGGCCGCCGATGGACCGCAAGAGCGGCGGCAGGCGATTTCGGGCCTGCCTGCTCCGGTTGTACTCGGCCGTCACGTTGGGGACACGCAGCCGTCGGTAGTTGCTCAAGGCAGGACACCCTGCGCGCGGGCCGGAGGCCCTGTCCGAGCACACCGGTGTCCCCGCCCGCACCATCAGCGGGATCCTCAGCCGTCACCAAGCGCCGCCGCTGTCCGCTTGCGACCCGCCGAGCCGTCGCGGCGGCCGGCCGGGGGGCGTGTTCGATGACGGTTGGGGGTGGAACCACACAGTCTCAGGTCAGACACCACTACTCACACCACGAACGCTCGCTGAACGTCAGACCCGGGACGCGGGACTGGCCGAACGGGGTAGTCCCCATGGCGGTCCAGTCGGTTCTTCATCGGCACCGCACCGCGGAGGGGAGGGGGAGAGCGGGGCCGGATACCGCGCGGTGGCACGGCGCCACGGGCCGGGATCTGCGCCCAGGGCCTGCACCCGACGCCGGGCGCCTTCGGGTTCCGGTGGAGCAGGCGACCCGCGTCGTCCACGCGGCGGCGGCAGGCGCCACGCCGGCGCTGATCGGCGAAGAGCTCCTGGAGCGGGACCTGACCACTTCCCAGGGCTGGTTTCCAGCCTCAAGCGGCCTCCAGGACGAAGAACAGAAAGCAGAGGAATGCGGTCGCCGAGGGCAGGTTCCCGAAGATCTCTTCGAAGACTTCGGGGAAACGCTCGCGGGCGCCGGGTGCGGGGGGCGGTTCGCTGATGACGGCTATCCGGAATCCGGCTTCGGTGAAGGCGCCGGTCATCGCGTGCAGCGGCCGGTGCCAGTACGTAAGCGCCGCGTTCTGGCCGTTGAAAGTGTACTCCTCGGACCATTTGCTGGTCGCGAAGTAGTCGGCATGGGGATGCTGCGGCCTGTAGACGAAGGGGTGGTTGACGGCCACGATGAGTCGGCCGCCGGGCGCCAGCACACGCCGCAGTTCGGCGAGCGGCGCCTTCCAGTCTTCCAGGTAGTGCAGGACCAGGCATGCGATGGCATCGTCGAACGCGCCGTCAGAAAAGGGCAGAGGAGCGCCGCCCAGGCCGGCCCGATGCAGGGCCGCGTCCTCACCGAGCCGCTGCCGGGCCAACTCCAGCATCTTCGTACTGGGGTCGACGCCGGTCACGAGGGCGCCGCGATCGCGCAGCGCCTCGATCACGGGGCCGGCGCCGCATCCGACGTCAAGGATCCTGTGCCGGGCCACGTGCCCGGCCAGGTCAAGGATCGCGGGCCGCGCGTAGTAGCCGTTATGGAGGTCCGACTCACTCTCGGCCGCGTACGCCTCGGCGAAGCTGTCGTAGTCGTCGGCCACAGCCTTTCCACCGTGCTCGGCAGATACCGGGGGATCGGAAGACATGTGGGTCATCCTGGCATGGCCCACATGTTCGCGGCGGCGCTTCTTGGTCACCCGCATCTGCCTGGTCCTTGGCCGCGGGAGTTAGTTCCGAGGCTCCGGACACACCGGGGCAACGCCTTGCGCACCGTGCGGAACTCGACCCGGTACTTGCGCCCGACAGCGCGAATCGACTGTGCGCTCCCCTCGACGCTGGAGGCCCTCGGCCGGCATGGATCCGGCTACCGGGCCGACCCGTGGACTGAGGAACTGCGGCGGATCGCCGTGCAGAACTACTGGGGGTCAGGTCAGCGCGGGCGGGCACGGCCAGTAGCCGACACACAAGCGTCTCGATGGACTGTGAACCGGTCCCTCCGGTGTCGGCCTGCACAGCGGGCCTGTTGTGCCCCGTCAACACCGGATTCTCTGCGGCCGAACCGCTTTACGAGAGACGTGCGACCGCTTTCGTTCAATGGCCCATGCGTATCGATCTACACGGTTGCGCATTATGTGGGTGTGGACACCCGTCAAGATCGCGCTCGCATAGATGGAGACACTCAGGTGGCCCGTGATGGTGGTGATCCTGGTGTTTCTGTGCAGCTACATCACGCGGAGCATGATGTCTTGTGCGGGAATTATGATCGAACAACGCGCGGACCATCGCGTATTCCCTATCACTCCGCGCCACTGGACAGAGGATCTCGTAACCGCGGGTCTGAATGCCAACCGATAACTCCCCTGAAATAGCAGCAGATGGCTCGCCCCATCCAGCCTCGCTCCCGTCCCGAGCACGGGCCAGTCGTCGGTCCCGTGATGGCGGCGACCCCATCACGGGCGACCAGGTCCCGTGGCCGCGGCGCCAACGGCTCCGGGACCATGGTTCGTCGCCGCTGCCCTCGAATGACATATTTTCCGGGCCAGCTGGGCCATCAGCCGCTCGCCGGTGCAGCGGGCCACGTGGGCGTCTTTCGTGCATCTCCTTGATCAGCGGCATGAGATGTTCGCCGGGAGCCGACGGCGCGATTTCGGCTGGTTTCTGTGGGCGGAGTACGTCGTCAGCGGTGGCCAGTCGGTCGTCGCGCTCGCCGCGGTCTGCCTCGGCCTCGGCCTCTGCCTGGCGGACGCAGCCGCGCCATACCCCTTGTGGGCGCCAAGGCCCCTCACGACGTGGACGCTTGGCCGGCCGGTGGCGCGGCCCTCAGACCGCCTACCAGCACGTGTGCGACACCGTCGGCGCGCTCGTCACGGTGGAACTCACCCCGGCCGCCCTGGCTACCCTGGTCGCCGACAACGAGCTCGCCCACCGGCTCCCGGACGACCCGGTGCCTTTCCCGGCCGACCCGCGGGCTTGGCAGCAGGCGAATCCCGATATCTGCCCGGTGCTGCCGATGACGGAGTGGCGGCCCCACGCCCTGCCATCGGTCGGCATCCCACACGACGGCTGCAGCGCCGCTGGCAGGACCGCCCTCGCGAACCTCGGCCAGCACGCTCTGCGCGCGTGGGCCGAGACGGCCACGGACGGCACATCGCCGGGTTGCGGCCGCGGAGCCGTGCTGATCACCCTCCACGGCGCGGGCATCGAGCCGCTGACGAACCTGATCGCCAACACGCTCCTGCGGCCGGTCACCAGCCGGAGCTTCTCCGGGACACGCACGCCGGAGACACCTCGGTCCGCGACGCCCCGGACGGAGTCCTCCACCGCGCCCGCCCTTGGCGAGCTACGGGTCACTGCCCGAACTCGACCTCTCCTGGGTGCCGGACGAACTCGTCTGGCGCCCCGGCCCGTTTCACCGCTCGCCCGCCACTCTGCCCGAGGCCTTCCCCACCGCCCACTGACGCCGAAGGAGCACGCACATGTCCGAGAAGATCCTCGTCCTGGATCCCACCGGCTGCGACCCGCACGCCGAGCACAAGGCCCTCTACGCACGCGGCCCCGCGACCCTCGTCGACATCCTCGGGGTGACCGCCTGGTCCGTCAGCGACCCCGACCTGCTCAAGCAGCTCCTGACGAGTCCGGACGTCTCCAAGGACGGCCGCGCCCACTGGCCGGGCTTCGCCGACACCGTCGCCACCTGGCCGCTCGCTCTGTGGATCAACGTCGAGAACATGTTCACGGCCCACGGCGCCAACCACCGCCGCCTGCGCCGCATGATCGGCCCCGCCTTCTCCGCCCGTCACATCGCCGCTCTCGAACCCGTCGTCGAAGACCTGGTCGCCCACCTCCTCGACGGCCTCGACCGCCTTCCGGGTACCGAGGCGGTCGACCTGCGCGAGCTTTTCGCCTACCCGCTGCCCATCGCGGTCATCGGCCGGCTCATGGGTGTCCCCGAGGACCACCGGCACGGCTTCCGGGCCTTGGTCGACGGTGTGTTCGCCACCAACCTCTCCGCCGACGAGGCGGCTTCGAACGCCACGGCTCTCTACGGGCTGCTGGACGAACTGATCGCGGCCAAGCGCGCCCAGCCCGGGGACGACATGACGTCGCTGCTGATCGCGGCCCGCGACGAGGAGGGCGACGGCCAGGCACTGTCGGACACGGAGCTGCGCGACACGCTGCTGCTCTTGATCAGCGCCGGCTACGAGACCACGGTCAACGTCATCGACCAAGCCGTCACCGCTCTGCTCACCGACCCCACCCAACTCGCTCACATCCGCACCGGCCGCATCGGCTGGTACGCGGTGGTCGAGGAGGCCCTGCGCCACGAACCGGCCGTCAAGCACCTGCCGCTGCGCTACGCCCTCACCGACATCGCCCTGCCCGACGGGCAGAAGATCGCCAAGGGCGACGCCATCCTCGCGTCCTACGCGGCCGCCAACCGCCACCCAGGCTGGCACAGCGAGCCGGACCGCTTCGACGCCACCCGGCCCTGCGGGGACCACCTCGCGTTCGGCTACGGCGTCCACTTCTGCCTCGGCGCACCCCTCGCGCGCCTTGAGGTGGCCACCGCCCTGCGCATGCTCTTCGGCCGGTTCCCCGATCTCCAACTCGCTGTCCCCGCCGCCGACCTGCCCCTGCTGCCCTCCCTGATCAGCAACGGCCACACCCGTCTCCCCGTCCGCCTGCGACCGGCCGGCTGCTGAAAGGGGCCCGGGCGCTTGGTGACCGTCAGCACATGCCATGTCAGTGTTCGGCCATGCGCTGCCCGAGCCCGTGCGGCCGACCGCCTTGATCCGCCAGTCGGTGAACGTGACCTTCGACGTACTGATTCGGCCGGCCGAGGAGGGTTCGGGCCGTGTTCTGCCGTCACCGTGCCAGACTGCTCGCCGAGGGCACCTGGCCGGAGACCCTGACGAGGGCCGTGCTGGTGTCGATGGGCTTGCCGGCGGCAGCCGTAGCGGAGGTAGCGGACTTGGCAAGAAGGCGACGGCTGTGGTGCCGGCACCCCCCGTCAGCCAACCGCATGACCCCGCCCATCACCAAAACGCCGTATGCCACACCCCGGTTAGGCTCAAGAGGCCCTTCGGCCGAGGTCCGTGCGCTTCAGATCGCCGCGACGCGACGTGGCGCTGCAAGGTACTGAACGTGCCCAGATCGCCAGCCCGGAGCGGGAGTTGGGAGCGCGGCCCGCCGGCCCACGGGTGGGCGGACCAGCGGTGGACGCTCACACGGATCAAGACCGTGATCGGTTGGCTGTTCCACGTCTCTCCCACGGTCGAAGGTACCTGGCGGCTGCTGAGGCGGCACGGCTGGAGCTGACAGCGGCCGGCCCGGCGAGCGCATGGCTCGTCTTCGCGGAGAGGCCGGGCAGTCGATGGCTCCGCCGCGTTCCAGGACCTGGGGCCGGATCGGTCGGACCCCGGTCGTGAGGGTGAGGGGGCAGGGCTCCGGGCGGGTGTCGATGGCGGGCATGACCTGCTACGAGCCCGGGGAGCGGTCCCGGCTGATCAGTGCGATCTGCGAGTACCACGGTCGTGAGGACGAGCGAAGGGCTTTGGCTGGTGGCGGGACTTCCGCGAGGTGATCGTCCGAGCCCGCATCCCGCTCGGCGGGCCGATCGTTCCGGCCTGGGACAACATACGCCTCCACCTCACCGCGGGTATGAAGCACTTCATCGACGCCAACACCGAGTGGCTCACTGTGTTCCAGCTGCCCACCCCCGCACCCGACCTCAGCCCAGCCGCGAAACGCAAGTTGAAGATGCTGCACCACCGGCCACAGGTGCTCGACGGTTGCCCCACCGGCACGGGCCTGACGCTCGACGCTTGCCCCAGCTTGGGACGTCATTATTCGTCGGCTCAGTGACATCCCCGCCCTGAAGACCGACTGGAACCGCCGCGGTTCACCAGGAGACGGCGCGGCGTCGGCGCTTGGAATCGGCAAGGACGGCCGCACCGTAGCCAGTGTCGTCGGGATTGAGGTCAACTCCGGGCGCCACGACGCCGTCGACGCGGTCGAGCACTGCGGGCTCCAGGACGATGTCCGCTGAGTTCAGCTGGCTGCGCAGGTGTTCGGCGGTGCGGGGACCGATGACCGCTGCGGTGACTGCGGGGTGGGTGGTGACGAACGCGAGTGCCAGCTGGATCAGGGTCAGGCCGGCTTCGTCGGCGATCCGGGCGAGTTCGGTGGCGGCGTCGAGTTTGGCCTGGTTGCCCGGGACATCCAGGTCGTAGTGGGAGAGCGTGGTACGGAAGGGCATCGTCCGAGTGCGGTGGCTGGACGGGTCGGCCGCGTCCCGATGCCAGCGGCCGGACAGCCAGCCCCCGGCCAGCGGGCTCCAGGCGAGTACCCCCATCCGGTAGGTCTCGCAGGTGGGCAGCACATCGGCCTCTACGCCCCGGGCCAGCAGGGAGTACGGAGGCTGTTCGCAGACGAATCGTTCACGTTGCCGCCGCTCGGCGGTCCACTGCGCCTGCACGATGGCCGAGGGGGAGAATGTCGAAGACCCCGCGTAGCGGATTTTGCCTGTGCGGACCAGGTCGGACAGTGCGCTGAGGGTCTCGTCGACGTCGGTGGCGGGATCGGGCCGGTGCACCTGGTAGAGGTCGATGTATTCGGTGTCCAGGCGGCGCAGACTCTCCTCGCAGGCCCGGACGATCCAGCGCCGTGAGGCGCCACGTTCGTTGAGGCCGGGGCCCATCGGGCTCGACACCTTGGTTGCCAGGACCACCTCGTCGCGCCGTCCGGCGATTGCCTTCCCTACGATGGCCTCGGACTCACCGCCCGAATACACGTCGGCCGTGTCGATGATGTTGACGCCCGCATCGAGCGCCGTGCGGATGATGGCGATCGAATCGTCGTGGATCGGGGTTCCCCCATTTCCCGAACATCATCGAGCCCAGGCACAGTGAGCTGACCTGGACCCCGGTACTCCCCAGCGTGCGGTACTGCATGGCGTGGACGGCCCTTCTCTGGACGCGGCAGTGCGACGGGAGGGCCGGCAGCCACCTGTTACCGTCCCGATTAACGGAGCCGGCTCCGCTACCCGCCGAACGATAAGCGGAGCCGACTCCGCATAGCAAGCAGAGAGGAACACGCATGACCGATCCGTCCATCCGGCCGACCCGGGCCGACGCGAGAGCCAACGAGGACAAACTGCTCGCCGCGGCCGCCGCGGCCTTCGCCCGGGACGGCGCCGCCGCAACCCTGAAACAGATCGCGAAGGACGCGGGCGTCGGGATCGGCACCCTGTACCGGCGCTTCCCGACCCGTGAGCAGCTCGTCGACGCCACCTACCGCTACGAGACCTCCCGTCTCGCCGCTCGGACTTCGGCACTTCTTCGTGAGCTGCCCGCCGACCGGGCCCTGCGGTCCTGGATGTCGGAGGTGCTGGACTACCTCGCCGCCAAGCACGGCATGGCAGACACGCTCAAGTCCCTCCTGCAGAACGACGAACATCTCGGCTCACAGACGCGCGAGCAGCTGACCGATGCGGTCGAGAAGTTCCGCCTCGCCGGCGTCACCCAGGGGGTGATCCGGCAGGACGTACCCTCCCGCGACATCCTTTCGGCTCTGGCGGGCGTCACCCTCGTAGCCGGGGCCAGCCACCAGCGGGAGCAGGCTGAGCGGCTGCTTGACCTGCTGATGGACGGCGTCACCCGCTCAACCGGATGGCGCGGGGGCCTGCAGCGGTCTACCCCGTGATCGTGCGCCCAGCCCGCCCGGCACGAGCTGCTGGCGTCCGCAGAGGCGACCGTTCACGTTTTCCAACCGAGCGCCGGCCAGAAAGTGGCCCGCGTCAGTCTTTTCCGCTCTCATCGGCAGCCCACCTGTGGGCTCCCAAATATCCGTCAGTTTTGCGCGAGGAGAAGGAGCAGGCCGCCGACCGGAAGAAAGAAGGCCGTCTTGCTGGTCCACGGAGATACGGGCAGACGGCTGGTTCGGCCGCGCGAGCCATGTCGTGCCCGTCCAGTGAGGCTCGGTGTCATAGCTCGTCACTCGTACCGCGGGCGCCATTCGAAGAGCAGGATGGTCGCGTCGTCCCGCAGTTGGTTGCGCTGGTAGTCGAGGATGGCGTGGATGAGCAGGCGCAGTACCTCGGCCGGGCGTTGCCTGGCCGCGTGGGAGCGGATGATGAAGTCGGTGAACCGGTCGAGTCCGAACTCCGCGCCGGCTGCGTCCCGGGCCTCCACGACACCGTCGGTGTAGAGCAGGACGCAGTCCCCCGGTTCCAGGGTGGTCTCGTGGACCTGCCGGGCCGCCGGGGCGAGGGGGCCGACCAGGCCGATCGGCGGCTGCGGAGGGCTGTCCAGCGCCCCGACGAGCACGCGTCCGGCACGGATCAGCAGTGGTGGAGGATGCCCGCAATTGACCCAGCGCAGCACCCCGGTCTTCGCGTCGAGCCGGCACAGCACACCGGTGCAGAACTGGTCGGGCAGCCACTCGGCGAGTGCCCGGTCGACGGTGCCGACGACCTCGGCCAGGTCGTGCCCCTCGCGGCGGGCGTTGCGTGCCGCGGCCATGGCGACCGACGTGGTCAGGCCCGCGGTCAGGTCGTGGCCCATGCCGTCGAGGATCATGGTGTGCAGCACGTTCTTGACCACCGAGTGGTCGAAGGCGTCGCCGGCGATCTCGTACGCCGGTTCCAGGACCGCGGTCGAGACGCACCTGACGCTGCCGATGGTGCGCGGTGGCAGGAAGGCGCGCAGCATCTCGGCGGGTAACCGCATGGGTGCGGTGCGGGTGCGGGCGGCGAGCCAGTCGCTGTAGGCGCGCTTGGAGGTGATCAGCATGGCGAACAGATGGGCCAGCATCCGGCTGCGACGCATCCGCACCCCGTCGAGCGAGGCGGTCTCCACCGCCAGCACGCCCAGCCGCTCGGCACCGTCGACCAGTGGCATCCAGACGATGAAGCCGTCGTCGGTGCCGGCCGCCCGTGGGGTGAGCGTGCGGTACGCCCAGCCGGCCGCCGAGCCCTCCACCGGCAGCGGCTCCAAGGCTTCATCGAGCGGGATGAGCACCCGTTGTTGCAGATCGACGAGGTAGATCAGGGCAGCCTCCAGGCCGAGCGCGGAGGCGCAGTGATTCGCCAGGGCGGGAAGTTCGACGGGGAGGGCCGCCTGCGCCTCGATGATCAGCTGTTCCAGCCGGTGCTCGTCGACAGCGGTGTCACGACGGGCGGAGGCGTGCGGTGGGTCCGCCACGTGGATCACCCCTTCCGTGCCCAGTCTCGCACCGATCCCGTTCCCTCTCAGATCGGGCATGATCGCGGCGAGCGTGAGAGCGGACGGCAACACCATGGGGCCCACCGCCATGCCACCACCGAGCCGTCGCCTGTCGTCTTCATCGGTGTGGCGGACACCTACCGGTTCCGGCTCCGGCACGGCCGGACGGCACCCCGCCGTCCTCCTCACCGGCAGTCGGTCTCTCGAACCGCGCCCATACCGGTGCCGCAACAGGTTGACCTGTTCGGTCAGGCTGCCGCGGGAAGAGAGCGTCCGCCCCAGCGGATGCGTTTCTCGCTGCGGACGCGGCCGCGTTCGCGTCGTTGGGCGGCGAGACGTCGGGGTGGCGGGCCTGGGTCTCGCGCCGGCGCGGGTAGGCGTGCAGGGCCCGGGTCCGAGTGGTCACCGGCGTCTGTTCCTGACGTATCAACCGCCGCCGCGACCGGCCGGCCTGGGGCGCAGCGGGGGCGGTCGAAACCTTTGAGGCCGGTTTCGGCCGCCCCACGTGAGTCCGCGGACATGCCCGGGCGGCCCCAAGCGGCCCCGGCCGCTGCGCCGGCTGGGCGCTGTGCGCTCTGTCAGCCCAAGTCCGCCAAGAGGGCGTTCAGTTCGCTCTCCTGCTGTGCCGGCGACATCGGGGGGTTCGAGTGATCGATACCGAAGGTCTTGAGCACCTTGTCCATCTGGGCGTCGATGGAGGTCCAGCCGGTGTTGTCCAGAGGCTGCAGCGAGGCCTGGTCGGCATCCCACAGGTCACGCAGCGACTGGGCGGCCGCGTGGGCGCCGGTCGCGTTCCCCGAACGTGCGTCCTTGAGCGAGGTGGCGGCGAGGGTCCGCAGGGCGGCGACCTTCGCGGGCGGGAACTTCTTCACCGCCTGGCCGGGAGCCATCTGGACGGCCGAGGTGGTGTCGGTCTCCGGCGCCGGGCCGACGTGCGGCTGACCGTGGGCCCAGACCAGCAGGCCCGCGGTGGCGACGGCCAGCAGTCCGAAGCCGGCGAGCGCGACGCGCTCCTTGCGCGGGTCGCTGGTGACCGGTGCGGCGTGGGTCGCCTGGTGGGTCTCGGTCACATCCGAGCGCGACACCGTCAGGTAGACCACCGTCGCCAGGATCAGGCCGAGGAAGATCAGGCTGGTGGTGAACGTGCCCAGCGCGAGACCGGTGGGGTCGCCCGGGTTCTGGGCGACCTTGGGGGAGGCGAGCCAGTCGCCGATGTTCGCGCCCAGCGGGCGGGTCAGGATGTAGGCGAGCCAGAAGGACAGCACCGGGTTCGCGCCGAACCTCCACAGCGCCGTGATCGCCGCGATGAGGCCGAGCGGCAGCAATACCGAGACGCCCGGGCTCCAGCCGGTCAGCTCCAGGGTCCAGTCGCCGGTCGCGGTGCCGAGCGCGAAGGTGACCAGGACGGTCAGCCAGTAGAACGACTCCCGCGGGAGCGTGGTGACCGAGTGGATCGACAGCGTGCGCTCACGCAGCCACCACACGCCGAAGACCACAACGAGCAGCACCGAGAAGACCGCGGAACTGATCCACAGCGGCACGTTCAGCTGGTCGGTCAGGATGTCGGTGTACAAGGTGCCCGTGACGCTGACAACGACCACGGTGAGCCAGTAGGGGAACGGGACGTACCGCTTGAGCCGCAGCTGGACGGCCAGGACTACCACGAAGACCGCGGTGAAGATCCAGGCCGTGTTCACCAGGCCGACGCCCAGCTGGGTGTTGATCCAGTCGGCGAAGCTCTCACCGACGGTCGTGCACAGGACCTTGATCACCCAGAACCAGATGGTGACCTCGGGGACTTTGTTGAGCATGAGCCGCCCGCTGCGCGAGCGTACTTCCGTTGTCGTTGTCATGCAGTGAGGTTTACGCGGGGAACCTGCACGTAACCTGACTACGCGGCCACACGGGCGGCCGGGAGCGTCACCTCGACGTGACCGCGGCCGTCCGCGATAGCACGGACCTCCACACCGGCCGAGGCGGCGATGCGCCGGACCACCGGCAGCCCCAGCCCGTACCCGCCGCCGCCGGTCACACCCGCTTCGAAGACCCGGTCGACCTCCGCGGGATCGAACCCCGGGCCGTCGTCCAGGACATCGACCACGACTGCCTCACCCTGGACGCGCGCGGTGATCCACACACGCGACCGCGCATGCCGCAGGCCGTTCTCCAGCAGGGGCGACAGCAGCGACACGGCGACGTCGGCCGCGACGGCGACCTCGACCTTCGCGGGAAGGGCGACCTCGACCGCGCGGCCGGCGATCGCCTGCCGGGCGGCGGAGCGCAGATCGCACCGGGTCCCAGCGTCTCTCCGTGCGCGAGCGGCGGCCAGGATCGTCGTGACCGCCGCATCGAGGCGCACGACCTCGCTCAGCACCGCCTCCGGCGCCACCGGCTCGCCGGACAGCTGCGCCAGCTGCGCCTCGCCCCGCAGGACCGTCAGCGGTGTCCGCAGCTCGTGGGCGATCTCATCGGTGAGCCGGCGCTCGTCCGCCAGCGCGTTGTCGACGCGCTCCAGGAGGTGGTCCAAAGTGCGCCCCAGCTCCCCGAACTCGTCGTGGGGGACTCCGAGGTCGAAGCGGCGCCCGGGTTGGTGATGGCTCCAGTCGTCGGCGAGGGCGGCCATCTCGTGTACGACCCGCAGCGCGCGGCGCACCACGAGGTGCGCGACACCGCCGGCGAGGAGGATCGTGAGGCCGCCCAGGATCAGCGACAAGGTCAGGCTGTGCCGCTCGGATGTCTCGTAGGGCGTGAGGTCCACCCGGACGATCACCATGACGTGGTGGCCGTCGATCGGAACCTTTCGCGCGTACAGGAGGTAGTTGCCGACGGTGGCGGTCTGCGATCGCCGTGAGTCTGCCAGCGCCTCGACGCGCTCGACCACGCTTGCCGGTACGTTCCCGTCGATCAGGCGGCCGTCGGCATACACCCAGGCGACCTCGTCCAGCGCCTCGCTGCTGTTCTCCGTCAGTACGACACGGCCGCCCACGGCTGTGACGTTCGCCGCGACAGCCTCGGCGCGGGTACGCGCCAGGTCGTGCGCGTCGGCGTCCGTGACCCGGCTCAGCAGCACGTGCGAGACCACGACCAGTACCGCGACCACGGCGGTGGCGATCAGCACGGTGAGCGCGACGACCCGCCTGCGGAATCCCGTCACTGCCATCGGTAGCCCACGCCGCGGACGGTCGCCAGACGCTCGGCCACCCCCAGCGGAGCGAGCTTGCTCCGCAGCCGGCGCACGAAGGAGTCGAGGGTGTTGTCGCTGACCTGCGCTCCGTGTGGCCAGCCGGCGGCGATGAGGGCGTGGCGGCGCACCGCGTCGCCCTGCGAGGCGATCAGGCGGCCCAGCAGGCGGAACTCGGTCGGGGTCAGGCTCATGCTCACCGCATCGTAGGTCACCACGTGCTTCGCCGGATCGAGGACGACCTCGCGTGGTGCGGGCGCCACGGTGGCCCGGCGCAGCAGCGCCCGGACGCGGACCAGCAGTTCCGGGACGTCGAAGGGTTTGGTCATGTAGTCGTCGGCGCCGGCCTCGAAGCCGCCCACCTTGTGATGCAGGCCGTCCAGGGCGGTGAGCATCAACACCGGCGCGTCGACGCCGCGAGCCCGCAGGGCCAGGCAGACGTCGCGGCCGTCGGCGTCCGGGAGCCCGAGATCCAGGACGACCAGATGGGGCGCCGGTGCGAGCTGCCGCAGCAGGCTGTCGGCCGTGGCGGCGACGCCGACGGTGTGGCCGTCGTGCTCCAGGGCACGCTTGAGGACGCCGCGGACCGCAGCGTCGTCCTCGCACACCATGATGGAAGCCACGTGCTGACCCTAGATACTCTCGTCCCAGTTCTCCATCTGCCCTGATCAGCGGCCTGTCGGCCGGCCGCGGCCGGTCGAGCCGCAGCGGGGGCCCGCGGGAGGACCACAATGGGTCGCATGGACCGTGTGCAGGAGTACACCGACGCCATCGCGCCCGATCACCGCGCGCTCTTCGACCGGGTCAGTGGGCTGGTCCTGGAAGAATTCCCGCAGGCGAGCGTGGCACTGTCGTACGGAATGCCCACCTACCGGGTCGAAACGCGCAGACTGCACATCGGGGTCTGGCAGCACGGCGTCTCGATCTACGGATGGGGAACAGACCGTGATGGTGGCTTCAGCTCCCGCCATCCCACGCTCATCAGCGGAAGGGCCACCATCCGGCTGCGGTCCACGGACATGGCGGCCGTCACCGACGATGACCTGCGCGCTCTCATTCGTGCCGCACTGAAGGCCTGACCGGACGGACCCGGCCCTGTAGGCAGGCCCAGCCAGGCGGGACGGCCCGGCCTCGTTCCGCCTCGCGGTGGGAATCTGGTGCTGGCCGACGAGGACACCGTCCGGGACATGATCCACAGGTTCAACGGGATCGGGCCGGCCTGCCGGGAACTCCCCGGTGGATTCGGTGACCAGCGCGCCGGTGACGGGCCCGAGCCCCATCGGCTCGCGCCCGTCACCGAGCACCGGGAGGAACCACGCGACCTCTGCCGCTCAGCCCTCTGGCCGCCGCCGTTCATCCGGCGCCGCCTCCAGGTGGCCGAATCACCGGCTGCGGGTCCTTACCGGTTGTTTTGCCTCGCAAACGTGCGGCAGGGAGCGCCCGAGCGCGATCGAGTGGAGCAAGTCCAGCCGCATCGTACGGTCGGTGCCGAGGTACGCGACCCCCAGCCGGCCTCCGCACCGGGGGCTGGTGCGGAGCGCCTCGGTGTCCGCGATGGCCTGCACGAGCTGGCCGCTGACGCGGTTGATCTCCACGCGGATCACTGACAGATCGGGGCTGCCGGTCGGCGCCTTCGACGGATCCGCGTCCCACATGCGGAAGAGCCCCCGCTGGACGATCTTGCTCGCCTCGATCTGGTCCCGGAAGACAGCCACCACCTCATCCGGGTCGGTGCCGAGTGCCCGGGCCTGGGCGGCCACGCCGTCGAGTACCTGCTGCTCGCGGGCGGGATCGTCGATGGGCTGCCCTGTGCGGTACTTGGCGGCGGCCACTTGGTCGGCGATGAGGACCCGCTCGGCGGACAGCCGGGTCAGCGGTTCCAGGGACGGACGAGCGGGGGGTCCGGCGGCCGCTGCGGGGGCGACGGCGACAGCCAGGACGGCCGTCGTGAGCGCGGCAATGATCGTCTGACGCAAAATTCCTCCTCGGTCGAGCCGATCCTACGGTCATCCGGAAAACGCGATCGCGGCGGAAGTGCATCCCCAATTACCGCGCTTGGGCGGTGACTTGCGCATCCTACGAAGCCCCACCCACACGCGGTACCGTCCCGCTCGCGCGTCCGGCTGGTGGTCAAGGGACCGGCCGTGGGTGTGCACCTGCGCGTTCTCCTCCAGCGGGAAGAAGCGGTGGGTGAATGCGAGCGCCCTACTCGCGGCGCGGATCCTGCAACGTGATGTGCAGCGAGCGCAGCGCCTCCATCTCGGGCGTGGTCAGCGGCGCCACCAGTCAGGGCCCGTCACCCGCGCCGCCATCAGCGATACCCGGCGTTGGACTTCGCGCCCCTTTCCCCGCCAAGGCCTCGCCCTGGCCCGCGACTTCGGTCAGGAGCCTGCCCAGTGCCGTGAGCTCGTGCCGGACCGCGCGGCCGTTGCGCACCGTGTTGATCAGTCCCGCCTCGCGGAGGGCGGCCGCGTGGGTGGAGGCCGCGCCTGGGCTGACGGCCAGGGCGGCGGCCAGCTCGCTGGTGCTCCGCGGATCGGCCAGCAGACGCAGTGTGTGCGCTCGGGTGCTGCCCAGGACCGGAGCGAGCGCGTCCTCGCCCATGGCGGCGGGCAGGACCGGTATGCCCCGGCCTGCCGGGTACACCACCATCAGCGGTCGTTCCCCCTTGTCGCCGACCATGGTCGCGCCGGTCCAGTGGAAGGTCGGCAGCAGAACCAGGCCACGGCCGGCTGCCGCCACGTGCCGTGAATAGGGCGCGTCCACCTCCCAGCAGCCGCCGACCAGCCGCGACCCCGGGCACAGTGCCGTCAGCGCGCCGACAACCCCGCGCTCGGCCGCGTCGAGAGCGTAGCGAGCGAACTCGGCCTTGTGGCCGGCCGTCACTCGGGGCCAGGTCTCGCCGAACACAGCGCCGAAGGCGTCGTGCAGGCCCAGGCACAGCCGCTCTCGGGAGGTGACGTCGCCGTCGACCAGATCCCTCAGCCAACGGGGTAGGGGGCCCTTCCGCCCGGCCCAGGCTTGTTCGACACCCGCGGCGCGCACCAGGGCGGTGGGGGCGGCCCGGACCGCGTCCAGGCCCGTCGGCAGGTCCGTGGTCAGCGGGTCCAGGAACGCCGAGCCGTTGTATGCGGAGATCAGATCCCACAGCGGGCGGGTGGTGCCGGGCAGGCGCTGCCGTAACCCGCGCCGCCACCACCCGAACCCCTGCTCCGAATCCGGGCGCCTGAGCATCATCAGCGCGAGCTTGAGTTCGACGAGCGGCGCAGGCTGCGGCGTGAACCGTATCCGCGCCAGGTCCTGTGTCGACAACCTGTGCGACCTGGGCCGGGCCCGCCACTCCTCGGGCGACTCCCCCTCCGCGGTCGAGCTGACCTCGCAGGTGCTCGCCCTCTACCGGGCCATGGGAGACCGTCGCAGCGAAGCAGCAGCCCTGCACGATCTGGCCTACATCCTGGAGGAGATGGGCGAGCGGAACAGCGCGGGTGCGTACTACCAGGAGGCGCTGACGATCTACGAGGACCTCAACAGCGTGCAGGGCGTGGCGAACACCCTGCGCGGGCTGGGCCGGATCCGGTACGCCGTCGGCGACCACCGCGCCGCGGCCGAGCTGCACCAGCGCTCCCTGGACGCCTGCCGGGAAGCGGGCAGCCGCCATGGGGATGCCGACTCACTGCTCGGCCTGGGCCGGGCCCGCGACGCACTGGGTGACAGCCGCGACGCCCTCGCGCTCTGCCAGCAGGCGCTGGCGCTCTACCAGGAGATCGGCAGTCGTCTCGGCGAGACCAGCGCCCTGCTCGATCTCGGAGCCCTGACCGAGCGGACGGCGGACCCACGCACGGCGCTGACACTCCACCAGCAAGCCCTGGCGCTCGCCCGCGACACCCGCAGCCCGCTGGACGAGGCGCGTGCCCTGGAAGGCGCCGCCCGCTGAGCCCTCGCTCTCGGCGACCGCGCCGCCGCCCTGGCCGGCCTCGAGGACGCCGTCGCCCTCTACCGCCGCCTCGGCTCGCCCTCCGCCGCGGACGCCGCCGTCCGGCTCTCCGCCCTGCGAGCTGCTCCCCCTCCGGCCTGAGCGTGGGTCCAGGTGGTGGTCATGGATCTCTGCCTTTGGACACGCAGGTCTTGGAGCCGATGGACCCACGGCTGCTGGGCAGGGGGGCCGGGCACCTCGAACCACTGGCGCTGCACGAAGAGCTCTTAAGAACTTCTTAGACCGCCTCGTGACAGTGGCGCCCCATGAAGACGAGGAAGATCAAGAGGACCAAGAAGAAGATCGTCGTGCTGAGTGCCGCCCTCACGGTGATCGGGGTGGTCGGCACGGCCACCGCGTTCGGCACGGGCGGCCGGGACGGCCGGCGGGTCGTGGCGCACGGAAACCAGGTCACCGTACCCGTCGCCGGTGGGCGCGCCGTGGTGGACACCACTTCGCTGGCCGTGCGCGGCGAGGCGGACGACGGACACGTCTGGCAGCTGTCCGCCCGGGCGGCCGACGCCCTCGGGCCCGCGGGGACGGTGACCGTGAACGGGGACAGGGCCACCTGGGTGTACCCGGCGAAGGCACTCATGGTCACTGCGGCGGCCCGCGAGGGACGGCTGGTGGTGACCGTGCACTCCACCGGGAAGGGCACGCTGACCTGGCCGGTGACCGCCACCGACCAGGACACGAGCGAACTGCAGATCCCGCGTGGCGAGGGCCTGTCGGTGCCGGTCGCCGACCACTGGTGGAACTCCGCGGGGGCCGGGATCGTGGGCTCGCAGGTCGGCATGTCCGACGGGCTGACCATGCCGTTCTGGGGCACCAGCATGCGCGGCGGACACGGTGCGAGCTACATCGCCGCCTCGGACATCGGCACCACGCTGAAGTTCGTCTCCGCCGGCGGCCGGCTGCACACCGAGACCGAGCACGCGTTCTCCCCGTCGCAGGACACCCTCGACTACATATTGACCTTCGCGCTCACCGACGGCTCGCCGGTGGCCGCCGCCCGCGACTACCGGGCCTGGCTGCAGGCCCACGGCGGCATCACCACCCTGCGCCAGAAGATCGCCCGCAACCCCGAGGTCGGCAAGCTGGTGGGCGCCTTCCACGCGTACACCTGGGGCCAGGCCCGCACCGCGCAGGGCGTACAGCGCCTTCGGCAGCTGGGCATCGACAGGATGTGGCTCGGCTACGACGCCGACGGCTCCCCCATGGACCGCTCGGCCGTGAGCCTGGCCGAGCGGTCCGGCTACCTCGTCGGACCGTACGACTCCTGGGCCAACGCCCAGAACCCCGCCTCGGCCGACAGCCCGGTGTCCAAGTGGCCCGCGCCCGTGTGGCAGGACGCCTGCGTACGGGGAGCCGACGACAGGATCGTCACCGGTTTCGGTGGACGCGGCTGCTACGTCAGCTCCGAGGCGTTGCGGCGCGCCGAGCCGACCCGGCACTATCAGGCCGACCGCACCCGCGAGATGACCGCGAACGGCGCCGACAGTTACTTCCTCGACGTGGACGCCGCCGGCGAGTTGTTCACCGACCACTCCCCCGCGCACCCGATGACGCAGGCACAGGACCGGGCGAACCGGCTGCGGCGGATGGCCTGGCTGTCCGGCGACCGCGACCTGGTGCTCGGTTCGGAGAGCGCCGGCTCCTGGGCGAACGGTGTGCTCGCCTTCGGCCACGGCTCGGGCACCCCGGCTCCCGACCAGCTGTGGGCGCTGGAGCGGGACCACGCCGCCTGGGGCGGTTACGCGCCGGCCGGCGCACCCGGGATCTTCTTCAAACCCGTCCAGTTGCCGGCCGACGTCGCCAAGGCGATGTACGACCCCAGGTACCGGGTGCCGCTGTACCAGACCGTGCTGCACGATTCGGTGATCAGCACCGAGCGCTGGGAGCTGTCCTGGTCGAAGCTGCCCGCCCAGAGCCGCACCCGCGCCCTGCTGGCCATGCTGTACAACGTCCCGCTGAACGTCGTCCTCGACAAGGCGGAACTGGACGAGCACGGCGAGCGGATCGCCCAGCTGCAGAAGTACTTCGAGCCCCTGCACAAGGCCGCGGCGACCCAGCCCATGACCGACTTCCGGCGGCTGACGCCCGACGGACTGGTGCAGCGCACGACGTTCGGTGACGGCGTTTTGACGGTCACTGCCAACTTCTCGCACCGCTCCCACGGTGGTCTGCCGGCCGGCTGTGCCGACGCGGTGGTCCAGGGCGGCGGGGCCCAGCGGTTGTGCCCGGCCGGCCTGTGACGCCAACTGGCCCGACCGGCCGCTGATTTGAGCGGATCCGCGCGCGAGGCGCGGGTCACCTCGCCCATCCAGGCGGCCCTCCGCGCCCGTACCGGACTGACCAGGGGGATGCGCGCGCCTACGGCGGCGGCCGGATCGGGACCTGCACCGGCACAGGCCCCGGTCGGCTCGACGGCCGCGTGTTCGGGGAGCGCGGGCAGGGTCAGCCAGTGGCCGGGGGCCGCGGCACGGTCGGCATGCGCAGCCGGAACAGGGCGCCGCCGCCCGGAGCTTGATGGGCCGTCAGTTCCCCACCGTGGGTGCCGGCGATCTGGCGGGCCATGGCCAGGCCCAGCCCGGAGCCCGGGAGGGCACGGGCGGTACGGGAGCGGTAGAAGCGGTCGAAGACATGGGGCAGGTCGACGGCGGCGATGCCGGATCCGTGATCGCGGACCGTGACCTCCAGTCGGTCGTCCACCGGTGAGCGGAGCGCGGCCGCCTCGACGCGGCCGTCGGCCGGGGAGAACTTCGCCGCGTTGTCCAGGAGGTTGGAGAACAGCCTGGTCAGCCGGCTGGGGACCGCCGCGACCAGGATGCCGGCGGCCGAGGGATCGGTCTCCAGGACGAAGTCGATGTGCGGCCAGTGGTCGCGGGCGGCGGCGACGGCGTGCTCCAGCAGTGCCGTCGGCCGTACGAGTTCCAGTGCCTGTTGCGGTTCCTCGTCGCGGGCCAGGTCGATCAGGTCATTGACGAGATTGGTCACTTCGCGCAGCTGGCGGGAAAGGGCGCCGGTCGCGCGTTCCCGCTGCTTCGGGGTGAGATCGTCCCCTCTGAGCAGGATCTCCGCGTTGGCACGCAGCGAGGTCAGTGGGGTACGCAGCTCGTGCGAGGCGTCGGCGACCAGCCGGCGCTGGGCCGCGAGGGACTCCTCCAGAGCGTCGAGCATGGTGTTGAAGCTGACCGCGAGCCGGGTGATCTCGTCCTCCCGGCCGCGTGGCCCGGGCGGCAGCTCGATGCGGTGCCCGGCATCGCGCGTGGCGGTGATCCGCTCCGCCGTCGAGGTCAGCCGGGACACCGGAGCCAGCCCGGACCGGGACACCCAGTAGCCGAGCAGCGCGGCCACCGGAACCCCCGCGCTGCCGATCAACGCCAGCAGCACGGCGACGTGCCGCTGGGCCCGCCGCACCCCGTCGGAGCGGAGCGCCACCTGCACGGCCAGGCCGTCGGGTGCGGGTGTGGTCAACACCCGCACCGGGTGGCCGGCCACGGTGGCGGTGCTGTAGTACGGCGCCCGTTCGCCTCTCGCGACCTGGCGCACCGCGGCGGTGACGGGCAGCAGGTAGCTCTCCTTCGGGTCGTCGGCAACCGAGCGCGGCACGAGCTGGGCGCACGCCGGCGCCGCCAGGTAACGGCACTCACCCGCCTGCACACCGGGCCCGTCCTGCTGGTGCTGGTGGATCGCCAGCGTCGCCGCCTGGGTGAGCTGGAGATCGAGCTGCCGCTTCAGGGTGGAGACGGTGACGGTGTACGCGCCCGCGCACACGGCCAGCGCCACACCCGCCACGGCCGCGGAGGCGGTGAGCGCCAGCCGACGGCGCAGCGGCCGACGGTGGTGGCGCCGGGGACCGCGCGGACGGCGGCGCCAGGTCATCGCTCGTCCAGTACGTAGCCGACGCCGTGCACTGTGTGGACGAGACGCGAGCCGCCGTCGGCCTCCAGTTTGCGACGCAGATAACCGACGTACACGGCAAGGGAGTTGGACTCGGGACCGAGGTCGCGGCCCCACACCCAGCGCATGATCGTCTCCCGCTCCAGGACCTGTCCGGGGTGGCGCAGCAGGAGGTCCAGCAGGGCCCACTCGGTGCGGGTGAACTCCAGCCGCCGGCCTGCGCGCATCGCGGAGCGGCTCTCGGGATCCAGTTCCAGGTCGGCGAAGCGCAGCCCGACCGGCCGCGGTGTCCCGCCGGGGCCGGCGCGGCGCAGCAGGGCGCGCAGCCGGGCCACCAACTCGTCCAGCGCGAACGGCTTGACCAGGTAGTCGTCCGCGCCCGCGTCCAGGCCGTCCACCCGGTCGCTGACCGCGTCGAGCGCGGTCAGCACCAGGATGGGCGTGCGGTCGCCGAGCGCGCGCAGTTGCCGGCACACGGCCAGTCCGTCCACCACGGGCATCATCACGTCCAGCACCAGCGCGTCCGGCTCCCAGTCCGCCACCGCGGTGAGCGCGCCATGGCCGTCCGCCGCGCTCCGGACGGTGAAGCCCTCCAGCGCCAGGCCGTCCTCCAGGGCGGCCCGCACCTCCGTGTCGTCGTCCACCACCAGCACCCGTCCGAAGGCGCTGGACCGGTCCCGAGCTGCGTCGTTCATGATCCCAGCCTGCCAGAGAAGGCGACCTGGACCACCACTGACCTTGTTGTCGTGAGCGAGGTCGCCAACGGCGGCCAGGGACCGCCACCAGGAACGCGGTATCACGAGGGAGGTGGCCCGACCGCGAAGCAGCGGGCCCGGCGGGAGCAAGTGCCCTTCGAGGCTGCGGAGTTGCTCACGCAAGGGTGTCGCCGCCGCCGGTCGCGTGGCGGTTGCGGATCTCACGGGAGTCCGCCTGTGCACGGTATGCCCGCTGGCGGGACGACGGGATGCGGGCCTTGGGTCCCGCGAGCCGTCGGGGCGTCCGTCACGCATGGAACGGGACCACGGCGGGATGACGGTGAGGGACCGGGACGCCCCGCTGTGCTTCGCGGACGAGGCGGGCGACCGCTGTGGCAGCCGAAGGCGTGCACCTTCTCCCTGGCCGTTCGCCCCTGGTCCGGGCCCGCGCGACCGGCTCGGGCAGCATCTCCTGGCGGACCCGGTCCGTCGCAGGATGCGCGAGCGGATCACGGCCCGCGGGACGGAACCCGGTGTCGGGGAGGCGCTGAAGTCGAAGTCCTCCAGGGTGGCCCGGTGCTCGAATCGCCCACGTCCTGTTGAGACATGGGCGGGCCGGGCCGCAGCGTCAGCTCCGGCCCGGCCCGCCCATGCGACGTCAGCTCGTGGCGGGAACGGGGGCGCGGGTTGGCGCGGGCGTCTCCTGCGCGTCGGGCTCGGCCGGCACCGTGGAAGGAGCGGGGGCTGGGGCGTAGGGAATCTCGCCGCCCAGGACGGCCTTGGCGCGGTCCTCGTCGAGCTCGCCCTCCCAGCGGGCGACGGCCAGGGTGGCGACGCCGTTGCCGACCAGGCTGGTCAGGGCGCGGGCTTCGGACATGAACCGGTCGACGCCGAAGATCAGCGCGAGGGCGGCGACCGGGACATGGGGGACAGCGCTGAGCGTGGCGGCCAGGGCGATGAAGCCGGAGCCGGTGACGCCCGCGGCGCCCTTGGAGGTGAGCAGCATGACGGCGAGCATGGCCAGTTGCCGGGTGAGGCTGAGGTCGATGCCGAGGGCCTGGGCGAGGAAGACCGAGCCCATGGTCAGGTAGATGGCGGTGCCGTCGAGGTTGAAGGAGTACCCGGCGGGCAGTGTGATGCCGACGACCGGTTTCGAGGCGCCGGCGTGCTGGAGTTTGGCCATCATGCGCGGCAGGACGGGCTCGGTGGAGGAGGTGCCCAGGACGATCAGCAGCTCTTCCTTGATGTAGCGCAGGAAGGGCAGCAGCCGCAGTCCGTTCAGACGCATCACGGTGCCGAGGACGACCAGGACGAAGACGAGGGCGGTCAGCCAGAACGAGCCGACCAGCAGGGCCAGGTGGCGCAGGGTGCCCAGGCCGTAGTGGCCGATGGTGAAGGCCATGGAGCCGAACGCGCCGACGGGGGCCAGCCGCATGATCCAGCGGATGAGCGTGAACAGGACCGTGGAGAACTTCTCGACGCCCCGGGCGATGCTCAGGCCCGCTTCTCCGCTCGCGTGCAGGCCGAAGCCGAACAGTACCGACACAAGGAGCACCGGCAGGATCTCGTTGCCGGTCAGGGCGCCGACCAGGGTGGCCGGGATGATGGTGAGGAGGAAGGCGGCGAAGCCCTGGTGGGCCGTGGTCGTCTCCGGCGGCAGGCCCTCGGTGGACAGGGTGGAGAGGTCGATGTGCAGACCGCTGCCCGGCTTGACGACGTTGACGACGACCAGGCCGATCACCATGGCCACGGTGGTCAGCACCTCGAAGTAGACCAGGGCCTTCAGGCTCACGCGGCCGACCGCGCGGGCGTTGCCCATGGAGGCGATGCCGTGGGCGACCGTGCAGAAGATGATCGGCGCGATGAACATCTTCACCAGCGCGATGAAGCCGTCGCCGAGCGGCTTGAGGTCACCGCCGACGGAGGGCCACAGCCCGCCCACGGCGGCGCCGAGGAGGACGGCGATCAGGCACTGGACGTACAGGTGGGACAGCATCCGGCGGATGCGGCCCGGTGGTGCGGTGACGGTACCCGGGGCAGCGGCGTTGCGGCTCATGCGGGGCGTCCTTCCAGGACGGGAACGAGGAGTTCGGCTCGGGCGATACGCCGGGCGGCGCGGTGCAGCAGCACCGTGGGGGACGCGCCGTCCGGTGCGGGGACGGCTCGGGTGGTGACCACGCCGGCGGGGGTGCCCAGGCGCAACGTGCCGTCGGCGGTCTGCCGGGCCACGCGGTGGGCGAGGGTGCCGGGGGTGGCGGCGGCCGTGGCCAGGGCCACGGCGGAGGTCAGGCCGATCGCCGGGTGCGGGGCGTGCATGGAGACCATGCGCACGGCCAGGTCGTACTCGTCCTGGTTGACGAGTGTGCCGTGGGTGGTGCGATAGAGGGCGGGGCGGGCGACGATTCCCGCTTTCGGCACCGCGTGGCTGACCGGATCGCCCTCGCGGACCAGTCCCATGGCCAGCGCTGCCTGGCGGCGCAGCAGTGTCAGCGCGGGCACCGCGGTGGCGAACGCGGTGAGGGATTCCGTGCCGTCGAGGCCGAACGCTTTGGCCTCGAACAGCGCGGCCGGCGCGCCGGCGTCCACCAGGGACGCCTCGACGGGGCCGTCCGGTCCGGTCAGCTCGTCCAGTGCCCGGCCGGTCGGCAGAGTGCGGCCGGTGGTCGAGCCCGCAGGGTCCTGGAACCCGAGCAGGACCGGCACGCCCGGCGCCGAGGTGCCCGGCACCACGGCGGTGCCCTCCTCCGGGGCGAGGCCCGCGGGGGTGGGAATCGTGCCGGTGAGGCGGGCCCCGGTGTTGACGTTGAGCATGCGGACGGTGGTGGTGTCCGACGCGATCGGCACGAGATCGTGGTGGACGGCGTACAGGGCCACGGCGGTGGCGCAGTTGCCGCAGTTGCTGGCCCACTCCACGCGCTCGTCGCCGATGCCGACTTGCGCGAAGGCGTACTCGACATCCACATCGGGTCGGGTCGACGCCTGTACGACGGCGGCCTTGGAGGTGGTGGAGGAGGCGCCGCCCACGCCGTCGATCTGGCGGGGGTCGGCGGCGTTGAAGGCGGCGAGCAGGAGGGCATCGACGTCCACGCCCGTGGCGGCCACGTCGCGGTGGTCGAAGATCCAGCACTTGCTGGTTCCTCCGCGGATCATCTCGCCCTGCAGACGCAGCACAACTGACTCCTCACAGCCATGGAAGGGGAAGTCCACCGACGGTCTCGCCGTGCGTGGTGTCCTCCACGGTGGGTTACGTCAGTGTGAAGTACAATCTCGGAAATCTGCATGGCTATTAAGGTGAAGTGAACGCTAGAGGTGGTGGCGTGCTCGACGTCCGGCGCATCCTGCTGTTCACGGAGGTCGCCCGGCGCGGCTCGGTGACAGCGACCGCCCGCGCCCTCAACTACACACCGTCAGCGGTATCGCAGCAGATCGGCCGCCTGGAAGCGGAAGCGGGGCAGCCTCTGCTGGAACGCCACGCCCGGGGGGTCACCCTCACCGAGGCCGGACGGGCGCTGGCCGAACGAGGGCAACGGATCGAACGCGAACTGCAGGCCGCGGAAAACGAACTCGCCGACTACGCCGGTCTGCGCGCGGGCACACTGCGCATCGGCACCTTCCCCACGGTCGGCGCCTCGCTCCTCCCGCAGGCCGTGATCGCCTTCCGGGACGCCCACCCCGACGTGCGGCTGACCGTCCGCAGCGCCCGCATCGCCGGACTCTGGACCATGCTGGAGAACCGGGAGATCGAAATGTCGCTGATGTGGGACTACGACTGGAGCCGAATCGACCGGGAGGACATCGTCGTCACCCCCCTCCTCGATGACCCGCCGGCCCTTCTCGTCAGCGACCACCATCCACTCGCCGGCCGCGACGCCGCCTCACTCGCCGACTTCGCACGGGACCCCTGGATCACCCGCGCCGAACATCACCCGGTGGCCGAAGCCCTCGTCCGCGGCTGCCGCGCCGTCGGCTTCGAGCCCCACATCGCCTACGAGGCCCACGACTACCAGGAAGCCCAGGCCATGGTCGCCGCGGGCATCGGCGTCGCCCTCGCGCCCACCCTGGCCCTGGAGGGCGTCCGACCCGGCGTCAGCGTCCTGCCGCTCCAGCCCCCGGCCCCCATCCGGCGCATCCTCCTGGTTCGCATGGCCGACCACTCGCTCACCCCCGCCGCCCTGAGCTTCGCCGGGCTCCTCCGCGACACCGCCGCGTCCCGAACACCCTGACACCGACACCGAACGCCCGGTCGTGGACCGCCGGGGAGCGGTGGTGTCGATCGACCGGTCCGGCCCCGCCCACGAGTTCTCGGTGTCCGCGCCGCGATGCGCCCGCGCGGATCCCGCCGCGGGCCAGGCAGCCCATGATGTGCTGGTCGGGCTGTAGCCGGCCGGGCGCGCAGGCGTGGGCCGGCGGCAGGGCAGCCCTGGGGAGCAAGAGCAGTGCCACCCGCACCCCCGATCAGCCCGCAGCCGCGCAGATCTGGGCGGCGGCGCCCCACTGGGACGTCCGGAACCGGATCGCGCGGGCCGACGGCTCGGCAAGCAGGTGGAAGTGTGGCCGAGCAGGCGGAGATCCGGCATGAGCGTCCCGGATCCCGCCGTCCCGGCCGGGTCAGGCCCCGCCACCGTCCTGGGCGCGGACCAGGCTGGCCGGGCGCATGTCTGTCCAGTGTTCCTCGACGTAGGCGAGGCAGGCGTCCCGGCTGTCCTCGGGGTGGGCGACCCGCCAGCCGGGCGGTACGGCGATCGGGGCCGGCCACAGGGAGTGCTGGTTCTCGGCGTTGACCAGCACCAGGAAGCGGCCGTCGGGGTCGTCGAAGGGGTTGGTGGTGTCCATGGTGGTGGGGTTCCTCCTGGTCAGTGTCCGGGCCGGGCGGGGCCGTGCAGGGCCTCGGCGAGGACGCGGGCGATCCGGGCGGCAGGTTCGGGCCGCAGCATGTGAGTGTGGTGGCAGGGCACGGAGTGGGCGGTCCGGGTGCCGGCGATGTAGGGGCGCCAGGCCTCGTCGATCGGGTGGCGGTGGGCGTCGAGGTCGGCGCTGAACAGCAGGGCGTCGCCGCCGTAGTGGGGCGGGCGGTAGCGGCCGAGGATGGCGACGCTGTGCGCGTACACGTCGACCAGGGCGTCGAGGGTGGGTTCGTCCAGGGCGGCGAGGGCGCTGCCCTCGCGGTGCAGGAGGGCGCGCAGGGCGGCCCGGTCGGTGGGCGCCTCGGCGGCGCGCAGCACGTCCGGGTCGAACGAGTCGAGGGCCCTGATCAGGAGTTCCCTTTCGTCGGTGGGGTCCCAGGCGGGAGTTGCCGGTGCGCCGGGCGGGGCGGGCCGGGCATCCAGCAGGGCGAGCAGCGCGATCTGTTGCCCGGCCCGCTCGAGTCGGGCGGCGATGTTGTGGGCGACCATGCCGCCCAGCGACCAGCCCACCAGGTGGTAGGGGCCGGTGGGCTGGATCTTGCGGATCTGGCCGAGGTAGTCGGCGGCCATGGTGTCGACGCTGTCCGGCAGGGGCTGCGACCGGGCGAGCCCGCGGGCCTGGAGGGCGTAGACGGGGTGGTCGGGCAGATGCCGCATGAGAGCGGCGTAGCACCAGCCGAGGCCGCCGCCGGGGTGCAGGCAGAACAGGGCCGGCCCGCTGCCCGTGGGGCGCAGCGGCAGCAACGGGTCGAGCCAGTCCTGGCCGTCGCCGCTGCCGAGCCGGCGGCCCAGCCGGGCCGGAGTGGGGTCGCGGAAGACGGCGCTGAGCGGGAGTTCGGCGCCGAGCAGGGCGCGGATCCGGGTGATGAGGCGGATCAGCAGCAGGGAGTGGCCGCCGAGGGCGAAGAAGTCGTCGTCGGCGCCGACCCGGGGCCGGCCGAGGACCTCCGCGAAGAGCGTGCAGAGCAGTTCCTCGTGCGGGTTGGCGGGTGCCCGGCCCGGGCCGGGGGCGGCTCCGGCCGCCGGGGCCGGCAGCGCGCGCTTGTCGAGTTTGCCGTTGGCGGTGAGCGGCAGCGCGTCCAGCTGGACGAGGTGCGCGGGGACCATGTGGTCGGGCAGGGCGTCCGCGACATGGGTGCGCAGGGCCGCCGGTTCGGCGTCGCTGCCTGGCCGGGGCACCACGTAGCCGACGAGTTCCCGTCCGCCGGTGGCGGCGGGGCGGGCGACGACGACGGCCCGGGCCACGGCGGGGTGGGCGGCGAGGCGCGCCTCGATCTCGCCGGGCTCGACCCGGAAGCCGCGGATCTTCACCTGGTCGTCGGCGCGCCCCAGGTATTCCAGCTGTCCGTGCCGGGTGCGGCGGACGAGGTCACCGGTGCGGTACATGATCGTGCCGGGCGGCCCGTACGGGCAGGCCACGAAACGGGCCGCGGTCAGCGCGGGCCGCCGCAGATAGCCGCGCGCGACCCCGTCGCCGGTGGCGTACAGCTCGCCGGTCACGCCCGGCGGTACGGGGTTGAGCGAGGCGTCCAGCACGAAGAGCCGGAGGTTGCTGACCGGGTCGCCGATGGGGACGGTGTGCGGCCAGTCGGCGGGGTCGCCGTCGAGTGTGTGGGTGGTGACGGCGTGGGTCTCGGCGGGGCCGTACACGTTGTGGACGCGCCGCGCGGGCCGGCCCGGGCGGGGGGTGCAGAAGTCCTTCAGGCGGGGGGTGGCGGTCAGGGCCTCGCCGCCCTGGAGGAGGTCGGTCAGGTCGGGCAGTTCGCGGCCGCGGGCAGCGGCGGAATCCAGCAGGGCGTCGATGACGGAGGTGGGGGCGTACAGCTCGTTGACGTGTTCGTCCGCGAGCCAGCGGGTGGCACGTTCCCCGTCCCGGCGGGTCTCCTCGTCGGGCAGGACGAGGGTCTTGCCGGTGACGAGGGTGGCCAGGATCTCCTGCACCGAGAAGTCGAAGCCGAGGGCGGTGAACTGGCCGACGCGGGTGCCCGGGCCGCCGGGGAAGCGGCCGCGGTGCCAGGCGAGGAGGTTGGCCAGCCCGCGGTGGGGCATGGCGACGCCCTTGGGGGTGCCGGTGGAGCCGGAGGTGTAGATGACGTAGGCGAGGGTCGCCGGGTCGGGGCGGCGGCCGGGCGGAGCGTCGGGGAGCGCGGAGAGCGTCCGCAGGGTCGAGGGATCGTCGAGGGCGACGGTGGTGCCGCGGTGGGCGAGCCGGGGCAGGGCGTCGGTGCGGGTGAGGACGACGTCGGGGTCGGCGTCGGCGAGGACGGCCCGGATCCGGGGGTCCGGGTGAGCGAGGTCGAGCGGCAGGTAGACGGCGCCCGCCTTGAGGATCGCGAGCAGGGCGACGGGCAGGTCGAGGCCGCGGGGCAGGGCGACCGCGACGAGCCGATCGGGTCCGGCGCCGAGCGCGGCGAGGTGGCGCGCCAGCCGGTTGGCGCGGGCGTCGAGTTCGCGGTAGGTGAGGACGCCTTCGGCGTGGCTGCACGCGGGGGCGCCGGGGGTACGGCGGACCTGTGCCTCGAAGAGTTCGGGCACGCTGCGCTGTACGGGCACGGCGGGGGTGTCCGCGGCGAGCAGGGTGTGCCGTTCGGCGGGCGAGAGGAGGTCTGCTGCGCTGATGGGCCGGTCGGGGTTGCGCAGGGCGGCGCCCAGGAACCGGACGAGACGGTCGAGGAGGGCGGCGACGCTTTCGCGGTCGAACAGCTCGGTGCTGAACTCGACGGTGGCGCGCAGACCGTCGGGGGTGCCGTCCGGCCGGTTCTCCTCGGTCAGCAGGAAGGTGAGGTCGAACCGCGAGGTGCCGGTGCCGACGGTCTCCTGCCGCACGGTCAGGCCGGGGAACCCGAAGTCGTCGCGAGGGGTGTTCTGCAGGGCGAGCATGGTCTGGAAGAGGGGGTTGCGGTTCGGGTGGCGGGGCGGGTTGAGCACCTCCACCAGCCGTTCGAACGGTGTCTCCTGATGCGAGTACGCCGCCAGGTCCGTCTCCCGCACCCGCCCCAGCAACTCCCGGAACGACGGATCCCCACCCGTGTCCGTCCGCAGCACCAGCGTGTTCACGAAGAACCCCACCAACGCCTCCAGCCGGTCATCGATCCGCCCCGCAACCGGCGTGCCCACCACGATGTCCGACCCCGCACCCAACCGCGTCAGCAACGCCGCCAACGCCGCGTGCAGCACCATGAACACACTCACCCCCGACGCCCGCGCCAGCTCCACGACCCCCCGGTGCACCTCCACCGGTATCCGGCCGTGCAGCAGTTCTCCCGCCCGGGTGGCCTCGGTGGGGCGGGGCCGGTCGGTGGGCAGGGCCAGTTCTTCGGGCAGTCCGGCCAGTACGGTCGTCCAGTAGGCGTCGTCGGGAAGACCGTCGTACTGCCAGAGCGTGTAGTCCGCGTACTGCACCGGCAGCGGCTGCCACTGCGGGGCGCGGCCCGCGCACCGGGCGGCGTACGCGGCGGCGAGGTCGCGGGCGAGGGGGCCGTTGGACCAGCCGTCGCAGGCGATGTGGTGCACGGTCAGCACGAGGACGTGCTCGTCCTCGCGGACTTCGAGCAGTTCGCCGTGTACGGGCAGCCCGTTTGTCAGGTCGAAGGTCCGGCGGGCGGCCGTGCGCACGGCCTCGGCGAGCGTGCCGCGGTGCACGGGTACGACGGCCAGGGCGGGCCGGGCCTCGGCGGCGGGCAGCACCCGCTGGTACGGCTCTCCGTCCACCTCGTACACGACCGTCCGCAGCGTCTCGTGCCGGGCCACCACATCACCCAGCGCCCGCTCCAGGGCGTCCTGGTCCAGCGGGCCGGTCAGGTGCAGCGCGAAGGGGATGTTGTAGCTCGGATCGGGGCCGTCGAGCCGGTTCAGGAACCACAGCCGGCGCTGGGCGAACGACAGCGGGAGCCGGGCGGGGCGGGACCGCGGGGTCAGCGCGGGCCGGGCCCGGTCAGCGGTCCCGACGCGGCCCAGCAACTGGGCGGGGGTGGGTGCCTCGAAGAGGTCCCGGATCCGCAGTTCGACCTCGAGGACCGTGCGCACCCGGCTGACCAGCCGGGTAGCGAGCAGCGAGTGCCCACCCAGCGCGAAGAAGTCGTCGTCGGGACCGACGCCCTCGGCCCCCAGCACCTCCCCGAACAGCTCGCAGACGACAGCCTCCTCGGGGCTGCGCGGCGCCCGGCCGCCCCCGGTACCGGTCCGCTCCGGTTCCGGCAGCGCCCGCCGGTCCAGCTTCCCGTTCACCGTCAACGGCAACCGCTCCAACGAGACCACGGCCGACGGCACCATGTAGTCCGGTAGCGACTGCGCCACGAACGCGCGCAACTCCCCCGGATCACAGGCCACTCCACCCATCGGAACCACGTACCCCACCAGATCCCCGCGCGCCGACGCCACCACCGCCGCCTGCGCCACCGACGGATGCGCCACCAGGCGCGCCTCCACCTCACCCGGCTCCACCCGGAAACCACGCACCTTCACCTGAGCATCCGCGCGACCGACGAACTCCAGCACGCCATCCACGTTCCAGCGCACGAGATCGCCGGTCCGGTACATCCGCTCGCCCTCCCGCCCGAAGGGACAGGCCACGAAACGCCCCGCGGTCAACCCCGGCCGGCCCAGATACCCCCGCGCCAGCCCGGCACCGGCCACATACAACTCCCCGACCGTGCCGGGCGGCACCAACCGCAGACGCTCGTCCAGCACGTGGACGCGGACGTTCGCCATGGGCCTGCCGATCACCGGGGTACTGCCCGTGGCCTCGGCGATCAGGGTGTTGATGGTGCACTCGGTCGGGCCGTAGTGGTTGTAGAAGGTGACGCCGTCGGTGGCGGCGAGAGCCCGCCAGCTGTCCTCGCTGATCGCCTCACCGCCGACCAGCAGGACGGCGGGCCGCTGTGCGGACTCGAACATCCCGGCCTCGGTGAGGGCGCGCAGATAGGAGGGGGTGCAGTTGACGGTGGTGACCTGCTGCTCCCGGACGTACGAGGTGAGCGCCTCGGCGTCGCGCCGGACGTCGTCCGGCAGGACGTGCAGGGGAACACCGCGCAGCATCAGGGCCAGTTGCTTAAGGGATCCGTCGAAGACGAACGGGGAGACCAGCGCGGCTTCGGAGCCGTCCGCCCACAGCCGGGGCGCCGGCAGCGCGGCCCGCAGCCCGGCGCAGTAGTTGACCACGGCGCTGTGCGGCACTTCCACACCGCGCGGTTCGCCGGTCGAGCCGGAGGTGTAGAGGATGTACGCGGTGTCCGCGCCGTCGAGCGGCCACAGGCGCGCCCGGTCGTCGGGAGCCGTCTGCGGGGAGCGGTCGAGCGCGCCACGGACCGCGGGGTCGTCCAGGAGGATCCGCCGGGGCGCCGGGGCGTCCGCCGGCGGGGCGTCGGCCCGGGTGGTGACGAGGAGCGCCGGGGCCGCGTCGGCGAGGATGCGGCGCAACCGGTCCGACGGGTATCCGGGGTCCACGGGGAGGTAGGCGGCTCCGCTCTTCAGGACGGCGAGCAGTGCCACGACCATGTCGCCCGACGCCGGCAGGCAGAGCGCGACGCGTCTGCCCGGCCCGGCGCCCCGCGCGGTGAGCAGATGGGCGAGGCGGTTGGCCCGCGCGTCGAGCTGCGCGTAGGTGAGCCGCTGTGCGTCGTGGACGAGGGCCGTGCGGTCCGGGGTGCGGGCCGCCTGGGCCTCGAACACCTCGGCCACCGTGCGGTGCCGGGGCGTGATGGCGGGGCCCTGCCCCCAGGCGACCAGTTGCTCCCGCTCGACGGGGGCGATGAGGTCGTGGGCGCCGATGGGGAGGTCGGGGCGGGTCGCCGCCGCAGCGAGCAGCCGGATCAGGTACGTGCCGATGCGCTCGGCCGTGGTGCGCTCGAAGAGGGCCGTCGCGTAGCGGATGCGCACCCCGAGTCCGGCGGGGGCGCCCTGCGCGTCGCGTTCCTCGGTGAGGTCGAAGAACAGGTCGAACTTGGCGACGCCGGTGTCGACGGGCTCCAGGCCGACGTCCAGGTGTGCGAGGTCGGGGGTGGGTGTCGCGCCCGTCTGGAGGGCGAGCATGGTCTGGAAGAGGGGGTTGCGGTTCGGGTGGCGGGGCGGGTTGAGCACCTCCACCAGCCGTTCGAACGGTGTCTCCTGATGCGAGTACGCCGCCAGGTCCGTCTCCCGCACCCGCCCCAGCAACTCCCGGAACGACGGATCCCCACCCGTGTCCGTCCGCAGCACCAGCGTGTTCACGAAGAACCCCACCAACGCCTCCAGCCGGTCATCGGACCGCCCCGCAACCGGCGTGCCCACCACGATGTCCGACCCCGCACCCAACCGCGTCAGCAACGCCGCCAACGCCGCGTGCAGCACCATGAACACACTCACCCCCGACGCCCGCGCCAGCTCCACGACCCCCCGGTGCACCTCCACCGGTATCCGGGTGGACACGAGGGCACCGCCGCGCTGACCGGTGATGCTGCGGGGGCGGTCCACCGGGAGGGGGAGTTCGTCGGGAAGACCGGCCAGTACAGCCGTCCAGTAGGCGTCGTCCTCGGCCAGGCCCTCGTACTGCCACAGCGTGTAGTCCGCGTACTGCACCGGCAGCGGCTCCCACCCGGGAGCACGCCCCGCACACCGAGCCGCGTACGCCACCGACAGATCCTCCGCCAACGGCCGCAACGACCAGCCGTCACACGCAATATGATGCAACGTCAACTGCAACACGTGCTCACCGTCACCCACCACGAACAACGCCCCACGCAACGGCAGCTCCGCCGTCAGATCGAAAGCGTGCACCGCCCCCGCACGCAACACCTCCCCCAACTCCCCCGCCCCCACAGACCGCACCTCCCACACCGGCCGGGCCTCACCGACGGGCAGCACCCGCTGGTACGGCACCCCCTCCACCTCGTACACCACCGTCCGCAACGCCTCGTGCCGGGCCACCACATCACCCAACGCCCGCTCCAGAGCCCCCCGCTCCACCACACCCCTCAGACGCAGCGCAAAAGACACGTTGTAACTCGGATCCGGCCCCTCCAACCGGTTCAGGAACCACAACCGGCGCTGCGCGAACGACAACGGAACCCGCTCCGGACGCTCCCACCGCACCAACTCCGGCCGCACAGACACAGCCCCCACCGTGAGCCGCCCGGCCAGCACAGCCGGGGTGGACGCCTCGAACACGTCACGAACCCCGATACCCACCCCGAGAACCGTACGCAGCCGACTGACCAGCCGGGTCGCGAGCAACGAGTGCCCACCCAGCGCGAAGAAGTCGTCATCGGGACCGACGCCCTCGGCCCCCAGCACCTCCCCGAACAGCTCGCAGACGACAGCCTCCTCGGGGCCGCGCGGCGCCCGGCCGCCCCCGGTACCGGTCCGCTCCGGTTCCGGCAGCGCCCGCCGGTCCAGCTTCCCGTTCACCGTCAACGGCAACCGCTCCAACGAGACCACGGCCGACGGCACCATGTACTCCGGCAGAACCCCCGCCACGAACGCCCGCAACTCCCCCGGATCACAGGTGACCTCCTCCGCTGCGACGACGTACGCCACCAGATCCCCGCGCGCCGACGCCACCACCGCCGCCTGCGCCACCGACGGATGCGCCACCAGCCGCGCCTCCACCTCACCCGGCTCCACCCGGAAACCACGCACCTTCACCTGAGCATCCGCGCGACCGACGAACTCCAGCACTCCATCCACGTTCCAGCGCACCAAGTCCCCGGTCCGGTACATCCGCTCACCCTCCCCCCCCGAAGGGGCAGGCCACGAAGCGTCCGGCGGTCAGTCCGGGCCGGCCGAGGTAGCCACGTGCCAGCCCGGCACCGGCCACATACAACTCCCCGACCGTGCCGGGCGGCACCAACCGCAGCCGCTCGTCCAGCACGAACGCCCGCATGCCGTGCAGGGGCCGGCCGATGGGGACGCGGTCGCCGAGGGTGCCGTCGGCCGGCACGGTGTGGCGGGTGGCGAAGGTGGTCGTCTCGGTGGGGCCGTAGCCGTTGGTGATCTCCAGGCCCGGCTCGGCGCGCAGGACCCGGCGTACGGCGTCCGGCGACACCGCGTCGCCGCCGGCCCACAGCCTGCGGACGCCATGGAAGCAGCCGGGCTGTTCCTCGGCGAGCACATGGAACAGGCCCGCGGTGAGCCAGAGCGCGGTGACGCGGTGCCGGGTGACGAGGTCGCGGAGCACCGGGCCGTCGACGTCTCCGGGCGGCGCCACGACGACGGTGCCGCCGGTGAGCAGGGGCACCCAGAGTTCGAACGTGGAGGCGTCGAAGGCCAGGGGCGAGTGCCACAGGACGCGCTCGTAACCGCCCGTCCGCCAGACCGGCTCGAGGGTGAGCGCGACGATGTCGGCGTGGGTGGTCATGATGCCCTTCGGGACTCCGGTGGAGCCCGAGGTGTGCATGACGTAGGCGAGGTCGTCCGGCCGGGGGGTGGCGCGGTCCGGGGCCGGGCCGACCGGCACGGCGGGGGCCGGGTCCAGGACCGTGAGCGTGCGGACGTGGCCGGGCCAGTCCGGGGCCGAGCCGGGCACGTCGGTGAGGACAAGGTCCACGCCGGCGTCGGCCAGGGTGCGGTCCCTGCGGGGCGGCGGGGCGGCCGGGTCGAGGGGGACGTAGGCGGCGCCGGCCTTCAGGACGGCGAGGACGGAGACGACCGCCCGGGTCGAGCGGCGGTGCAGGACGGCGACCGTGGCACCGGCGCGCACGCCCTCCCGGGCGAGTCGGACGGCGAGCCGGTCGGAGGCCTCGTCCAGGGCGCGATAGGTGAGTTCGGCGTCGGGGCCGGACACGGCGACGGCGTCCGGGGTGCGGCGCGCCTGGGCGCGGAAGGCCGCCGGGACGGTGGCGGACGGCGCGGCGACGGGTGTGGCGGGCGGCAGCAGCAGCCGGTGTTCCTCCGGAGTGAGGAGGTCGATTTCACCGATCCCGCGATCGGCATCGGCGACCACCTCGCGAAGCAGCGTCTCCAGCCGCCACCAGAGCTTCTCCGCGGTGGTCTGTGCGAACAGCGCGGCGTCGTATTCGAGGACGCAGGCGAGTCCGGCGGGGGCGCCCTGCGCGTCACGTTCCTCGGTGAGGTCGAAGAACAGGTCGAACCGGGCGGCCTTGGTCGCGACCGGCTCGGGGGTCACGTCGAGGCCCCCGAGGCGTGGAGTGGGTGTCGCGCCCGTCTGGAGGGCGAGCATGGTCTGGAAGAGGGGGTTGCGGTTCGGGTGGCGGGGCGGGTTGAGCACCTCCACCAGCCGTTCGAACGGTGTCTCCTGATGCGAGTACGCCGCCAGGTCCGTCTCCCGCACCCGCCCCAGCAACTCCCGGAACGACGGATCCCCACCCGTGTCCGTCCGCAGCACCAGCGTGTTCACGAAGAACCCCACCAACGCCTCCAGCCGGTCATCGGACCGCCCCGCAACCGGCGTGCCCACCACGATGTCCGACCCCGCACCCAACCGCGTCAGCAACGCCGCCAACGCCGCGTGCAGCACCATGAACACACTCACCCCCGACGCCCGCGCCAGCTCCACGACCCCCCGGTGCAGGCCGGAGTCGACGGCCCGGTGCAGGCGTTCGCCGTGGTGGGCGGGCGAGGCGGAGCGCTTGTGGTCGGTGGGCAGGGGGAGTTCGTCGGGAAGACCGCGCAGTACGGCCGTCCAGTAGGCGTCGCCCTCCGCCAGGCCCTCGTACTGCCACAGCGTGTAGTCCGCGTACTGCACCGGCAGCGGCTCCCACCCGGGAGCACGCCCCGCACACCGAGCCGCGTACGCCACCGACAGATCCTCCGCCAACGGCCGCAACGACCAGCCGTCACACGTAATATGATGCAACGTCAACTGCAACACGTGCTCACCGTCACCCACCACGAACAACGCCCCACGCAACGGCAGCTCCGCCGTCAGATCGAAAGCGTGCACCGCCCCCGCACGCAACACCTCCCCCAACTCCCCCGCCCCCACAGACCGCACCTCCCACACCGGCCGGGCCTCACCGACGGGCAGCACCCGCTGGTACGGCACCCCCTCCACCTCGTACACCACCGTCCGCAACGCCTCGTGCCGGGCCACCACATCACCCAACGCCCGCTCCAGAGCCCCCCGCTCCACCACACCCCTCAGCCGCAGCGCAAAAGACACGTTGTAACTCGGATCCGGCCCCTCCAACCGGTTCAGGAACCACAACCGGCGCTGCGCGAACGACAACGGAACCCGCTCCGGACGCTCCCACCGCACCAACTCCGGCCGCACAGACACAGCCCCCACCGTGAGCCGCCCGGCCAGCACAGCCGGGGTGGACGCCTCGAACACGTCACGAACCCCGATACCCACCCCGAGAACCGTACGCAGCCGACTGACCAGCCGGGTCGCGAGCAACGAGTGCCCACCCAGCGCGAAGAAGTCGTCATCGATGCTGACCCGTTCCTGGTCCAGCACCTCGGCGAACAGCCGGCACAGGACCTCCTCGCGCGGAGTGCGGGGCGGACGCCCGCCGGGCAGCGGCGCGCGCACCGGTTCCGGCAGGGCACGCCGGTCCAGCTTGCCGTTCACCGTCAGCGGCAGCCGCTCCAGTGGGACGACGGCCGACGGCACCATGTAGTCCGGTAGCGACTGCGCCACGAACGCCCGCAACTCCCCCGGATCACAGGTGACCTCCTCCGCTGCGACGACGTACGCCACCAGATCCCCACGCGCCGACGCCACCACCGCCGCCTGCGCCACCGACGGATGCGCCACCAGCCGCGCCTCCACCTCACCCGGTTCGACGCGGTGGCCGCGGATCTTCACCTGGGCGTCTGCGCGACCGATGAACTCCAGTTCGCCGTCCGCGTTCCAGCGCACGAGATCGCCGGTCCGGTACATCCGCTCACCCTCCCCCCTGAAGGGGCAGGCCACGAAACGTCCGGCGGTCAGTCCGGGCCGGCCGAGGTAGCCACGTGCCAGGCCGGGGCCGGCCACGTACAGCTCGCCCGCGGTGCCAGGGGGTACCGGCCGCAGGGCGGCGTCCAGGACCCAGACCCGCATGTCACCGAGGGCGCGGCCGATGGGCACGGTGGTGCCGAGGCGGCCGGTGTCCAGGCGGCGGTTGGTGCAGGCGGTGGTCTCGGTGGGGCCGTAGAGATTGTGGACGGTACGGCCGAGGACGGCGAAGAACTGCTCGGCCAGGCGGGGTGTGAACGCTTCGCCGCTGCAGATGACATGGCGCAGATGCGTGCAGCGCGCGAGTTCGGGTTCGAGGAGGAGGACCTCCAGCATGGAGGGCACGAAGTGGGTGGTCGTGACGCGGTGGCGGCGGATGACGGAGGCGAGGTAGGCGGGGTCCTGCTGGCCGCCGGGACGTGCCACGACGACGGTGGCACCGGTGACCAGCGGCCAGAACATCTCCCAGACGGAGACGTCGAAGCCGGGGGACGTCTTGTGCAGGACGCGGTCGCCCGCCCTGAGCCGGTACTCGCCCTGCATCCAGCGCAGCCGGTGGGTGACCGACTCGTGCCGCAGCACCACGCCCTTGGGCGCTCCGGTCGAGCCGGAGGTGTAGAGGAGGTAGAAGGACTCGTGGGGATGGGGCCGCCTGGAGGGGGCCGGCGGGGCCACAGGGACCGGCGGGTGCGCAGAGGTGACCGGATCCGCAACGGCCGGTGGGCCGGCAGGGGCAAACGGGTCTGCGAGGGACGGTGGCTCGGCCGGGGGCGCTGTCAGGGCGTCGTGGACGGCCGGGTCGTCGACCAGCAGCGGGTCGGTCAGCACGGGTGAAGGGGCGGTCTGGGATGCGGCGGTGCCGGCTGGGCGCAGGCGGGCCAGGGTCGGGCTGTCGGTGACGAGCAGGACGGGCCCGGCGTCGTTGAGCATCGTGTGCAGACGGGCCGTGGGCAGGTCGAGGTCGAGGGGGAGGTAGGCGGCGCCGGTCTTCAAAGCGGCGAGGGAGGCGACGACCGTCCAGGCCGAGCGGGGCAGGGCGATGGCCACGGCCTGCTCGGTTCCGGCGCCGCGCTCACGCAGCAACCGGGCGATCCGGTCGGCCGCCGTGGCGAGTTGTCGGTAGGTGAACGAGGCACCGGCACGGTCCGCGTGCCCGGTGCCCGCGCCGGCCTCCCCGTCCCCCGTGTCGACGATGACGGCGATGGCGTCGGGCGTAGCGGCCGCCTGTGCGTGGAAGAGTTCGGGGACGGAACGGAAACCTTTCAGCATGCTGACCCCTCCTGCGGGGCGGGCGCCGGCCCGCCCGCTCAGCTGAGTTTCAGGCCCAGGCCGACCACGGCGCGCCGGGGCAGCACGGAGCGCCAGCCCCCGCCGGCGGCGGTGTCCTGGCCGGTCATGGTGTGCCGGGCCGCGGTGTCGTCTCCGAGGAACACGTCCTTGCCCCGTTCCAGGGCCCAGCGGGCCGCCGCGTCGGCCCCCATCCTGCGGCGGGCGCGCTCGAGGCCGTACATGTCCAGCAGGTAACCGCCGAGCCTGAGTTCGGCCTCCTCGCGCGTCGGCCCGGTGACGGTGTACGGGTCGTCCAGCTCCACCAGCCGCTGCTCGGCGAAGCCCGCCTTGGCGAGCAGTCCCTCGATCTCGGTGGCGGTGAAGTGCGGGAACTTGTGCCCGGTGACGGAATAGGGATCGACCACGTCGGCGAACCAGGTCTCCATCGGCGACCCGACCAGGAAGTCGTGGAGCAGGAAGACACCGCCGGGGCGCAGCATGCGGTACGCCTCGGCGGCCACTGTCACCCGCTGCTCGACCGGGATGTGGTGGGAGCCGTAGGCGAGCAGCACCACGTCGACGGAGTCACGGCGCATCAGCGGCTGTTCGGCCCGCTGGAGCAGTGCCGGGAGGCCGGCGGCGAGTGCGGCCTCCACCATGAACGGGGAGGCGTCGCAGGTGAGCACGGCGAGCCGGTCGAGGCCGAGGCGTGCGCAGACCCGCCGGACGAGGCCGTCACCGCCGAGGAGGTCGATCAGCAGCAGGTCGCGGCTGGGGCCGGGGTCCGCGGCGTTCCGTACGGCCAGGTCCATGAGGCGGCTGATACCGACGGCGCGGGCGGACATGTCGCTGGCCTGGGCCCGGACATAGGCGTCGCCGCGGCCGCCGGCGGCGTCGGCGCCGAAGTGGTCCCGGGCGGGGGCCGCGGCGCGGAACTCGGCGCCCCAGGCCAGGGCGCGCTCACGGTCGACGCAGGCGTACAGGTCCGGGTGTTCCCGGCGCAGTGCGGTGAGCTGGGCTCGGACGTCGTCTCCGGGGATGTCGCCTGGCATGGCTCGCTCCTTCATGTGCGAACCCGGCACGGCTCGCTCGGCAGCGTCCGGGTTCGGCACGGCTCGCTCGTTCACGTGCGGGCCCCGGCACGTCTGGTTCCGTCGTGTCCGGGCCTGGCATGGCTCGCTCCTTCATGTGCGGGTGCGGCCGCGGGCGGGCCCTGTGACGGCGGGCTCGAACCGGACGGCCGGGGCTGGGGGGCGTCCGGGACGGGGGGCGCGTAGGGGTCGACGCAGTCGGCCGGCAGGTACTCGATCCGGGTCGGGGTGCCGATGCCCTCCGCGCGGGCGAGTTCGGCGAACACGTCCAGGGCGACGTGGTCCTCCAACGCGGTGCCGGTGGAGTCGAAGACGGTGAGGCCGGTCCGGAAGGCCGCGGCGCGGCCGGGCTCGGCGCACAGCCGGCCGAGGGCCGGTCCGACACGGGAGGCGTCGAGGCGCTGGCACTCGCCTTCCCTGCGGGCCTGTTCCGGGTGGTCGGGGCAGACCAGGGCGGCGCGGTGCAGCAGTTCCAGGGGCAGTTCGGTCTTGCCGGGCAGGTCGGCGCCGATGGCGTTGACGTGCGCGTCCGGTGCGTCGGGCACGGTGGGCAGCACCGGTGGCGCGCCGGGGGCCACGGTGGTCGCCGTGCACAGGACATGGGACTGGGCGGCGATGGTCCAGGGGTCGCTGGCGCGTACCGGCAGGCCGGTGAAGGCCACCCGGCGGCCCAGACTCCGGGCCCGGTCCGGGTCGATGTCGTGCACCAGGACCTCGCGCAGGGGCAGGACCCGGCTGAGGGCGTGCACCTGGGTGACCGCCTGGGCTCCCGCGCCGATGACGCCGAGGACGGTGCTGTCGGGGCGGGCCAGGAGGCGGGTGGCGACCGCTGAGGCGGCGCCGGTGCGCACGGCCGTGAGGAGGACGCCGTCGCAGAGCACGGTGAGCCGACCGGTGACGTCGTCGAAGCGGGCGATGGTGCTGAGGATGGTGGGCAGGCCGCGGGTGCTGGGGTTGTCGGGGGTGTAGGCGACGAGTTTCAGGGTGACGGCCCGGCCGGGCTGCCGGTGCGGCATCCACTCCAGCACGCCGGTGTGCTCGCCGCTGCGGACGAAGCCCGCGCGGGCGGGTGTGGTGTCCGCTCCGGCGTGCTCGCCGGCGAAGGCCGCCTGCAGGCGGTCGATGACGCGGTCCATGACGGCGTCCCTGCCGATGCGGCGGATGATCTCGGCGATGTGGTTCTGGTCGAGCAACGTGGTGGATTCGGCCGCCCCGGAAGGTTGTTCCGGATCAGCGGGCATTGATTTCCTTGTGTATTTCCGCCCAGTTCGCGGACAGCAGGTCGAGGTAGCCGCGGAACCCCTTCTCCAGATGGGCGTAGTCGTCCAGGTCCCGGCACATCTTGGCGGCGGTGGAAAGGGAGTGGATCTTGTGTTGCTTTTCCGTGGCGCCGATGTGCAGGTAGAAGTACTCGCAGTTCTCGTGGAATTCTTCCAGTTCGAACAGCGGCATGTAGTTGCGGACGCCCTCGTAGATGAAGACGAGCTGCGAGTAGGCGTGCCACTCCTGGGCGAGGAGGGCGCCGCAGACCTCGGCGGGACGGCTGCTGCTGAACAGCCGGTGGCTCTCCTCGATCAGGGTGCGGGTGGTCGGCAGGACGGGGGCGGTGAGCGAGTCGAAGTCGACGTCCACGCCGCGCAGCCTGGACAGCAGGGTCTCGAAGAACCGCCGGAGCAGCACCGAGTGGGCCTTGCGGGCGTCGCCCATGCCCATCTCGTCGGCCAGGTTCTCCACGGTCTCGGCCCGTGCGCGGACGTCACGCATGTGCAGGAAGGCGAGGGCGATCCGGTTCGGGGTGTCGCTCACGCGCTCGTAGAAATTGCGGGCGAAGAGTTCCACCTGGTCCGCGGTGAGCGCCCGGCTCATCCAGGTGGGGTAGAAGGCGTTGTCGAGTGCGTCGCTGGCCGCGGTGGACCGGGCGAGGTCACGTATGCGCTCTTCCAGTTCCGCGGTGAGGTGCTGTCCGGTTTCCGTATGTGCCTGACTCAAGTCTCCGCCTCCAGGGGATGCGCGGATGCGCGGCGGGGTGTCCGCCATGAATCCTTCGGGGGGTGCACACAGATCGGATCGACGGGCCCTATCAGGCCACTTTGATCAACGGTCGTCGATGGTACGGGAGTTCATTTTCCGCAGTCAACGAATGGATTCGGCCGACACCGCGTACAGGGCACACCGGCCGACCGTTAAAGACTGGTCAATCACCTGCAAAGATTCCGCGGACCCGATCGCCGGGAGGGAATTCTTTCGGCCATTGCGACGCCTCGAGCGGGGCGGCGGGGGCTGGATCCGGCCATCCGCCGTTCCGGTGGCCGGCGGGCGCGGCGGATGGCCGGGAAACGGTGGTGCGCCGAAGCGGCCGCCCGTGATCGGGTGGGAACAGGCCAGGACGCGCGGGGGAAGTGAGGGCACGTGAGGCAGGCGGATGCGGAACCGGCCCGGCGTGCGGACCCGGTGAAGGTGCCGTCGCTGTGGCGCAACCGGGACTTCGTGCTGCTGTGGTCCGGTCAGGTGCTGTCCACGCTCGGCACCCGGATGTCGTCCGTCGCCGTCCCGCTGATCGTGCTGGCCATGACGGGCTCGGCCGGCCGCGCGGGGATCGCGGGTTTCGTCTCCACCCTCCCCTACCTCCTGTTCTACCTGCCCGCGGGGGCGCTCCTCGACCGGCTCGACCGCAGACGGGTGATGCTGTGGTGCGAGGGCGTGCGCGTGGTCGCGCTCGGCAGTGTGCCGGTGGCCCTGTGGCTGGGTCGGCTGACGTACGCGCAGCTGCTGGTGGCGGGTTTCGTCGGCGGCACCTGTTACGTCTTCTTCAGCGTCGCCGAGAAGTCCGTGCTTCCGGCGCTCGTGCGTCCCGAGCAGCTGACGCCGGCACTCGCCCAGCAGGAGGCGAAGTCCCGGGGCGCCGGACTCGCCGGCCCGCCGCTCGGCGGCCTGCTGTACGGCGTCGCGCACGCGTTGCCCTTTCTCGCCGACGCCCTCTCCTACGTCGTCTCCTTCCTGACGCTCTCCGCCATCCGCGCCGATCTGCGGGTACGGCGCACCGAGCCGGCCGGGTCGCTGTGGCGGGAGGTGGCGGCCGGGGTGCGCTGGCTGGTGGGGCAGCCGTTCATCCGGGTCACCGTGGTGTGCGTGGCGCTCACCAACGTCATGTTCCAGGCGCTGACGCTGGTGCTGATCGTGCTCGCCCGGCATCTGGGGGCCTCGTCGGGGCTCACCGGTGCCGTGCTCGGCTTCTTCGGCTTCGGCGGCCTCGCCGGGGCGTTCGCCGCGCCGTGGATCCAGCGCCGGCTCTCGCCGCGTACGGTGGCGATCGGGGCGACCTGGCTGTGGGTGCTGCTACTGGTGCCGATCGCCGTCATGCCGTCGCCCCTGACGCTCGGCCCGCTGGTGGCGGCGATGGCCTTCGTCGGCCCGGTGTGGAACGTGGTGGTCGTCGGCTACCAGTACAAGGTCATCCCGGACCACATGCTGGGCCGGATCAAGAGCATCGTCCTGCTGGTCAGCTGGGGCGCCATTCCCTTCGGCTCGCTGATCGCGGGTGGCCTGCTGGACCTCACCGGCCCGCGCGGCGCCGTCCTGGCCCTCTCCGGCCTGACACTCCTGGTCGCCCTGATCGCCTCACTGAGCCCGGGAGTCCGGCGGGCCGCGGTCCTCGCCGAGGGATAGGGACAGCGCAGCGGCGTGGCGGTCGGTGTCCACCAGCAGGGCCGAAGGCGCCAGTGACGCGGACTCAGGCAGGTCGGGCAGCCGGCGGATCGGGCGTCGGGGCTGTGTCGAGCCGGTCATCGGCGGCCGATGCGGCGAGGGCGGACCGCCGTTCATCGAGAGTCGTGGCAGCCCACAGGAGTTCGTCGGTCACGGCGGTTGGCCACGGGCCCGGCGGAAGCGGTCCCGGCCGTCGGCAAGGTCGATGACACGCTCGGGATAGTCGAGGGCCGCGCGGTCCGGTCCGGGCAGCTTCCACGGCTCGTGCACCAACGGGCCCCCGATCCCGGCGAGTTCAGGGATCCAGCGGCGCACATAGGTGCCCTCCGGGTCGTACTTCTTGCCCTGCGTGACCGGGTTGAGCACCCGGTTGGGCCGGGTGTCGGCCCCGGTGCCGGCCATCCACTGCCAGTTGAGCTGGTTGTCGGCCACGTCACCGTCGACCAGCCAGCGCAGGAAATGGGCGGCGCCGATGCGCCAGTCGACGTAGAGCGTCTTGGTCAGGAAGCTGGCGGTCAGGAGCCGGGCCCGGTTGTGCATCCAGCCCTCCTGACGCAGTTGCCGCATCGCCGCGTCGATGACCGGGTAGCCGGTGCGGCCCTCGCGCCAGGCATCTATGTCGGCACCGGCGGTCCGCTCGGTGCGCCAGCGGTCGCGTTTGGTGCGGTAGTCGGCGTGCGCGGTGTGCGGCCGCGCGGCGAGCACCTGGCGGTGGAAATCGCGCCAGGCGAGCTGCCGTACGAACGCCTCGGCACCTGCGCCCTGGCTGCGGCGGGCCCGGTGCACCAGTTCCACCGGCGACAGGGTGCCGAAGTGCAGGTGGGCGGAGAGGCGCGAGGTGGTGTCGCCGGCCAGGTCGTCGCGGGTGCGGGCGTAGTCGGCGAGGCCGTGGCGCCAGTAGGCGGTCACCTGGGCGCGGGCCCGGCTCTCCCCGCCGCGCGGCAGGGCCGGGGACTCGCCGATGGTCTCGCCGGGGCCGGGGACCTTCTCGCCGTCGATCGTGTCGGGAACGGGCACGTGGCGGGGGGCACCGGCGACCGGCCGCAGCGGCACCCGCGCCCACTGCCGGTAGTACGGGTTGAAGACGGCGAAGTGGTCGGAGGAGGCGGGGGTGACCACGCCGGGAGGCACGGCGACGGTGGTCGCGTCGTGGACGAACGGCCGCCGGCCGAGCCGTTCCAGGGCGCAGCGCAGCCGCTCCTCCCGGCGGGCGGCGAAGCCGCTGCACTCGGCCGACATGTGCACGGAGTCGGCGTTCGCTTCGGTGACCACCCGGCACACCTCCTCGACCAGGTCTCCGCTCCGCAGCACGAGCCGGCCGCCCCTGTGGCGCAGCGAGGCGTCCAGGTCCGCCAGGCAGTCGTCGAGAAAGGCGCGGCGGTTGGGCGCGACGAACCCGGCCGCCTCGACGGCGCTGTCCCTCACGAACAGCGGGACGACGGCGTCGGCCCCCTCCAGGGCCGCACGCAGGGGCGGATGGTCGTGCAGGCGCAGATCGGCGGTGAACAGGACGACCGATACGTGCATGGACGGTCAGCTGCTTCCGAGTGGGGAACCGGCACGGACGCGGGTGTCTTCGGCCTGGGCACCCGCCGTGGCTGGGGGCGCCCCCAGCCGCTGCGACGGACGTGCGTCGCGCTCGGCGGCGCGGACGATGTTTCGGGCCATGCCACCGAAGAGGACCGCGTGGAACGGCGACACGCTCCACCAGTACAGCTGGCCGAGCAGCCCGCGGGGGTGGAACAGCGCCCGCTGCCGGTACCGGACGGGCCCGCCACGGGCATCGTCCACGGACATCTCCAGCCAGGCCAGGCCGGGCAGTCGCATCTCGGCGCGCAGCCGCACCAGGTGCCCGTGTTCGATCTCTTCCACGCGCCAGAAGTCCAGCGAGTCGCCGACCCGCAGGCGGCGGGCGTCGCGGCGGCCGCGGCGCAGACCCACGCCGCCGACGAGGCGGTCGAGGCAGCCGCGCACCGCCCAGGCCGGCGGGAAGGAATACCAGCCGTTCTGCCCGCCGATGCCCTCGATGACCTGCCAGAGCGCCTCGGGAGTGGCGTCGGCGTCGCGTTCGCGGACATCGGTGTAGAGGCTGCCGCCCGCCCAGTCCGGATCGGTCGGCAGGGGGTCGCTGGGGGTACCCGGGACGGCGGCCGACGACCAGCGGGTGGCGACCTGGGCGTCGCGGACCCGTTGCAGGGCGAGGGCGACGGCGCGGTCGAAGCCGACGCGGTGGCCGGGCACACCGGGCAGGTACCGTTCGAGGTCGTTCTCGCGGCACACCACCTCGTGCCGCAGCGACTCCGTCAGGGGGCGCGCGATCGAGGCCGGGACCGGCGTCACCAGGCCCACCCAGTGGCTGGACACGCCCGGGGTGAGGACGGGAACGGGCAGGATCAGCCGCCGGGGCAGCCCGGCCACGGCGGCGTAGCGGCGCATCATCTCGCGGTACGTCAGGACGTCCGGGCCGCCGATGTCGAAGGTCCGGTTCACTTCGCGGGGCAGGTGTGCGCATCCGGTGAGCAGCCGCAGCACGTCCCGTACGGCGATCGGCTGGATCCGGGTGCGCACCCAGCGCGGAGTGACCATCACGGGCAGCCGCTCGGTGAGGTAGCGCAGCATCTCGAAGCCGGTGGAGCCGGACCCGATGATGACGGCGGCGCGCAGCACGGCCGTCGGTACGCCCGAGGCGAGCAGGATGCGGCCGACCTCGGCGCGGGAACGCAGGTGCGGGGAGAGGTCACGCTCAGGCACCGCCGGGGGTGTCAGGCCGCCCAGGTAGACGATGCGGCCGACGCCGGCCCGGCGGGCCTGTTCCCCGAAGGCGCGGGCCGCCTCGCGGTCGGCGCGCTCGAAGCCGCGCCCCGAGGCGAGGGCGTGGACCAGGTAGTAGGCCACGTCCACTCCGGTCATCGCCCGTCCCACCGACTCGGCGTCGGTCACATCTCCCCGGACGATCTCGACCCGGTCGGCCCATGGGTGATCGCGCAGTTTGCGCGGTGTGCGGACCAGGCAGCGCACGCGGTGGCCCCTGTCGAGCAGCTCCGGCACGAGCCGGCCCCCGATGTATCCGGTCGCGCCGGTCACCAGGCACGTCAGCGGTTCGTGCGGGGGCCGTGGGACCGGTGTGGTGTCGTCGTCGCTCATGCCGCTCTCCTCTTCCGTGCGCTGGTCATCCGCCGCCGTGGCGGCAGGGGTCCGGGCTCGTCCGTCCGGTTGTGCGCACTGCGCCTCATGCTGCCGACAGCTCCTTGTGCCGGCTGCGCCGCAGCTGGTTCAGGCCGTGCCGGGGCTGACTCGTGACCGTGCCGAGCGGCCAGCTGGTCAGCCGGTCAGCCGGACGATCTGCCCCTGGATCAGTCCTCGCAGACCACCGACTCCGGAGCCGCTCCGGGAGCGGTCTCCCGGAGCGGGGGCAGTCCGGCGACCGTGGCCGACAGTTCGGCGGGGCGGGCCCCTCGCCACGCGGCGGTGAGCACCTGCCGAAACTTCGTGCACTGCGAGGCGGGCCTTGCTCCGGCCCGTGCTTCCAGGTCCAGCCTGTGATTTCCGCGCCGTGAGGACAACTCGCATCGTTTCCGCATCGATAGGCTGAAGGGGCGAGGGACCTGACGGGCAGCGGGGCAGTGCCGCGCGGCAGGCTGCGACCTCAGTGGACGGAGGGCTGTGGATGCCATGGGCGCACACATGACGGTGGCCGCTCCGGGCCTGACCACGGGAGCTGTCGCCCGTCGGCTGGGGGTGTCCCCGACGACGCTCCGGTCCTGGGACCGCCGGTACGGTCTGGGGCCGGCCGAGCGCCCGCAGGGCCGTCACCGCCGGTGGAGCCCCACCGACATCGCGCTGGTCGAGCGGGTGTGCCGCCTGACGGCGGCGGGCGTGCCCCCGGCCGAGGCTGCCCGGGTGGCCCGTACGACCGATGGGCGCGCGGTCGCCCCCAAGGCTCGGCGACCGAACCCGGCCGTAGTACCGCCCACGACGGGCCCCGAGCCTCGGCGGGGCGGTGCCGGCGGTGGGCTGCCGCTGGGCGACGTACGACAGGAGTGCCAGGGGCTGGCTCGCGCCGCGGTGCGGCTGGACGCGCCTGAGCTGGAGTCCCGGCTGCTGGAGGTCATCAGGGAGCACGGTCTGATCGCGGCCTGGGAGGAGGTGATGGTGCCGGCCCTGCGCGCGGCGGGCCGCAAGTGGGAGTCTTCGGCCGACCGCTACGTGGAGGTGGAGCACCTGCTGTCCTGGCACATCTCCACTGCCCTGCGCAGTGCGCCGTTGTTGCTGCCGCGCCGCGCGCCTCTTGCCGGGGCTCCTCCGGTCGTGCTGGCGTGCGTGCCCGGCGAACAGCACTGCCTGGCCCTCGAAGCTCTCCACGCCGCCTTGCAGGAGCGCGGCGTACCGACCCGGATGCTCGGTGCGGCCGTGCCGGCGGAGGCTCTGCTGGCCTGTGTGCGGCGTACCGGCCCGGTCGCCGTGGTGCTCTGGTCGCAGACCGGGGCCACGGCGGCCGCGCCGCTCGCCCGACGTGTCGGGACCGTGGAGTGGGGAGCCGCGGGCGCGCGCCGACGCTCCGCCGTCCTTCCGCTCGGCCCCGGCTGGGACCGGCGGGCCCTGCGCGGCCTTCCCCGCCGCACAAGCCTCGGCGACGCCGTGCGACTGCTGTACGGCTTGTACCAGCGCGACGGCACCGTGCGACATGGTCCACCGCACTGCTGAACGCGGCCGGAGCCGGCTCCGGAACGGATCCCGGGCGGCCGTCCGTCGCCGGCGCCGGCAGTGGTCGGCGGTGGGCGCGGTGGGCGCGGTGGGCGCGGTGGGCGCGGTGGGCGCGGTGGGCGCGCGGCGGGAGGTTACGCGTCTCGGTGGCTGCGCAGGACCAGCATGGAGCGGGCTTCGGTCTCGACCTCGCTGCCGCCCTTGATCAGCGGTCGGTACTCGGTGTAGGGGATGGCCGTGTCCACCTCCACCGCCCACCACCGGCCGAGGCCGTGGGGAACGGTGAAGGTGAGAGCTTCGCTGTCAGCGTTGAAGAGGAGGAGGAACGAGTCGTCCCTCACGCTCAGGCCCCGAAGGTCCGGTTCGGTAATAGCGCTGCCGTTGAGGTGGACCATCAGGGACCTGGCGAAGCCGGTGTCCCAGTCGGTGTCCGTCATCTCGCGCCCGGCGGGGATGAACCAGGCGATGTCCTTCGCGGCCGTGCCACCGTCGTGGGAATCGCGCCGCCCCTTGAAGAACCGTCGCCGGCGGAAGACCGGATGGTCACGGCGCAGGGCGATCAACTTGCGGGTGAACTCGAGCAGTTCGCTTCCGTCGGCGATGTTCGCCCAGTCGATCCACGTCAGTTCGTTGTCCTGGCAGTAGGCGTTGTTGTTGCCGTGCTGGGTGCGGCCGAGTTCGTCGCCGTGCAACAGCATGGGCACGCCCTGGGAGAGCAGCAGGGTGGCGAGGAGGTTGCGCTGTTGGCGGGCGCGCAGGGCGAGGATGTGGCGATCGTCGGTGGGGCCCTCGGCGCCGCAGTTCCAGGAGCGGTTGTGGTGCTCTCCGTCGCGGTTGTCCTCGCCGTTGGCCTCGTTGTGCTTGCCGTTGTACGAGACCAGGTCGCGCAGGGTGAAGCCGTCGTGCGCGGTGACGAAGTTGACTGATGCGTAGGGTCGTCGGCCGTCGTTCTGGTAGAGGTCGGAGGAACCGGTCAGGCGGGAGGCGAACTCACCCAGGGTGCCACCCTCACCGCGCCAGAAGTCACGAACCGTGTCGCGGTACTTGCCGTTCCACTCGGTCCACAGCGGCGGGAAGTTGCCCACCTGGTAGCCGCCGTCGCCGACGTCCCACGGCTCCGCGATGAGTTTCACCTGGGAGATGACCGGGTCCTGCTGGACGAGGTCGAAGAACGACGACAGCCGGTCGACCTCGTGGAACTGGCGGGCCAGGGTGGCGGCCAGGTCGAAGCGGAAGCCGTCGACGTGCATCTCGGTCACCCAGTACCGCAACGAGTCCATGATCAGCTGGAGCGTGTGCGGGTGGTTCATCCGCAGGCTGTTGCCGGTGCCGGTGGTGTCCCAGTAGAAGCGGGGGTCCTCCTGGGACAAGCGGTAGTACGCCGCGTTGTCCAAGCCCCGCAGCGACAGCACCGGCCCCAGGTGGTTGCCCTCGGCGGTGTGGTTGTACACCACGTCGAGGATGACCTCGATATCTGCCTCGTGCAGGGTCTTGACCATCGAGCGGAACTCCTGCACCTGCTCGCCCCGCTGTCCGGAGGAGCAGTAGGCGTTGTGCGGTGCGAAGAAGCCGATGGTGTTGTACCCCCAGTAGTTCGACAGTCCCCTCTCCACCAACCTGTGATCGTGGACGAACTGATGGACGGGCATCAGCTCCACCGCCGTGACACCCAGTTTGACGAAGTAGTCGACCATGGCCGGGTGCGCCAGCGCGGCGTAGGTGCCGCGGATCGTCGCCGGTATCGCAGGGTGGGTCCTCGTCATGCCCTTCACGTGGGCCTCGTAGATCACCGTCTCGTGATAGGGAGTCCGCGGCGGGTGGTCGCTTCCCCAGTCGAAGAAGGGATTCACCACCACCGACTTCGGCACGTACGGAGCGGAGTCCAGGTCGTTGCGTCGGCCGGGTACGTCGAAGTGATAAGGGAACAGCGCCTCGTTCCACTCGACCTCGCCCTCGATCGCCCTGGCGTACGGATCGAGCAGCAGCTTGCTCGGGTTGCACCGCTCACCACGCCCCGGCCGGTACGGTCCGTGCACCCGGAACCCGTAACGCCGGCCCGGGCCGACGTCCGGCAGGTAGATGTGGTGGACGAAGCCGTCCACCTCTTTCAGCGCGACGCGTTCCTCGGTGCCGTCCCCCTCGAAGAGGCACAGCTCCACGCGCTCCGCCGCTTCGGAGAACACGGCGAAGTTGGTTCCGGTACCGTCGAAGGTGGCCCCCAACGGCGACATCCGCCCCGGTCGCGGGCCTACCTCGGTGGTTTCCTGCCAGATACGCATGACCACACGCCTCCCCGGTACGGATGACGGGCGGCCCGCACCCGTATGCTCCCTCTTGCCCAGGTCATCGCTGAGCATGCGCCCGCACCGGCCGCCTCCGCGAATCGAGGAGGCTGCCGCGGCGGAGCGTACGCCGAGGGGGCGGCGCGCGCCTGTCAACGTGCCAGCGAGAGCACCGCCTGGACCGTTTTACCGGTTGCGTCCGGTTCGACCCTGACCTCTTCGGCCAGCTCCAGGACCATCGGCCATCCGAACCCGCCCGGCTCCCACAGCGGCGTATCACGCTGACGGGGCGGGGTGGGGCTGGCGTCGTGCACCGAGACGGTCACGGTGCCCGCGTCCACCCGCAGCCCGAACCCAGTGACTCCGCCGGCGTGCCGGATGGCGTTCGTGACCAGCTCCGACACCGTGATGAGCACCGCTTCCGCCTCGACGGGACTTCGGGGTTGCACCACGGACAGAAAGGCCCGCGTGATCCGGCGCGCGTGCTCAGCGGTGCGCGGGCTGTCCGCCGACGGATGCGCATCCTCCATGTAAGGGTGCACGGCCTTCCCTCCTCAGACCCCGAGTGGTGCATTTATCCGCCTTCCTCCTTCCCGCCAGTCGTGCCTTCAGGCCGGCCTTGCGGCCGGATCCTTGCGGGAGGGAGCGCCTGCGGCCCGTATACGAGGCGTCGCAGAGGTACGAGGCGTGCAGAACGGACAGAGCGGACACCGAGGGTGAGGTTGCCTCGTCGAGGGCCGGACAGTGGGGCACACCGGCTGATCGGTGATACGTGGCCCCGGTGCATCGGACGCGGCAGAGGGGCCGGTGGCGGACAAGCCTCCGCCGGCTTCCTCCCCATGCACACGGTCGGTGCAGCAACCCCGCAGGGTGAGGAGGAGCAGGGTTGCACTGCTCATTCCGCGGGCCGTGCACAACTCGCGTACGCGACGATCCGCCGACAAGCCCGAGCTGTCGGGACCCGGCCGCGCGGCTTCGACACGCGAGTGTGGGCCCGGCCGTACCCGACCGGACCCACACTCGCACGTTGCCGTACGCCGAACGAGCCGCCGGCCGCCTACCAGCGATACCAGCGCCCCCGGCGGCCTGCACCGTCCACGGACCGCACGACGAAGCCCAGCAGCCACACGGCCAGCACGATCACCGCGATCCACCACAGCGCCTTGAGCGCGAAGCCCGCGCCGAAGAGGATCAGGGCCAGCAGAAGAACCAGAAGCAGGGGAACCATCGTTATCAACCTCCTGACCACCGGATGCCCCTGCTTCTTTCAGGCAGACACAGAAAACACGAGTTACTTCCATGAGATGAAGGGCATAAGCGCGCCTGGGTCCACCGGCCCCGCACGCGGTCTCCTCGGGCTGGCGGACTCCCGTCGCGCAGAGGCCTCGCTCCTCCCGGCCGCCGACTGAATCCGACGGCCGGGGATATCCGCAGAACCAGGACATCCCCGGGAGGAAGCATGACACTGGTGACAGCGGGCATCGTCGTCCTCGACTGCGCCGAGCCCGAGAAACTCGCCTTGTTCTACAAGGAGTTCCTGGAGGGCGAGCAGACGGACGCCACAGCCAACCTCGTGGAGATCCGGGGGGCTGACGGCCTCCGGCTCGCCTTCCGCCGTGATGTGAACGCCACCTCGCCCAGCTGGCCTCGCCCGGAGAACTCCCTCCAGGCCCATCTGGTCTTCCTCGTCGCGGACATGGACGAAGCCGAGCGGCGTGTGGTGGGACTCGGCGGCCGGCCGATCGAGACGAAAGACCCGACGGGTCCGTACGAGGAACGCGGCTACGCCGACCCCGCCGGCCACTCCTTCACCCTGCGTCTGGTGCCCCCCACGGCACCCAAGCAGGGCTGAACCGCCTGACACTCACCCGGTGCCGAGGCATGGACCGGCCTGCCCACGCTCCCGCCGGAATGCACCGCCCTCGGGCGCCGGGGAAACAGGTGACCAGCTGCGTCGGACCGAGGGACGGCCGACCGGCTCCGGGACGATCGCGCGAGGCGGCGGCGGTTAGCGCGGTTCCCTGCCGACCCCGTGCCGTTGATCGAGCGGATCGGCGGCGTCATGCGCGATGAGGGGGCCGCCGGTCTGTCACTGCCGATGCTCCGGCATCGCCGGGTGACGGCCGCGCTGTGGTCCGCGTGGCGTTCGCCCTGTGGTGGACGCGTACCGGCTACCGCCCAGCGGCGCCTCGCCGCCTTGCGAGCAGTGGTTTCGGCCTTGGCCTTCATCCCGCTCGGTGCGTTGCCGAGCCGCCGCAGACAGGGCGGGGCGGTCTCCCCGTCGTAGGCCAGGTGTGGAGCCGTTCCCGCGGGTGCCCGCAGGCGCACGACGCGACGTGCGGAGGGCAGCAGGGCGGGGCAGGGTGCCGGACAGCGGGGCGCCGCCCAGGGAATGACGGCCTGCCTGCGCCAGACCCACGCCAGGTAGGTCCAATGGGCCGGTGAACAGCTGCCATACCTGGTGCCACCGCCCGCCGACCCGCGGCCACCCTGCCCGCGCGGCGACCACCTGCCCCAGGCCCTGACAGGGTCGGTGCGGGCGCCGATGCCCGATCCGGTGCTGAAGATGCGTGCCAGCCATGCCACACAGCGTGTAGGAAGTGTCCGCCAGCCCACCGCCACCGGGAGCGGCACAACCGAAAGGGGAGCGGTTACTTCCTTTCACGAGCCGTCCGCTCCCGCCGGATCACCCGTATGCGCTCCTCCTGCCGCGCTCCGCCGGTGACGCCGCTCGTCACCTGGCGGCCGCCCCGGCAAGAGCGGAGAGAGGCTTCTTACCAGGGCGGCCTATGGTGCGTCGCCATGACACGCACCCGGCTCTACCGCAACGGCTCCCTCGTCCTGGAGGACTTTCCGACCGCTGACATCTCGGAATACGTGAACGACCCGGACGTGACGGTTTGGCTCGACCTGTGCGATCCAGGCTCCGCCGACTTCGCGATGATCAGCGAGGAGTTCGGCCTGCATGAACTCGCCGTGGAGGACGCGCGTCACGAGCACCAGCGACCGAAGCTCGACCGCTACCGCACCCATGCCTTCCTCAGCGCCTACGCCCTCGACACGGACGCCGACGGCCAGTTGACCGCGAGTGAGCTGTCGGTGTTCATCACACCCACAGCGCTGATCACCATCCGCCCCGACCGGCGGTTCGACATCGAGAAGGTCGTCGAACGGTGGGACGACAACGGGGACCTCGCCAAGTACGGCGTGGGATTCCTGCTGCACGGACTGCTGGACCACATAGTCGACGGGCATTTCGCGGCCGTGCAGGACCTCGACGACCGGATCGAAGCGGTGGAGGACCTGCTCTTCGAAGAGGGGCGTGACCAGATGGACTCCGTCCAGCGGTCCTCCTACGCGCTGCGCAAGAGCCTCACCAAGCTGCGTCGTGTGGTGCTGCCGATGCGGGAGGTCGTCAACAGCCTTCTCCGCCGCGACCTGCACATCGTCGCCGAGCCCCTGCTCCCCTACTACCAGGACGTGTACGACCACGTCCTCAGAGCCACCGAGTGGACCGAATCCCTGCGGGACATGGTCACGTCCATCATGGAGACCAACTTGACGGTGCAGGGCAACCGCATGAACCTGATCATGAAGAAGGTCACCAGCTGGGCGTCGATCGTGGCCGTGCCCACGGCCGTCACCGGTTTCTACGGCCAGAACGTTCCCTATCCGGGTGTCAACACCCATGCGGGCTTCCTCACTTCCACCGGTGTCATAGTCGTCGCGTCCGTGCTGCTCTACTGGGTCTTCAAGCGCAAGGACTGGATCTGACCTCCTGACGCACTTCCCCGTCACGGCTCACGGCACGGGCAGGGCGGGGCAGGCGACGTCAGCCCGGCGGGAGGCCCCCTCTGCTGGTGGAGAAGTTGGTCACCGACCGTTCTCCGGGCGTGGCCCGTCCCGGGCGCGCTCCCCGGCCGAGCCGGTGGCCTACGATCGCCTGACGCACGCGGGTTGTCGGCACGCCACCAGTGCAGGGCGGGCAGGCGCTCGTCAGCGCGTCCTGCTCGCCGATCTCACCCGAGAGCAGATGGGGTCGCCTTCCGGGCCTGGCACCCCGCCCTCGAAGCCGCGAGGCCTCCGGGAGTGACCCGGTCCCGTCGGCTCCCGCCACCCGTCGCACCGATGGCGTGCCGTGCCCGTACCGCGGGCAACCGGATAGCGCAGGGACACGCCGGACCGGGGGCGGCCCGGCGAAGACGGTACCGAGGAGGTCGGTGATGCAGTGGTGGGGCTTGGTGGTCCTCCTGATCGCGGTGGCGGGTCTGCTCACAGCGGCCACGCTGACAGTCCAGGCCAAACGCCGCAGGGGAACGGTGATCGCGGTGCGCTCGGCCCGCCATTCCCGCCGGGAGGGACCGCGATGATCACTCTCGTTCTCGCGTCGGAACTGAGCAAGCGGGTAGTCGTGACGCTGAGCGGCGACGCCGTCGCCCAGATCCGGGACACCGTCTTCGACGCGCGGGCAGGCCGGATCAGCGGCTTCACCTTGAGCGGGCGTGGCCTGCTGGCCGGCCCGCTCAAGAAGAGCCTGCCGTTCTCCGGGGTGCACGCCATCGGACCGTCCGCCGTGATGATTCCCAGTGAGGCCGTCCTGGAGGAGCCAGACGTGGTCGTGGGCGCCGGGGAAGCCGAACGAGGCCAGGTCATCGGCGCTCCCGTTCTCACGGACCACGGGACCGAGGTGGGCACGGTTCTGGACGTCGTGATGGAGGCCGGCACGAGCGGACGAGTCATCGGCTTCGAGATCGCCGGCAACGAGAATCTGGACCACCGGAAACGGAAGGTGTTCATCCCGCGCGGAGAGACACTGGCCGTCTCCGGCCGGGCCCTGGTCGTTCCGGCGCACGCCCGCCGCTTCATCGCCGACGACCTGCCCAGCTTCGCTGCCCAGGTCGAGGCTTTCCGCGCGCACGGGGCGCAGCCGCACGGCGATCCGACCGCCAGCGTGGAAGGGGGCCAGGCATGATGCTCTTGTCCCAGGTCAAAGGCCTTCCCGTGATCAGCGTCGAAGAAGCCGAGTCCCTGGGGCGGGTGGAGAGCGTGACCATCGACGCGCGCACCGGCAACGTCGCTTGCCTGCGGCTGTCCGGTGCCTCCGAACACGCCCGCGTCATCGTCTGGGACGTGATCGAGGGGATGGGACGGGACGCCGTGATCGTTCGTTCCCGTGCCGTCGCCGGCCCCGGCCGGAGCGCGCACCCCGCTCATCAAGAGGCCCTCGGCCGCTCCGTCCTGACGGAACACGGGACAGCGCACGGCACTGTCAAGGACATCGCCTTCGACGAAACGACCGGAGCCGTACGGACGCTGTACACGGCGCTTGGCGACATCGCCGGAGACCGTCTCATCGGTCTCGGTTCCTACGCCGTGGTGGTACGCGACGAGCCCGTCCGGCAGGAGCGAGAGGGGGCATGACCCGGTCACACAGGCCCTTCGTGGTCGGCCGGACCCGGTTCCGGTCCGGACGGCTTGCGGCTGCCGGCATTCCTGGGGCCGGCACCGTCGCGCGGCACGGCGACGGTCCAGCAGCCGCGGCGGCTGCCGCGTCCGGTGGACGAGGCGGGCCTGGAGCGGCTCGTCGGCAGTCTGAGGCGGTTACGGGTACTGGCGGTATTCCTGCTGACGCTGGACGGGGGGCGCGGGCGGGCGAGGTGCTCTCGCTCCACCTGGACGACATCTCCCACGGCCGCCGCGTCGGTGACGGTCCGCGAGCGAGACAACCACCCGCGCGGGGTCCACGGCAAGTCCGGCCTGACGCCCGCCCCGGAACCTGACGGCCTCCGGTGCCACGCTGCGAGGGAGGAGTACGAGGCACGGGGCCGCACTCCACCGCATGCTGGACAGCCCACACCCCTGTCGGATTCCGAACTGGACGATCTGAGGAGGGACAAGGAGATCGCTCACCAACTCTGGGCCATACCCGCCCTCATTCGGCCGGACCACCGCAGCGGGCCGGCTGGGTTGCCCGTACGGCCAGGTGACTGTGCCCGAATCGCCCTTCACCGCGGCGCCCCGGGCGCGGTATCCAGGAACGGACACCCGATCCGCCCTCAGAGAGGCCCGCCCCGCATGCGTACGCGAGAGACCGGCACGTCGTCCGACGAGGCGAAGGCCCGCCCTCCGGCGCGCCGGGCGGACGTGGCGTCGGCCGCGCCCGTCGCGGGCCCGCTCGCGCCCATGGCGCCGCTCGCCGTGCAGAGCCGCGCGGGCAACGCCGCCGCCGTGCAGATGCTCCGCCGCGCGGGGCACCCCGGCGCGCAGGCCCCGGTGCAGCGTTCCACCGTGCCCGGCGTGCTGCGTTCCGCCGGGCGGCCGCTGGACGAGGCCACCCGTACGGACATGGAGTCCCGTCTGGGCGCGGACTTCTCCGACGTCCGGGTCCACGACGACGCCGCCGCCCGGCGTTCGGCCGCCGAGATCGGGGCCCGCGCCTACACTTCCGGCAACCATGTCGTCATCGGCGACGGCGGGGGCGACCGGCACACCCTCGCCCATGAACTCACCCACGTCATCCAGCAGCGCCAGGGCCCCGTGGCCGGCGCCGACCACGGTGACGGACTGCGGATCTCCGATCCCGCCGACCGCTTCGAGCGCGAGGCCGAGGCGAACGCACACCGCGCGTTGTCCGGCCGGGGCGCGACCTCGGCGGCGGCCGGTACGGAAGCGGTGTCGGCGCAGTGCAGCGTCCACGAGGGGACCGTACAGCGGGTCCAGACTCCCGAGAACGTCCAGGACATGTGGACCAACCGTTACTGGGAGCAGGAGGCCGCGGACCGCCCCGCGGTGAACGCCAACCCGCCGGGAGGCGGCCGGAACCTCACCGTGATCCTCAGGGACGTGGCCAACCAGCTCCTCACGGAACTGGCGGCGCAGGGCGCGAGGGCCGGGCAGAAGGAACTGCGGATGTTCCGCACCATGAGCAACGAGGAGGCCGACGCGATCCTCGCGTGGCGGGCTGCCGGCAAACGTGAGGGCACCGAGACCTGGCTGGGCGAGAACCAGGGCGATCCGCGGATCACGGAGAAGTACCACGCGGCCAAGAGGGAACCGGACTCCGCCGTCGGCGCCATGCCGGTCAAGAAGCACCTCGGCGACTGGGACCAGGCGTACGACTACTACGCGCGCAACCACAAGCAGCATTTCGAGACGGCGCCGAGGGCCGCCAACGGCAGGGTCGTCGGCGGCCCGGCGACCCGCGTACTGGAGTTCACGCTCAAGAAGGGCGCGCACGAACTGCTGTTCAACCCCGATCACATGGCGCTGTCCGGCGATACGGGAGCGCCCGCGGCCCTCCGGAAGATCTTCGGGGCGCAGAACCGCCACTTCCCCACGGGTTCCGGCAACGAGGGGGCCCTCACCGGGTACGTCGGCATGAAGCTGGAGGACATCGGGGACTTCAGTCTCAGCCTCGGCTCGGACACCGAGGCCACCCAGTTGCTGTTCCAGTTGTTCGTCCAGGACATCCAGGACGTGACGAAGCGCGCCGGCCACCGGTGGAACGACGAGACGCAGGAGTACTAGCCGTGGGGCGCGGCGCAAGTCCGGCGCCTTCATCCGCAGGGGGCGCGTGGACGACGGCGTGCCGTACCGGTACGTGAACTCACCGCCCCCGTCAAGGATTTCCCTCGTCGAGTACTGCCTGGCCGCGCTCGCCGCGGGACGGGACCACGCCGTCTCCGGGGACCGGCTCACCCTCGCCGTCGCCGTTCGGACCCCTTCCGTCACGTGTGATCTATGCACGCTATACATCCTATGTGTTGGCCCGTCATCGAATCACTTCCTCGCCTAAACACCCCGGATTCACATGAACTTGTGTCACACCTCTCAACAGACACGACACTGGCGTCCCTCAATTCATCCAATGTATCGGGAGCGCGACCGAACAGGAGGAAGTACGTTGCCGGAATCCACGTCACGCAGATCGGTACTCACATCCATGGCGGCCATTGGTCAACTGCTGGGTGCGGAACATGACCGCCATGGTCAACGTCGGACCGGACCGGCACGGCACGGTGTCCGACGCCCAGGACGGCCTGTTGCGGCGGATCGGCACCTTCATGGCGTCCTGCGGCCGGTCGGCCTACGGGACCCGCGGCGGCCCGTGGGACCCGGAAGACGGCCAGTACGGCTTCACCTGCAAGGACGACACCTTCTACGCGCACCTGCTGCCCGGCTACAGCGGAACCTCGTTCACCACCCCGTCGCTCGGTGACGCCAGGATCGTGCGGGCCTTCGATGTGCGCACCGGTGCCCGCCTGCCGCACGTGACCGGCGAAGACGGCCGGGTGACGATCACCGGCATCGACCGCATCACCCATCCCGAGGACAGCGTCGTCGGCGTCACCCTGGACCGGTCCCCGCAACCGGCCGACATCGCCGTCGGCCGGACGGCGACGGCCGACAGCGAGGAGACCTCGAAGGACAACACCGCCGCCAGAGCCGTCGACGGTTCCACCTCGACCCGGTGGTGCGCGAACGACGGCGGCACCGGCCACTGGCTCAACGTCGACCTCGGTTCGCCGCGCTCCCTGACCGGCACCCGCATCGCCTGGGAACTGGACGGGACCGACCACCGTTACACGATCGAGGGTTCCGCCGACAACCGCAGGTGGAGCACGCTGGTCGACAAGACGGCCACGACCAGCACCAGTCAGGTCCAGGTGGCCACGTTCCGGGCCCGGGCACGGTACGTGCGTGTCACGGTCACCGGGTTGCCTTCCGGGGCATGGGCGTCATACGCAACCTGGAGGTCTACGACCGGCCCTTCACCGTGACGACCTGAACCGCGGAACCCGGTCGCGCCCTCACCGTCAGGGCAGGTGCCACACCTGGGTGGACAGCCCGTTGCAGTCGTAGATCTGCAGTTGGGTTCCGCTCGCCGTGTTGCCCTGGGGGTCGTCCAGACAACGTCCCGACTGGGGGTTGTACAGGCTGCCGTCGGCTCGCGGGACCCACTGCTGGCCGCCCACGCCGTTGCAGTCGTAGAGCTGGACCTTGCTGAAGTTCGCCGTGGCGTTCTTGTCGATGTCGAGGCACTTTCCGAAGGCGCGCAGGGTGCCGTCGGCGGCGGTCGTCCACTGCTGGCCGGGGACCTGGTTGCAGGCCCAGAGTTGGGCCGCGTTCTGGTTGGTGTTCGTGTTGGTGTCGACGTCGAGGCACTTGCCGGTGGTGCCGGGGCCCGTGACGGCTCCCGCCGGGCGGACGGTGATGCCGCGCCAGGACGCGGTGGTGTCGTAGTCGCGGACTCCGACCGATCCGTGGGAGAAGGCGCAGTCGTTCAGGCTGAGGTAGGCGGGGTTGCTCCAGGAGCCGGACGGCGCGCCTTGGACGGAGATGACGCAGCCGGTGACCTGGACGGTCAGGTGGTACCAGGTGCCGGCGGGCAGACCGCCGGGGATGGGAGTGCCGGCCAGCTGGGTCCAGCCGTAGTTCTCGCGTCCGATCACGAGGTTGGAGCCGGTGACGCCCACGTAGTAGCCGTCGACGTTGTCGGTTCCGGTGGTCGGGTCGGTGGCCCGGACGAGGAAGCCGGCGTTGCCGTTGCCGCTGGTGCCGCCGAGGCGGACGTCGCCCTGGAGGGTGTAGTCGGTCCAGCCGGTGGAGCCGGTGACGGCCTTGTTGCCACCGGTGCCCGCGGCGGACTCGGTGTAGGTGCCGCCGGAAGCCGACCAGGTGCCGCCGTACTGCACCCAGCCACCGTCGTTGGCGGAGAAGTCGGCGGTGTAGGGGAGAACACCGGCGTTGCCCGAGCCGGTGAGTTCCTCGCAGTTGTACGGACCGGCGGCGCCGGCCGCGCTGTAGCGCACGCTCGCACCGTCGGCCGAGGGGAGCAGGTCGGGGCTGTAGTTGGTGCCGCAACCGGCCGGGGCTCCACTGGTGGGCACCGCGACGGGAGAGGGCGTCCAGGACCAGGAGCCGCTGCCGCTGGCGGTGTTGAGGAGGACCACCTGCTGGTTCTCGGGGGCCCCGCCCGCCAGACGTGACTCGGTGTGGCCGGTGAGCATGAGCTCGCCGCTGGATCCGCCGGCCGGGCTCCAGGCGATGACGGGGGTGCCGTAGAGTTCCCGGCCGTCGTCCGTCTTCGGGACGCTGCCCAGGTCGGAGGGGCCGCTGCCCCAGGTGACGCCGTCGGAGGACGTCTTGGTGTGCACCAGGCAGTTCTGTGGACCGCACACCTCGTAACTGGCCACATAGGTTCCGGTGGACGGTATCCGGGCCACGGTGATCATGCCGGGCCGGTCGGCCTGTGCGGTGCTGGCGACGTCCTTGACCTCACCGGGAGCCACACGCGTGCTGCCGTCGGGATGGGCGCTCCAGCTGTCGCCGCCGTCGGTGGACACGATGTGCCCGAGGAACTGGCTGTAGGTGGTGTGCTGGCGCTCGTCGGAGAAGTACATGAGCATCTTGCCCGCGGAGTCCAGGGCGATGAAGGGTTCCCAGATTCCGCTGCCGTCGGCACCGTGCGCGGTCTGCGGGGCCCCCGCATAGGTCCACGTGGCGCCGTGGTCGGTGCTGCGCCATTCGCGGAACGTCACTCCGGACCGGTCGGCGGGCAGTGTGGCGCCCACCAACAGCAGGGTTCCGGCCGGGTAGGCACCGAGGGTCCGCGGATACTCGAAGAGAAAGGGCTGGTAGGAGAAGGTGTCGCCGGGAACCGTCGACAGGGTCGACCACGAGGCACCGTCGTCGGTACTGCGGCGGATCACGTACGAGCTGGAGCTGCCGTCCGTGCTCCAGTGCTCGAAGCTCGCGAGCAGTGTTCCGTCGGCCGGTCCGCTGTACTGCAGGCGGATCATGCGGGTGTAGGCCATGCCCTCCGTGCTGGAGGCGGGGCTGTACAGGACGGTGCCCGGGGTGTTGGCGAAGGCGCTGGTCGGCAGGGCGAACAGGCAGAGGAGGACCGAGGCGAGCAGGCTGAGCAGGAGGCGCGCACGCCGTCTGCGACGGTCGTGCGGTGGCGCCGTGGCCATGGCGGCTCCCTTGTGCGGCGACGGATGGACGCGGCCCGTCCGTGCGGGGACGGCGGGCGCGACGGGCACCGTTTGCAACGATGGCAATGCCCGCAGTCGGGGAGTATGGGGCCGGGAAGCAGCCCTTCGCAACGCTTCGGCAGCAGGTTTTTGCATCGATGCAATCGCCTAGACTGTATGCACCGCGCACGGCACCGTCCGTGTCGTGAACCGCAGTGGGGACACCGCGGTGCTGGCACGGCGGTATCCGTGTCGCGGCATCCCCACCGCGCACCGCCCGGCCAGAGAGGTCAACACGTCATGACGGCCCCCACGCTCCGAGACGTCGCCGAGCGTGCCGGCGTCTCGATCCGCACGGTGTCCAATGTGGTCAACGGCTACGCCCGGGTGACCGACGCCACCAAGGTGCGGGTCCAGGCGGCGATCGACGAGCTCGGATACCGCCCCAACCTGATGGCCCGCAACCTGAAACAGGGGCGCACCCGCATCATCGCGCTGGTGGTACCGGCACTCGACGTGCCCTACTTCGCCGAGCTCGTGCGCCTGATCATCGGCGAGGCGCGCGCCCGCGGATACGCGGTCCTCATCGACCAGACCGACGGCGACGTCGAGCGGGAGCGGGAACTGATCATGGAGGCCTCGCGCGCCGTCAGTTTCGACGGCGTGATCGCCAGCCCGCTCGCCCTGACGGCCGCCGACCTCGAATCCCGGCACGGCTCGTCGCCCATCCTCCTGCTCGGTGAGAAGATCTTCGACTCCAGCGCCGACCACGTCGCCATCGACAACGTCACCGCCGCCCGCGAGATGACGGCCCATCTGATCGGTCTGGGGCGCCGCCGAATCGCCGCCATCGGCGTCCACCGGGACCCCACGGACGGCACCGCCGTCCTGCGCACCCGCGGTTACCGGCAGGCGTTCGCGCAGGCCGGCCTCACCGTGGACGAGTCACTGATGGTGCCCACGCCGCACTACGAACGCCGGCACGGAGCCGCGGCGATGGCGCAGCTCCTGGACCATCCCGATCCGCCGGACGCGGTGTTCTGCTTCAGCGATCTGCTGGCCCTGGGTGCCATGCGCGTGGCCCTGTCCCGGGGCCTGCGCATCCCTGAGGACCTGGCGCTGGCGGGTTTCGACGACATCGAGGACGGCCGCTACAGCACCCCCACCCTGACCACCATCGCCCCCGACAAGCACCAGTTGGCGCGGGCCGCGGTGGAGCGGATCCTGGCCAGGATCGAGTCCGGCGCGCACGACGCGCCGGTGGAGATCACGGCTTCCCATGGCCTCGTGGTCAGGGAGAGCACAGTCGGCGGGGAAGTCGGCCGTCCCGTGTGACCCCGATGCCGTTTCGTTACGAACGGCGGATTGCATCGTTGCAAAGAGTCGTCTCATACTCCGGGGCGTGAACGATTTTGCATCGATGCAAAGCACTGGCTTCCCGGCGCGACACGGTCCCGGTCCCCGGGACGACGCGGGTCCCGCCGCGGCCGCCCCCGCGGCCCCGCCTCGTCCGGAACACCCCCGACCGCAGTTCGTGCGCCGGGACTGGCTTTGCCTGAACGGCACCTGGCAGTTCGAGATCGACCAGGGCGACACCGGTCTTGAGCGCGGCCTGCTGCGGCGGGAACTCTCCTCCGCCATCACCGTCCCCTTCGCGCCCGAGGCCCCGCTGTCGGGCATCGGCTGCCAGGACTTCCTGGAGGCCGTCTGGTACCGCCGGCCGCTTCCGATTCCGCACGAGTGGGCCGGGCAGCGAATCCTGCTGCACTTCCAGGCCGTCGACCACGACGCGACGGTGTGGATCGACGGTCACGAGGTGGGCCGCCACCGGGGCGGCTTCAGCGGCTTCACCCTCGACATCACCGAGTTCGCCGCCCCGGGCACCACGCCGGACCTCGTGGTGCGGGCGCGGGACAGCCGAGCCGGCGTCCAGGCGCGCGGCAAGCAGTCCACCCGGTACGACACCTACGAGGCGTTCTACCCGCGGACCACGGGCATCTGGCAGACCGTCTGGCTGGAGCCCGTCCCCCGGGTCCACCTGCTGCGGCCGCGCATCACCCCGGACACGGCGGGCGGCCGGTTCCTGCTCGACCTCCCGGTCTCCGCCAACGCCCCCGGCCACCGCTGCCGCGCCGTACTCGCCGACGACGACGGAACGATCACCGAGGCCACGGCTCCGCTCGATGCGGACCGCACGGCACACCTCGTCCTGGACATCCCCGCCGAACGGCGCCGGCTCTGGCAGCCGGGCGACCCGCACCTGTACGCACTCACCGTCGACATCCGCACCGCCAAGGGCGAACTGGTCGACTCGGTCGCGAGCTACGCGGGCCTGCGGTCCGTGGCGATCGACGGCAACGCCGTCCTGCTCAACGGACGGCGCCTCTTCCAGCGTCTCGTCCTTGACCAGGGCTGGTACCCCGACGGCCTGATGACGGCGCCGGACGACGAGTCCCTCGTGCGCGACATCGAACTGTCGATGGCCGCCGGCTTCAACGGCGCACGCCTGCACCAGAAGGTCTTCGAGGAGCGGTTCCTGCACCACGCCGACCGTCTCGGCTACCTCGTGTGGGGTGAGTTCGGCGACTGGGGTGCCAGGACCGGAGCACGGCCCGAACGCCAGGCGCCCACCGCCTCGTTCATCACCCAGTGGCTCGAAGTACTCCAGCGGGACTACTCGCACCCCTCGATCATCGGCTGGTGCCCCCTCAACGAGACCTTCCAGAAGATCACCGACCGCATCACCGTACTCGACGACGTCACCCGGGGCATGTTCCTCGCCACCAAGGCCGCCGACCGGACCCGGCCGGTGATCGACAGCTCGGGGTACTCCCACCGCGTGCCCGAGACCGACGTCTACGACTCCCACAACTACGAGCAGGACCCCGAGCGCTTCGCCCGGGACATGGCAGGCCTCGCCGACGGCGAACCGTTCGTGAACGCGGCACCGGACGGCAGCGCCTGGTCCCTGCCGTACGCCGGACAGCCCTACTTCTGCAGTGAGTTCGGCGGCATCCACTGGCCCACCGACCGATCAGGGCCCCCCGACACCGGCTCCTGGGGCTACGGCACCACGCCTCGCAGCCAGGAGGCCTGGTACGAGCGCTTCGCCGGCCTGGTCGGCACCCTGATCGACAACCCCCTGATGTTCGGTTACTGCTACACCCAGCTCACCGACGTCTTCCAGGAACAGAACGGCATCTACCGGTTCGACCGGACCGAGAAGCTCGACGTCGCACGCATCCGGAAGATCCAGACCCGGACCGCCGCCTACGAACTCGACCAGCCCTGACGGGCCAGAGCGCACGCGGGCCCCTGCGCCGAAACCACTCCCCCGCCCGCCCCACCCACCGTCCAAGGAGCCCGCATTGAGAACCCGTCTTCGCCGGCTGGCCACAGCGGCGGCCGCCTCGGCCTTCGCCCTCGCCCTGGCCTCCTGTTCTTCCTCCTCCTCCGGCACCACGGCGGACGGGAAGACCATACTCACCGTGGTCGGGTTCGAGGGCGGCGGCAACGAGATCGCCGACATCCCGGCCATCAACGCGGCCTTCGAGAAGGCTCACCCCACTGTCAAGGTCGACTACAAGTACGTCGCCAACACCGAGTACGACGCCTACAACAACACCCGGCTCGCCGCGGGAACCGCCGCGGACGTCCTCATGGTCAACAAGAGCCGCATGATCACCTGGCAGCAGCAGGGCTTCCTCGCCGACCTCAGCGACCAGCCCTGGGTCAAGCGGATGCTCCCCAGCCTCACCGCGTACACGCAGGTCGACGGCAAGACGTACGACTTCGTCCAGCAGAACATCCCGATCGGCCTGTACGCCAACCTGGACCTGCTGAAGAAGGCAGGCATCGCACGGGTGCCGCGGACCTGGCCCGAACTGATCAGCGACCTGGGCACGCTGAAGGCGAAGGACATCGGCGGACTGGAGATCCCCGACCTCAAGGGCTGGGACGCCGAACAAGTCTCCCTCGCCCTGGCCGCCAACCTCGTCGACCCGTCCTGGGGCAGCGGCTACGACAAGGGCACCTCCACCTGGGCGGCCGCGTGGAGCCCGGTGATCGACCACCTCAAGCAGCTGCTGACCAGCGGACTCGTCGACGGCAAGACCATGAACGGCCTGGACCCGTTCAGCCAGGGGGTCTCGCAGTTCACCGCGGGCAAGTGGGCCTTCTACGTCGACGGCGCCTGGGACCTGAGCCACTACCAGCAAAACGCCAGGTTCGACTTCGCGCTCAACCCCTTCCCCGGCGGCCCGGCGGGCAGCAAGCCCAAGACGTTCACCTTCATCGGCTCCGGGTGGTCGGTCAACGGCGCCTCCTCGCACAAGGATGCGGCCGAGAGCTACGTCGACTTCATGGCGCAGCCGCAGCAGGACAGCGCCTACCTGAAGGCCGAGAGCTGCTTCACGACGCTGACCGACGTGCCGAGCCCCAAGGTCACCCAGTCCGCCCCGGTAGCCGCCGCCTTCGCCGCCGGCGACACCAGCCCCTCCCAGGTCGAGGTGCCCAACTACCCGAACGCCGAGGACAAGTTCACCGCCCAGCTCAACGCGCTCTTCAACGATCCGTCCATGGACACCGGCGCGCTGCTGAGGCAGCTCGACAAGGACATCCCGAAGACCCCCTCGAAGAAGTAGCACCCCAGCCGTCCCGGAACCAGTGCGGGGTCTGCCATGCGGCAGGCCCTGCGGTCCGCGCCCCCGATGAGGTCGCCGTGAGACTCACCACCCGCTCCGCCGCGCTGCTCATGCTTCCGGCCACCGCCCTGTACGCCCTCTTCGTGATCTACCCCACCGTCAGGTCCGTTCTGCTGAGCCTCACCGACGCCCACGGCGTCATCGGCGGTTCGTTCGTCGGCCTGGACAACTACCGCGCGGCCCTCCAGGACCCGCAGGTGCTCGCCGCGCTCAAGAACACCCTCGTCTACACGGTCGTGGTGGTCGTCGTACAGAACGCGCTCGGGCTGGGCATCGCCTACTGGCTCTACAACTCACCCGCCGTCCGCACCATCGCCCGCACCGGGTTGCTCATGCCCGCGATGATGGCCCTGGTCGCCGTCTCGTACCTGTGGTCGTTCCTCTACTCACCCGTCGGCGGCCCGCTCGACGCCGTCATGAACGCCCTCGGCCTGCACGGGCTGGAGACCTCCTGGCTGGGCGACACCCACACCGCCCTGATGGCGATCGCCGTGTCCTACATGTGGATGTACCTCGGGTACACCGCCACCATCTACCTCTCCAACTACCTTTCCATCCCGGCCGATCTGATGGAGGCGGCATCCCTGGACGGTGCCCGCGGGTGGACCAGGTTCCGCCGCATCGACTGGCCGTTGCTCGCCCCGTCCCTCACCGTGAACATGACTCTGTCGACGATCGGTTCTCTGCGCGTGTTCGACCTGCCCTTCATCATGACCGACGGCGGCCCCGCCAACTCGACCCAGACCCTGAGCTACGTCATCTTCGAGGACAGCTTCAAGGACTTCCGCTTCGCCTACGGCACCGCGGTGGCCGTCCTCCTGCTCGTCATCACCGTCATCGTCGGCGTGCTCCTCACGACCGTCCTGCGCCGCCGGGAGGTCGCCGCATGACCCTCACCGCCCCCAGCACCACGAGAGCCGTCAGCCCCGCCCCCGCGGACACCGCCCCCCTGCGCCGGCGCAGGCTGCGCGGTGCCGTCTCACACGTCGGCCTGCTCCTGGTCACCCTGGTCGTCGTCGCCCCGATCCTGCTCATGGTGAAGGTCTCGCTGCAGTCCGACGCCGACGTCGCCGCCCACCCGCTGTCCTGGCCCGACCACTGGAGCCTGCACAACTACGTGACCGCGGTGCAGGCCATGAACTACGGGCGCAGCCTCTACAACACCGTCCTGATCACCGGCGGCGCCGCCGTCCTGGTCATCCTGACCGGGTCACTGGCCGCCTGGCCGATGTCCCGCATCTCCCGCCGCTGGACCAGGACGGTCTACCAGCTCTTCGTGGCCGGCCTCACGGTCCCCGTCTTCGTCATGATCACTCCGCTGTACATGTTCATGCGGGACCTGAAACTGCTGGACTCCTACGCCTCGGTGATCCTCGCGGAGGCCGCGATCAGTCTCCCCTTCGCCGTGCTCTTCTTCACCAGCTTCCTGAGATCCGTACCGGTCGAGCTGGAGGAGGCCGCCGCCATCGACGGGGCCGGCCCGCTGCGCACGTACTGGCATGTCATCCTGCCCGTCCTACGCCCGGCGACCGCCACCCTCGTCATCACCCTCACCCTGGCCATCTGGAACGACCTGGTCATTCCCCTGGTCCTGCTGACCTCCGACAGCAAGCAGACGATGACACTGGACGTGTACTCCACGATCGGCACCCACGCCTACAGCACCTCCCAGCTCCTGCCCACGGTCGTCCTGGGCACCGTCCCGCTGCTCGTCGTCTTCCTCGTCCTGCAACGGCACATCGTCGCCGGTATCACTGCCGGGGTCAGCAAGGGGTGAGGGGCATCCATGCCCGGATCGGCCGGGCCATGCGCCGGAGAAGCTCGACCACTGGGCACGATCGGGAAGCCGCACCCCGCGACGAGGGGCCAGAGCCGTAGCGACGGACATCTCGGTGGGCTACCCCATGACGCTCGGGCCGCGTCGACCTGGACCGCGTACCCGTACGGCCGGGCCAGCGCCGCCACGGCTCGGACAACCGGGTCGAGGCCGAGCGCGCCGAGTCCGCGCTGCAGCTCGCTCGGCGGGGGCGGCGGGTGGTCGTGGTGTCGGTGGGCGATCCGGGGATCTTCGCGATGGCCACGGCCGTGCTGGAGGTCGCCTCGCAGGACGAGTACAAGGACGTGCCGGTGCGCGTGCTGCCCGGTGTGACCGCCGCCAATGCCGCCGCGGCACGGGCCGGCGCTCCCCTCGGCCACGACTAGGCGACCCTCTCCCTTTCCGACCGGCTCAAGCCCTGGGACGTCAGCGCCGAGCGACTGCGGGCGGCCGCCTCGGCGGATCTGGTGCTGGCCCTGTACAACCCCGGCTCACGCAGCCGTACCTGGCAGGTGGGCAAGGCGCGTGAGCTGCTGCTGGAGCACCGGGCGCCGGACACACCGGTGGTGGTGGCGCGGGATGTGTGCGGCGCCGGTGAGCGCGTGCGGATCGTGCGGTTGGCCCAGCTGGATCCGGGCGGGGTGGGCATGCGCACGATCCTGCTGGTGGGCTCGTCGCAGACCCAGGTCGTACGGCGCGGGGGCGGCGAGGAGATCGTCTGGACGCCTCGCCGCCACCCGGAGGCGTGAGTACGCGGGCGGCGCCGCTCCCCCGTGGAGCGGCGCCCCAAGTGGTGCTATTCGGCGGTCTGTTGTGCCGGTGCCGGCTGGGCCAGGCCCGCCGTCCACTTCTCCTCGATGCGGCCGACCTTCCACACCAGCAGGGCGATCGCCGAGGTGGCGAAGAACAGGCCGACGATGACGTAGCCGATGATGTTCAGGTCCAGGCCGGAGATCCAGTCCCAGAACGGCCCGTGCATACCGGCCTTGTCGGCGATCAGGCCGAGCAGTTCGACCGTGCCGACGATGAGCGCGACGGCGACGGACAGGCCGGTGATGGTGAGGTTGTAGTAGACCTTGCGGACCGGCGTGGAGAACGCCCAGCCGTAGGCGAAGTTCATGAACGAGCCGTCGAGCGTGTCCAGCAGCGACATGCCGGCCGCGAAGAGGATGGGCAGGCAGAGGATCGCGTACCGGGGCAGGCCGGAGGCGGCGCCGGAGCCGGCCAGTACGAGGAACGCGACCTCGGTCGCGGTGTCGAAACCGAGGCCGAAGAGCACACCCACCGGGTACATCTGCCACGGCTTGGTGATCGACCTCATGACGCGGCCGAGGATGCGGTTCATGAAGCCGCGGTTGTTGAGCCGCTCCTCCGGCCCCGCCTTTTCCGAGTGGCGTCGTCCCACCGGCACTGATGGAGCACATGAGGAACGGCAGGTCCGTCTCCGGGACGACAAGGCGCCATGGGCCGCGTCCGCCTGGTCGGCCTGACCGGACCTGCTGACCGTCCGGCTATCGGCTCCCGAATCTCCAGGCAGCCGGACGCGTGACTCGCCGCGGAAGGGGTGACCCCCGTGGCGGACCCACCGCAGCCTCCTGCTCGACCATCCTGCTCTTCGAGTGGCGCCCGCGGTACCAGTGACGAGCTACGGCACCGAGCCTCGCTGGACCGGCCCGACCTCGCCCACGACGCGGGCGTCCGGCCTTCCTCGCCGCATACCGCTGACCCCGGCCACCGAAGACCTCCGTGGGCCGGCCGGCCGATCGCGAGCTGTTGGCGCGGCCATACGCCTCGGCCGTGGGAACAGCGCCTCCGCGGCGGGGATCGCCCGGCGGATCGACACCGCAACGGTGGCGGGGTCCGCCGGGCCGGCCCTGTGCCGGTGTTGGATCAGAAGGCCTCGGTGACCCGGTTGAAGAGGCGGCCGGCGAGGTCGACACCCGTGACCGTGCCGTCGGCGCCGCGGGAGAAGTAGCCGCGCTGGCCTTGGAGGCCGCCTTCGGTGATGACGTACTCGTCGCCGTCGCCGGGAAGGAAGCCGATGTCCGCGGCCGGGTAGTCGGGAGGCATTTCCTCGTCCGATGCCTCGCGGATCTCCGGCTTGATGCCGACCGCCAGGGCGAGGCGGGTGCCGTCGGTGGCGATGTCGAGGTTCATGGCGTCGATCTCGTAGCGCCCGACGACCTGTTGGGCCTTTGCCTCGTCGTAGGGGAGCGGATCCGCCGTCTTCTCGATGATGCCGAGGTAGTGCTCGAGCGCCCATCGCACGACGGACTGGTTGAACGGGTAGCCGTCCGGGCCGGCGTTGGCCAGGCAGACCACCGCGAAGTTGCGCTCGGGCACGATGAGCAGCTCGGCGAACTGGCCGTTGCCCGAGCCCCCGTGGCCGATGGCCTGCAGGCCGTCCAGGTCGTGCAGGAACCAGCAGATGCCGAAGCCGTCGCCGAGCGTGCTGGCGCGCAGCCCGACCGTGCGCTCCCGCATGCGGTGCAGCTCCGCGGCGGGCAGCACGCCCTGGCCGTCGCCGAGTTGGAAGCGTGCCCAGCGCAGCAGATCGCTCACCGTGGAGGCGAGGCCGCCGCCGGGGTTGTCGCCGCGTGCGCCCTCCTTGAACGCTGCCCAGGGGCGGGCGGGACGCAGTTCGCCGTCGTCGCCGCGGTTGTAGCCCACGGCGAACTTGCGGACCATCACCTCGGACAGGCCGTACACGGTGTCTGCGAGGCCCACCGGCTCCAGGACGAGCGAGGCCATGGCCTGCTCGAAGGGCAGGCCGGTGACCTTCTCGATGATCCGCCCGGCCAGGTTGTAACCGGCCTGGCTGTACGAGGCGCGGGCCCCGGGCGGTGCGATCAGCGGCAGCTGGGGCAGCTTCGCCACGAGTCCGGCCAGGGAGCGGTCGCCCTCGCCGTCGTCCATCAGGTTCCAGTCCAGGCCCGCGGTGTGGTTGAGCAGGTTCAGGACGGTGATCCGCGCCGCGGCCTGCTCGTCGGCGAGCCTCAGCTCGGGCACATAGCGCCGCACCGGCGCGTCCAGGTCCACCTTCCCCTCGGCGACCAGGCGCATCAGCGCGGTCGCCGTGAAGGTCTTGGACACCGAGGCCAGCGGGAACAGTGTCTCCTCGTCGACCGGCAGCGGGTTGCCGAGGCTCGTCACGCCGTGCGAGGCGTAGCTCTCCTGGCCGTCGAGGAGCACCCCGACGGCGACACCGGGAACGCCGAGTTCCGTGGCCTGCGACCTGACGAACTCCGTGAGCCTGTCCTGCAGCATTGCTCCCCCTTCGGGCACTTGAACTAAGTACGAGACGTAGCGTAGGCCAGCGCTTGAACAAAGTGCAATGCCTGACCAGAACTAAGTTCAAGTAGGATGGTGGCCATGCCGCGAGACACACTGACCGCAGACCGGATCGTCCGAGCGGCCGTCGAGCTGCTCGATGACGAGGGACTGGACGGCCTCAACATGCGGAGCCTGGCGGCCCGGCTCGGCTCGGCCGCCACGGCCGTCTACTGGCACATCAAGACCAAGGACGAACTGGTCCGACTCGCCAGCGACGCGATCTGGCAGGAGGTCGAGCTTCCCGACCTCGACGCCACCGACTGGCGCACGGCCGCCACCGCTCATGCCGGCAGCATGCACGCGATGCTCACCCGTCACCCGTGGCTCGTCCAGGCAATCGGCAGCCACCTCCTGCACGGCCCCGGCCAGGCCCGGCACAACGACCTCAGCCTCGCCATCTACGAAAAGGCGGGCTTCACCGCCGACGACGCGGACCGAGCGGCCGCCACCGTGTTCACCTTCGTGCTCGGCAACGCACTCGGCCCCGCCGCACAGGTCTCGCTGAACCGCCGGCTGAGCAAGAGCGGCGCAGACGCCGAGCAGTTGATGGCCGACGCCATGGCACGCGCCACCGAGACCGCCATGCAATTCCCCCACCTACGCGAGCGCCTCGACACAACGGCCGCCAAGGAGTACACCGCAGCCCCCGACAGTACCTTCGAGTTCGGCCTTCGGTCCGTCCTCGACGGCCTCGAGGCCCGCCTCACCGCCGACCGCGCCGGCCGGCGGAAGTGACCGACTTCAGCAAGCGGCCCGCGAGGCGTCGATGTGCAGCGGTGCCTCGGTGCGGGCGGCGATGTCCTCGACGGTGACACCGGCGGCCGTCTCGACGAGCGCGAGGCCGTGCGGGGTGACATCGAGGACGCCGAGGTCGGTGATGATGCGGTGGACGCAGCGCTCGCCGGTGAGGGGCAAAGTGCGGCCCGCGCTGCCATACCTCGAGCGATCCGGATCTCGTATTCGGGTCATCCACACCGTGGAGGGCCTTGGCCGTATGCCACGGCGAACGTCAGCGGACCGGCGGGCGGCGGGCGCAAGGGGCCCATGCGGTCGGCCGCTGTGGGCTGCGCCCCTTCAGACGCTGCGCCTGGACTGGATGCAGACGCGGACGACCTCGGAATCACTCAACTCCTCCCGCAGGCAATCGGGGTTGCCCCTCAGTACTGCGGTGCGCTGGGCGCAGGCCAACTGCCAGGTCGCCATCAACGTGCAGGCGGTCTCCGAGTGCGGCCTCCTGCCCGCCGAACCGGCGGCTGTTCCTGCGGCGGGAATGGGCCGAGGACACCGCCCGGCGTCGGCTGACCGGCGTACCGGAAGACGTCGCGCACCGGGAGAAGTGGCGCCTGGCCTGGACGAACTGGCCGGATGGGAACTGGTGCCGCCGGCAGTGGTGGCCGATGCGGGCTACGGCCAGAACGCGGACTTCCATGCCGCTCCCGCCGAGCGGGGACCCGCGTACGTGGTCCGCATCCGCGGCGATCTGACCGTCCAGCCGCATGAGGCAGCCAACCGCCCTCGCCTGGTCCGGGTACAGCCGCCGTCCGGTTCCCCGCTACCAGCCACCGATGACGGTGGCGGAACCGGGCGCGGACGCCGGACGAAAAGCCTTCCGCGATGTGACCTGACGGGAAGGTTCCCGTGGCTCCTCACGGTGCAAGTCCGGCCGGCCGGGGTGCGCCCGCGTCGACTGGCCCAGGCGGCCGCGATCTCCGGGCACGGCCGGTGGGACGGCGTCCTGCCCGAGGTCCGGCCGACGGCCCGACGACGACGAACCAGATCCTCGACGCCCTCCAGGATCCCCTGAGCTGCTGGACCGGCATCTGCACCACCTGCCGACAGCACCTGCCCAGCAGGACCACACCAAGATCAAGACGGGCCTGACGGAGCCCGACCTGGGGCTGCGTCGTGCCGACGCGCGTGACCGGAAGCGATGCCTTGGGCAGACAGCGACAGGGTCGGAGGGCCCCGGCTGTGTGTCCGCCGGGGCGGTGTGTCAGAGCGCGGCGAGGCGGTCCACCAGCAGTTCCACTCTCTGCTCGGTGTACTCCGGCGGCAGTCGTCCCGCCCGGGTCAGGGTCGCGATCCCGTGCAGGGACGCCCAGAACACCTCGGTGAACAGCCCCGGTTCGATGCCGTCCCCGGCGACCTCGCCGAGGCTCTCCAGCAGCGCGGCGAAGGCATCCTTCAGCGGCTCCGGCGTGTCCTCCTGCGCGTACGCCAGACCGCCGTCGAGTTGGAAGAGGGCGTCGTAGACCGCCGGGTTGCGCGCGGCGAAGTCGAGGTAGGCGCGGGCGAGGGCGTACACCCGGGCGCGCGGGCCGTCAGCCTCGGCGGTCGCGGCGCGTACCGCGACGGCCATCTCGGCGGCGCCTTCGAGGGCGACGGCGCCGATGATCTCGCGTTTGCCGCGGAAGTGGCTGTAGAGGACGGGCTGGCTGTATTCGATGCGCTCGGCGAGCCGGCGGGTGGTGACCGCGTCCCAGCCCTGCTGCTCGGCGAGTTCGCGGGCCGTCGCCACGATGAGGCGTTCGCGCTCCGCCCGTTCGCGTGCCTTGCGTTCCTGTACCGACATGATGCGATCCTAGCATCGCTAGACAAGGGAGCGGCAGCAGTACTAGCGTTGCCTTATCATCTAGCGACGCTAGATCACAGGAGGAGGCATCATGCTCAACGCACTCGAGGTCGTCACCGGTGTGATCGTCGGCGTGATGGTGAGGTGGAATTCTCCGTCGCCTTCATCATGAACCGGATCCTCCACGCACTCCGCGGCGACGCCGGCCAGCTCGGCCACGCCCACGGGGGCCGGATGCTCGGCGCCGTCATGCCGGTCCGGTACATCGGCTCGCTCGTCCTCGTCGCGATCTGGGCCACAGCCGGATGGCACCACCACGGCGCCGGCCTTCTCGTCACCGCCGGCGCGCTGCTGATCCTCAGCGTGGCCATGTCGGTTCTGTTGCTCGTCCCGATCAACAACCGGAACAAGACGTGGACCCCTGACAACCGGCCCGCCGACTGGAAGCAGCAGCTGAACCGCTGGGAGCGCCTCCATTACGTCCGCGTCGCCATCCTCATCGCCGCCTTCGCCTCACTGGTCGCCGCCCTCACCTGAGCCCGCAGGCTCACCCGCCCGGTTGTCGGCACCAGCCCCCGGCCGTGTGCCCGAACTGCGGCACCCCCACCTCCATCTCCATCCAGGACCCGGACACCAACACCCTCGAACTCCGCTGGTATCCCCAGGACCCGGGCGCCAGCGACACTCACTCACCGACAGCGAGAGGAAGTGCCGGCAATGGCCAAGCTGCAGAGCCTCGACCCGCACACGCCGATGTTCGCGCAGTTGCAGCTACGAGCTACAAGCTGCACGCCAACGCCTATGTCACCAAGCCCGTCGACCCCTACCTGCTCATCGCCGCCGTACGCCGGATCGAGGAGTTCTTCGTCGCTGTCGTACGCGCACCCCGGCAGGGCCAGCCCCAGGGGTGACCCGGTCCGCCGACTCCGACCGCGCAAGGCGTCGTCGTCGCAGCGCGCCGGCGGACGGCCCGGCACGCTACGCGCGTACGGACACCGACGGCCGCCGTCATGGAGAGGATCAGCTGGGAGGCGGCGCCGGCGGAGACACGGGAGCGGCGGTCGCCGACGCGCGATGCGGCGCCGGCCTCGTCAGTTCGACGTTGAACTGAGCGCCGATCAAGAGGGCCAAGTTGGACAACCACAGCCAGATGAGGAAGACCACCACGCCCGCCAGCGAGCCGTACAGCCGGTAATAGGTGCTCACGTGCGAGGCGTAGGCGGTGAAGCCGAGGGAGACAGTCAGCAGAAGCACGATCGCCAGACCGCCGCCCGGTGCCATTTTCCGCACCGGTCGCGAAGGAGCGGGGCCCGAGCGGTAGAGCACCAGGACCAGCGCGACCGCCCCCGCGGCCAGAACGGGCCAGCGCAGCGTGTCCCACGCGGTCTGGGGCATGGTGCCGAGGTCGAGTGCCCGGCCCAGGCGTCTGGCCAGGCTGCCGCTCAGCAACAGCGTGAGGGTGGTGGTGAGAAGCAGGCTGATCAGTACGATCGCGGTGATGACGATGCGTGGGACGGTGCGCCAAACCGGCCGGTGTGCGCTGGTGTGGTGCATCGCATGCAGGGCCCTGCGGAAGACGCTCAGGTAGCTGCAGCCCGACCACAGCGCCCCTACGGCGCCGAAGAAGAGCAGCATCCATGCTGCGGATGACTGGCCGGCCATCTGCTGAAGAGCGCTGCGTAGCAGCCCACGAGAGGTGACCGGGACGACCCCCGTCACCCGGTCGATCACCTCAGGAGTGGTCGTGGGCATGGTCAGTCCCAGAACCGAGAGGATCACCAGCAGGACGGGGAACAGGGCGAGGACCGCGTAGTAGGTCAGAGCTGCGGCCCAGTCTGTGACGTCGTCGTTCCACACAGCCACCGGTGTGCGGCACAGCGCCGCCCACCACACACGCTTACGAGCGACAGCTTGATCCATGGCCGTGTGCTCCCCCTTGGACTGACGGGCACCATTCACAGCAGCGGCGTCGACCCGCTGCCGCACTGCTTCGGCTGTCGGACCGGGGCCGCGCGGAAGGCGGGCCGCAGCGCGAGGAGCCCGGGCCCGCCTTCGTGAGGATGCGGGTCAGTCCCTGAAGATGTCCTTCGCCGCGTCCTTGGCCTTCTCCCCTGCCTGCTTGACGTCTCCTTCGACCTGATCGGCCGTGCCTTCTGCCTGCAGGCGTTCGTTGCCGACCGCGCGGCCGACCGCTTCCTTCGCCTTGCCCTTGATCTTGTTGGTCGCGTTGTCGGCCTTGTCCGCAGTGCTCATCGAACCGTCCTCTCAAGCTCGCTCTCGTCGCGTTCCCAGCTCATCTACCCGCGTCGCCTCAGGTGATGTCCGATCCGCGCCCGGACCACCCGCTCGACCTCGCCACGGACGACGTTCCATGCCCGGCGCAGGCGAGGCGTAGAGCGGGCCAGAAGGCGTCGTCGCAAGGTGCGGTGTCCCGCACCGGCTGGGCGCCCGCATCGACGACGAGACGGTGCAAGGTGGTGGCCCGGGCATCGGGGCTACCCTGCCCGATAGCCGCGTACGAGCGAGCACCCGCCATGACAGCGGACGCGACGATCAGCAGAACCGCCACGTACGGATGCCGTCGGCCCCGGCGATGGCGCGAGTCCGGCAGCCTGACCAGCCGCTCCGCCAGTTGACCTCCCCGAACACCCCGACAGCGCAGGCAACTTGACGAGGCAGCCGGCGGCAGACGCACGGCACATCGAGGCTCCGTTCGGAAGTCCGACGGTGACTGGTCAAGGTCATCCGTCCACAACGGGAGCCGCGCTGCGTTCGTCTTGGCGACGATCATCGACCTGTTCTCCCGCCACCTGCTCGGCTACGCGATGGCCGAGCGGCACGACGCCGACCTGGTCGTCGCGTCCCTGAACATGGCGGCGGCCACCCGCGGCGGCGACGTGCGCGGCGTGATCAGGCACACGGACAGGGGCAGCGAGTACTACTCGCGGCGGTTCAAGCGGGCGTGCCGCAAACTCGGCGTGATCCAGTCCATGGGCCGGGTTGGGTCATGTTTCGACAATGCCGTGAGCGAGGCGTTCAACAGCGTGCTGAAGGGTCGAGTACGTCCACCGGCACACCTTCCGCACCCGCACCGAGGCCCGCATCAAGATCGCCACCTGGATCACCGACTTCTGCAACGCCAGGCGGCTACATAGCGTGTGCGGGTTCAAGAACCCGATCGACTACGAACGTGCCTACCGAGCCGCCCTCGTCGAGGGACTGGCCGCATAGATCGTCTCCGCGCTACGAGGGGATTGACAATCCCTCGCTCCCCTCCAGCCGCGCCGACAGCACCCCCAACGTCAGCCCCCCGCCGGTCATGCGCCGCGCCAGGTGGGCGTGGAGGTTCCGGTTCAGCATCTTCGACATCCGGTCCCTTCTCGCCCAGTACCCCCGAGACTCGGCCTGCGGTGGAGCGTCAAGATCCCGTTCGTCTGATCCACAATCCACCGCTTGCGCCGGGGCATGGATCCCGTCTCGGCCGGGTTGCGCTCGACGACTTCGACGTCGACGCCCACCCGAGCCGCACGGAGGAGTGGCGCTACAGCCCGGCCTCCTGCGGTGACAGGTATGAGCAGAAGACGCCGTCCGGGTCGTACCGCGTCCTCAGCTCGCGCAGTCGCTGCCAGTCGTCCTCGGTGAAGGAACGACGGGCACGGGACGATGCCGCGGTGAGGTCCGTCTCGGCGATGTAGTGCCCCGTCCCGAAAGGTTCCACCCTGTGCATCGCTTCCCGCAGCCAGCCGATGTTGGCGGCGTCCTGGCGGGGGTCGTCCCAGACGGCGTAGGGGACGACATAGCTCTCTCCGAGCACCGAGAAGGCCATGTCCGGCGGCGGCCGGCCTGCCGGCGAGAACGGGGCGAGGACCAGCGATCTGTTCGAAGGAGCCGATTCGATGAGCTCCGCCAGCTCGCTGAGCAGCGTCGGGAAGCCGGCGTCCGACCACAGCGTGTCAGCCGCATAGCGGAGTTGCGGAGGCCACATGGCAGCGGAGGAGGCGTACAGCGCCTCGAACGTCGTCGGCTCGTCCAGTTGGCGGGAGAGGGCGCTTCGGCGCAGGGGACAGTGGCGCAGCGGCAGGAGCAACTCGCCGGCTTCCTGCCGCGACGCGGCGAAGGCGGTACCCGCGACGGTCACCACCTTGGGGCCCGGCTCGGCACCGGAACCCGCTGTCTGGAGGGAGGAGCTCAACTCGACGCTCGGGGAGAGTTCCACGGCCAGCTCGGTGGCCCAGTGCGTCACCTCGGTGACGTCCGCGAGGGGGAAGATCCACCTGGTGCTCGTGATCGCGCCAGGGTGAGGGTGCAGTCTGAGGCGGAAGGCAGTGACCGCGGCGAAGAAGCCGGGACCCGCTCCCCTGGCCGCCCAGAACAGATCGCTGTGCTCGCTCTCGCTGCAGGTGATCGGTTCCCCGTCCGCGGTCACGGCCTCTATCTGCTCGACACTGGCGCACGCAGGGCCGCGGACACCGGGATTCCAGCCGAGCCCTCCGCTGAGAAGGTATCCGCCGACGGCAACGGACCCGCAGTGGCCCGCGGGGAAAGCCAGCCCGTGACGGCCGAGTTCCGAGGTGAGCTGCACGCCCGTGACGCCGGGCTGCACCGTTGCCGTCGCGGAGGCCGGGTCGACAGCACAGCTGCGGAGCCCGGACAGGTCGATGAGCATGCCCCCGTCGCGCAGGGCCGACCCGCACCAGCTGTGTCCCCCCGACCGTATGGCGACCTGGAGGCGCTGGGACCGCGCCAGGCGTACTGCTTCTACGACGTCATGGGCCGACGCCGCGCGAACGATGACGTCGGGGAAGCGCGCCGGTGTGAGCGTGTTCCACACGACGGCCTTGCGGACGTCTTCGTAACCGGCGTCGTTCCGCCGTACCGATAGTCCTCCGAGACCGCGCATCGGCGTGGAGCGGCTCATCCAGCACTCCTTGCCCCGGCATCCGCACTCCGCCGCACACCCTCGGGCAGAGGAGCCGCGGAGACTGCCGTCGTAGACGACGCTGAAAGGACGTCGCTGTTCAGTGATGAGTCAGGGCGGCTTGGACCTTTACAGCCTACCGCGCAGCCCGCAGAGCAACGACTCGTGGCATGCAGGGATTGCGTACGACGACTGGATCGATCCCGGTCGCCTCCGATGCCGGTGCGTCACCAAGCCACTGAGGCACTTTGGCGGTTGACGGCGTGTGACACCCTCAGACTGTGAGACCGAAAATCACGAGGAGCGCCACGTAGCACACCGCCACCACGGCCCCGCCCGCCAGGTCGGTGCGGCGCGAACGCGGTCGGTCGGGTGCCAGCCAGAAGGCCAGGGTGCGGTTGACGACCAGCGGCATCAGGAGCCAGGTCAGGATCGCGACACTCAGCACGTTTGAGATGAAGAGACCGAGGAATCCCGCAACGCCGGCATGCGTGAGGAGGCGTCCTACGGTGAGGTTGAGCACCATGACGGTGGGGTAGAGCGCGAGAAGAACCGACATGGCCTGTTTCCAGTTGGGCGGGACACCCGCCTGCTCCCCTTCGCCGAAGGGGAACCATCCGCTGAAGGCCGACGCGATCTTGCGCACGTCGTAGTCCGCGAAGTAGTCGCGCCCCTCTTCCAGCAGTCTCCTGCGGACATCCGACGTGAGCCACTGGTCCAGGTGTTCGCGGGTGTCGAACCGGAACACGACGACCCAGCGGTCCTGGATGCCCTCGACGGGGGCGAAGAGTTCGGAACCCATGAAGCCCTGGCACTTCTGCTGTGCCCTCAGGACCTTCTCCTGCCAGCGCTCGAAGCCCTGCTCGCAACCCGGTCGCACCGCATGGGAGACGACGGCTGTCACGGCTTCCCGAGCCGGTTGCCCTCCGCGCAGAACCTCCTGTGAGGGCTCCCCCTCGAACAAGGTGCGGCCGTCGTCGAGGAGCTCTCGGCGCGTAGCGGACCCGAGCCAGGCGCTCAACCGGTCGACGTCCGAGAAGCGGAACACCACGACCCAATGGTTGTCCTCGGCGGGGTCGGGCGGGTACAGCTCCGTTCCCTCGAAGCCGTCGAAGTTCCGCACGGCCCGGTTCACCTGTTCCTGCCAGCGTTCGTAGTCCTCCTCGCGACCGGGGACGACCTTCTGCGAGGTCACCACGGTTGCTCCGGCTGCACCACGGCCGCGGTTTGCGCTGGCACCCATACCGAGTAGCATAGCCACGAATGGGCATATCAGACAAATTAACAAAAAACAATGAAGCCACCAAACCCTTTGTAACCGGGGTGGAATGCCTAAGCCGTGCCAAGTGGAGGTCGTTATGGGCCACAAGGAATTCTTGGCTGAAGCAGTACGGCTGGCCACGGAATCGGTGGAGCACGGCTGGGGCGGCCCGTTCGGCGCCGTGCTCACCCGGGATGGCGAAATCATCGCCCGTGGCCAGAACCGTGTCCTGCTGACCGGCGATCCGACCGCTCATGCCGAGATAGAGACCATCCGCAAGGCGTCCCAACTCCTCAACCCGGCGGCGCCCACCATCTCGGAAGAGCACCAGAACGAGGGCATCCTGGAATACGTGCCGCGCGCCGACGATTCCCCCGACCCGGTCCCGGAGCGGGCCCGGATGCTCCAGGGCTGTTCGATATACATCAGTGGCGCACCGTGCCCCATGTGCATGAGCGCCATCTACTGGTCGCGCATCGACAACGTCTACTTCAGCTGTGACCTGGAAGCCACGCGGAAGATCGGCTTCGATGACGCCTTCCAGTACGAGGACTTCCAGAAGCCGCTGGACCGGCGCCGGATCCACATCGAGCAGATGCACCCGGAGCTGGGCGCGAGCGCGTACGCAGCCTGGGAGACGAAGCCTGACCGGCACGCCTACTGAAGAAACGCGCGCAGCGTTGCTGACATCCGCGCCGCGCACGCCAAGGCCCTCCCCCGACCGGCTACGACTACGACACCTTCGCGACCGACCTGAACACGGTCATGGAGACCCTCGACCTGCGGGACGCCGTCCTGGTCGGCTTCTCGATGGGCACCGGCGAGGTCGCCCGCTACGTGTCCGCCTACGGCACCGTCCGGGTTTCCAAGGTCGCTTTCCTGGCCTCGCTGGAGCCCTGCCTGCTCAAGACCGACGACAACCCCGACGGGGTCGCCCCGAAGGAGTTCTTCGACGGCGTCGTCGCGGCCGTCAAGGCGGACCGCTACGCGTACTACACGGACTTCTACAAGGACTTCTACAACCTGGACGAGAACCTCGGCACCAGGATCAGCGAGGAGGCCGTGCGCAACAGTTGGAACGTCGCCGCGGGTGGCGGCTTCTTCGCCGCCGCGGCGGCGCCGTCGACCTGGTACACCGACTTCCGGGCCGACATCCCGGCCATCGACGTACCGGCGCTGATCTGCACGGCACGGGCGACCGGATCCTTCCCGTCGAGGGGACCGCGCGGCCCTTTCACGAGGCGCTGCCGTCCGCCGACTGCATCGAGATCGAGAGCGCCCCGCATGGTCTGCTGTGGACTCACGCGGAAGAGGTCAACGCCGGTCAACGCCGCCCTCCTCGCCTCCTTGCGAAATAACTCGCCCTCAGGCGGGGTGAACGGCGGGCGGCGACGGCGGCCAGAGTGTCGACCACCGACCGCGCCCTCGCCCACACCGCCGCGGCCGCCAACCGGTACAGGGTGCAGGCGCCGAACGCCCGGATCGCCGAGTTGCGCCAGCCGTCGCGCAGCTCGCACAGCGGCCGCCACCCTCCCCTTCGGCGGGCGCGTCCGGTCGGCGGCGTGCCGGTCCAGCGCGTATGCGGCCCGGCCCCGGCGGATGCCCCTGCCTCTCCTCGCAGTCGGTTGTGGGCTCGGAGGATGGCCGCGGCCGATGCCGAGGTCGCGGCAGGTGGGGGCGGTCTCCGCCTCCAGGTCGCGGGTCCACAGCGACCACCCGCTCTGCAGCGCGGCGATCGGATGCACGGCGTGCGCCCGCCACATGGTCCCCGCGCCGGCCTCGGACAACGCGAGGTGGCGGCCCTTGCCGTCCTTGACCAACTCGGCCGCGGTCACCGTCCCCGGCAGGCTCTTGATGTGGTCACGGTACCTGTCGATCTCCGGCCAAGTCACCTGCCACAGCCGTCTGTCGGCGGCCCGCCGAGGTGGTCCGGGGCGCCTACCGGCGACGTAGCCACCGCGCTCTTCCTGCGGCGACCAGGTCTCTCGGTCCCGAACTCCGCGCCCCGTATGGCCGAAAACGCGGTACCCCCTCGACGACGAAGACCGGCAGGACATGGCGGCCCTGCACCGACGTTTCGGAGTGGCGTTGCTGCCCTAACAACTGCCTACCGCCATGAATTGAGCGCGAGTTCTCCCGGCCGCCGTCCCGTTGCCCCAATCGTCGGCCGTACGCCCCCGCGCACCTTGCTCAACGAGTTCGCGTTGCCCCGGCCGGTGGGCGCACTCGAGGAGCGTGACCTCGGACGGCGTGGTGACGGGTGGCGGCGTCAGGCGGGGGGCCAGAAGCGAGTACGACATGGCCCTCATCACCCGTCTGGTCGTCACCCTGCTGCTCGGTCCGGATACGGGCTGTTCGGCCTGCACGCGATCCGGGCGCTTCACCGCGCTGTGCAGGCACGCGTGCCCGTCTTACCGGCACTCCACCGGCGTTGGGCGTCTCCGCCCGTGCGGCAACGACGATTCGGCGTCCTTCGAAGAGGACCTTACGGGCCTTGGCCCGGTTCTTCGATCCCTTGGCCTTGCGGGACAGGCCGAGGTCGAGACCGGCCTCGGCCTCCACGCCGGGGAGGGGATGTCCGGCTCGGTGTCCACGACGACAGGAGGAAGTACCGGCCGGAGCTGTCCTCGGTGCCGGCCAGGGACGTGGTAAACCCGTACGGCGGCACAACAGCCCATCGTGCCGTACTCATCCGGTTCGGGTTCGTCCTTGTCTGCGGTATCCGTCCAAGACGTCCTGGCGGAGCAGGTACCCGAAGCCGGCGGACTCCAGCCGCAGCCCCAGCTGAGCCTCACCGATGCCGAGATCGGCCGCGGTGTCCCCCAGGTGCCAGTCGTTGGCGGCAAGCCTGCTGAGAAGGTGGCCGCGACGAACCTGGTTCTCCGACAGGCGAAACGTCTTGAGGTAGGCGATTCTGCCCCTGTCGTCGGTGATCGCCTCACCGATGTGGTTCTCCTGCTTGGGGCGGAACGACGGCAGAAAGCGGGAGAGCGTGAAGCGGCCCATCCGGTACACCGACCGCCCGGTGTACGCGTGTTCCAGCAGGCCGGTCACCATGGTCGTGTCATGGAAACGCGCCCAGGCGTGTTCCTGTTCGGCAACTGCCGTGCGCAGGTGGGCCAGAGAGCGGATCTGCGCGTCAGGTATGCGGGCCCGGAAGTCCGGCACCGGTGGCATCAGCGTGGCGTGGTGGTGGATCAGTTCGCCGTACAGGTCCTGCAGGAGCGTGGGGTGGAGTGCACGGTAGTCGTCGGGATGCGGGACCACGAACGCGGCAGCGAGCGCGTCGGCGACGTGGACCATCACGCCACATTGGTTGGGGTGGATCTCGAAGATGCGCAGTGCGTCGGCGAGTCCGCGTACTTCGGCACCCAGATAGGCCTCCTCGACGCGCGGGGAGAGTCCTTGGCGGATCGCCCGCTGCGACCACTGCTCCCAGGCGACGGAGGGACCGCCGAAGTGCAGTGCCAGGTAGCCTTGCAGCGCCAGGTGCATGGGGAGGAACCGCAGCCGGTCCTTGGCCTGGCGGCGGGCCGTCCTGCGGTGGAAGCGCAAGCCCATCGTGGCGGCGGGAGCCGAGGTGCCGTCGGCGGAAAGCTGCGTGCCGTACGCGGCTGCCGGCGTGCCGTCACCAGTCCAGGTGGCGACGAATCCGTGCGGGATGTAGGAGACATAGGCGTGGCGCGGGCCGACCTCGACCATCCCGGCCACATCACCGTAGAGCTGCGAGTGCAGGCGGAGGTCGTCGACAGGTTCGTCACGCACGAGCGGCACCAGTCGGACGGCATTCCAGACCTGGGAGGGGCGTGTGGCCAGGCCTGTCAGGTCCAGTGTGCTCATCGCGCCCGCTCCTGGTGGTGTCCGCTCGTCATCCGGGCCGCGCGGGTGTCCATGTAAGTGGTCAGTTCGGTCAGGCCGGTCCGGCCTTCCGCGAACTGGGCGAGTTCCACCAGTGCGGGAAGGTCCTCGGCGTCGCGGATACCCGCGGTGGGCACCGTCGCGGACAGCCGACGTACGTCGAACGCGGCCGCGTCGTAGACGGGGTTGAGATGCACAATGCTGGTGCAACGCTCGGGGTCGAGCCGGGTCCGCCAGATGCGCAGCACCTCGGCGGCCAGGCCAGCAGGCGCGTTGTCCCATCCGTCGGAGACGATCACCAGCCTGGCCGGGGCGGTGTCCAGCGCGTCGAGGATCCGCCGCCCCACCGGCGTCGGCCCGTACGGATAGGTCAGCAGCGCGTCAGCCCGCCCGGACGTCCACAGCCCGGTGTAGTCGCCGGCAAGGGCCCCGAGCAGGTAATGGCAGGCCAGGGCTACGGCCAGCGGTCGACGACGCTTGTGAACCGACCCAAAGGCGGAAAAGCTGTCGTCCAGGACGGCGGTGACCTTGCCCCAGCTCCCCCGGTGCAAGCCGGCCGCCCGGTCGGCGACCGATTCCAGGGCGTGGGTCAACTCGGCACGACGGCGCCGACGGTCCTCGACCGGCAGCGAAAGCACATAGGTCGCCAATCGGGTCAGCGGCATGTCCGTCAGGTCCGCTTGCACCCCTGCGGTCCCCCGTCTGCGCGCGGACTCCTGCAGCCGCAAGGTCTCCAGGCGGGTCATCCGAGGAGCGATGCGCTCCAGGAAGACATCCCGGGCAATGCCGAACTTGGCGGCGAAGCCCTCGGCGACCGTAAAGGGCAGCTCATACAGGGCGGCTTGCTCGTAGTGCGCGCGGCGCCATGTCTCCAAGAGGGGTGTCACATAGCGCGGACGGGCCAGCGGTGCGAACAAGAACGGCCCGAGCTCTTCCTGGGCGGGGACGAGGTGTGCGTGGCGAAGGGCTCGCTTGAGGCTGCCGCGGTACTTCACGGCATCGAACGCCAGGTGCGGCCGGGCGGACAGCCAGTCACGCATGATCGCGCGGCTGCGGCGGTTGTTCACCCTGGCCCGGCACAGGGCATCGAAGAGCCCGTACACGCGGTGCGGCGGCAGCGTCGCAAGACGGGACGCGATCAGACGGCCCTCGCTGCGGCGCTGCTCGGCAGTGGCCTCACCGCTGGTCTGCAGCAGCCGTCGGATGATCAGGACTGCGTTGTAGTCGTTGATGTCGAGTGCAAGGACGCCGGCGTACAGGTCACGGTAGTTCCCCAGCATGTATGCATGGAGAAAATCCAAGGACAGCCGCTGCTCGCCTGAGTCGCTGTGGAATTCACGCTGGCCGGTGGAGGTGATCGCCGCGTTGACGAAGAGCAGCACATCGTCGGCTGCGATGAGGTCCCCGTACGAATCCATCGAAGTCTTTCCCCCAGAGTGCGGATGCCGGCCGGGGAATGGGGGCGCGAGCTGCGAATCATTGCTTCAGAGGCAGGTTCCGGAAGTCGCACCGGAGTCCCGCGGCCGGCCCCAGGACCGTAACAGAGCAGGCCACGAGCCCTCTACTGACTTAGGTCAGGGGTGTCCGGCACCGGCAAGGGCTCTTCGGTCGCCCGCGCCGCCCGGGCGACCCAGGAGGCGGAGCGGCCGGACGTGTCGGCCGGGCCGCCGATCGGCCCCGGTCGGACGATCAGCAGCCGGTCCCCGCAGGACGGCCGCCGACGCCTGTTCGCAGGCCACCTTCGCCGGCCCGTACTGCTCCCGTCCACCTCGTCGGCGGCGGTCGACTCGGCCGGCGGAGCGGAATCGTCGGCGCCCGGCACGTCCGTGGCCGCATAGGCGTTCACCGAGGAAACGCAGGCTCAGTGCCGCGCCCGGCCGCCAGGAGAACTCCAGCACCGCGTCCCGTACCGGTCGCCGGCCTCGTCGCACGCACCAGCTCGGCCCGGCGGCGACGTCACCGCTCTCGCCACGGGCCCGGCAGGCCACGTGATGGCCACCGGCGAGCCCCCTGGCGGGCGGCCCCGCGCGCCACCCACGCCGTACCGCCGAAGACCAGAAGATTCATGCGGCCATCGCAGTCAAGTCACCGCGCCGCCACGGCCGTTGGCGGCTTCCCAGACGCGTGCCGACGACGACGCCGCTGACCGTGCCTGTGCGACAGCGGCGCCGGTGTCCGCCTCCTGGGCCCGGAATCAGTGGTTGACGAGCAGCACGGCCAGCATCGCCAGCCAGCACAGGGAGACGACAGCCGGAAGGAGCACCATCACGAGCCCTGTCGGTGAGGACTGCAGCCATCCAGCCCCCGACTCGGCCGCCTGCCGTCCTACGATCCGGTGTCCGCCGCCCCAGGCCATGTACTCCTCCAGGTCCACGACCGCACTCTTCCGAGCCTGTAAGTACCGCCGTCCGAACCGCAGCATGACCGTGAACGCCAGCGCCGTCGCAAAGCCGATCACCGCGATGATCACCGCTATCCCCAGGGCCATCCCCTCCGACTTCGCGCCTTCCTTGCCGAGCGTGAACGCCAGCGTGGCCGCGAGGCCCGCCGTTACATAGAAGAAGTTGTTGAGCTTGTTCCAGTTGAGGTTGTCCTCATGTTTGTACAGATCCACAGCGATCCCGTACTGCAACTGGAGCATCGCCTCGCGCGGCTTCCGCCACACCCACACGACTCGCAGTCGACCGTCCGGTGGCCTCAGCCGCGTGAGTTCCTCGAATCCCTTCTTTCTATGAAACCGCGTCGACGATTCGTTCGGCGGCTCGCTCACTACCGCCGCGATCACGGGGCTGGACGTCCACTGCTGCAGCACATGTTCGTACAGCTGCGTCGCAACGCCCTGCCGTGCAGCGTCACGGGCCACGCATACCTGTTTGATCACGAGAAAGCTGCCGAGCCTGGCCTTGATCCAGTGGTTCAGCCACTCGTCGGGTTCGATCCGCTCGTCGCTGTACGCCAACACGAATCCCAGGACATCTGTCCCCTTCACCGCCACGTAGAAGTGCTCGGCGCTGGTCAACCGCGCCAGGTACACCTCCTCGGTGTATCCCGACACCAAGAACCCTTCCCGGCTCGCGACAGCCGGATCAGTGCCCTCCAGGCTCCGGGACTGCGCCAGTTCGAGGATCCTTGGAACATGCTCCCGGGTTGCCCGCACGATCTCGATCTTCTCCACCGCAGGCGCGGTCACGCCATCCCCCCATGCGAGTAGACAACAAGCACCCTCACCGAATTATCATCGCCGGGCTACCAAATGAGTAGCGAATCCCGGGACTGCGGCGTGCTCGGCCCGGTTGGCTGTCAGAGCGAGAACACCGGGGACCAGGAACGCCGTGGCATGCCGGCGGCCGGACTGCGGGCGGCATCGACCAGGCGGCCGGTCAGGAACGCGCGAGAAGGCCGGGCAGGATGCCGGCGGCGGCAACGATTCGCGCTGTCCCGCTGGCGCAACGTCCGGTTCGCCCCATGGGACTTCAGCGCATCGGCGCACGGGGAGACGGCCAGCAGCAGCACCGGCCCCGAAGCCGGGATGACGCTGACGGCCGTCGCGGCCGACGTAGCCGACATGCCCAGTTGGGTCCTGAGATACGCGGGCGGCCACGCCCGGCTGGGGGACAGCGCCCACTGCGCCGCGAAGGCGCTGTCGATGCCGCCGAGGACCGTGCCGGTCAACAGAACGCGCCGGTACGGCACGGAGCCCACCGGGACCAGCGCCGAGGCGCGTTGGCTGGCGTGCGGGCCGTCATGGCCGCGGCGCGCCGCCACAGCAGCGTGCAGACGACGCCGGCGGGGGCGTGGGCGGCGCAAGCCGAACGCCAGCCCGATCCGGAGATCAGCCAGGCGAGCAGCACGGTCATGCCGAACAGCAGGGTGTGGCTGGGGAAGTCGGGTGAAGAGGAACACGCCGAGGCAGCCGCACGCTCCGTCCGGCAGGCCGTGGACCGGCATGGCCCGGAGGCGGGCCGCAGTCACGTCCCCGGCCCCGTCGGGCTGACCGAGTGTCACTTCCTTATCGGCGACGCGGCCAGGACCGTCGAGGCCGTGGCCCGAACCGAGCGGGTGTGAGTCCTCATGCCCGGCCTCGACTGGTCGGTGCCCGCCCGGTCCAGCCGACGCCATCGCCGCCGTCGGCCAGACGGGTCCCCGGTCCCGGCCCTACCTTACGGCGACGACGTCCTCGTCAGAGAGAAGCGCCTGGGCATGACCGTACGGCCGTGCCCTCACCGATCGCGGATGGAGGCCGGAGTCAGCTCTTGCCTGATCAGGCGCCTGCGAGACGGCGGAAGAGGGCCTCTGCGCTGCCGCGGTTGATCGTGTCGAGCTGACCGGGCTCGAAGCCGTCGTAACCGTCCAGCATGGAGTCGAGGAGGACGCCGGTTTCCTCCGGGGCGAACGGGAAGTCGCTGCCGTAGAGGATGTGCCCGGGGGCGGCGAAGGCGAGGAGTGAGGGCAGGGCGGACGGCGTGGAGGACAGCGCTGTGTCGAAGTAGAACCGCTGGAGGTCCGTCAGAATGCCCAGCGGCGTGGTGCCGGGGTTGAACCGGGTGCCGGCGGTGAACCGCCAGGCCGCGTACGGCAGGAAGCCGCCCGCGTGGGAGAGGATGACCTTCATCCGGGTGTGCCGGCTCATCACGCCGTTGAGCGTCATGTGCACGGCGGTGCGGGTGGTGTCGAAGGGGAAGTCCAGGAGCGGGGCGGGCATGCCCTCCAGCATGGGCAGCGGCGGTGCGTCGGGGTGGACGAAGACCACCGTGCCACGGGCGTCGAGCTCGGCCCACAACGGCTCGTACTCCTTGTCTCCGAGGTAGCGACCCCGGACGTTGGACAACAACACCACCCCGTCGGCGTGCAGTTCGTCCAGCGCGTAGGCGGCCTCGGCGAGCGCGCCGTCGACGTCCGGCAGCGGGAGGGCGGCGAAGAACCCGAAGCGGTCGGGCCGGTCCTTCGCCAGCTCGGCGGCGTACTCGTTGGCCTCGCGGGCGACCGCGCGGGCCTCGGTGTCGTCGCCGAAGTGGGTGCCCGGCGAGCTGATCGAGAGGATGCCTGTCGCGATCGACCTCCGGTCCATCATCGCGATCGCGTTCCGGGCGTCCCATGCGGGGATGGGCCAGCCGCCCGCCGTGACGCCGTGCCGGTCCATCACGGCCCGGTAGGCCGGCGGAAGGAGGTGCTGGTGGACGTCGATGCGACGGGGAGAGGGCATGTTCGCTTACCTCCTAATATTTAGCACGCTAATCATTGTCCTGTTAAGCTATCACCCATGGGCAACGGCGGCAATGGCGGGCGGATGACGACTGAGGGGGATGTGGAGGCGGAGGAGATCGCGCAGGCGGCAGACGCGCTCTTCGTCGCCATGCGGCGGGCACGGTCGGCGGGTGCCGAGCGCTTCGGCGGACTCTCCCTGGCCCAGGTCGCGCTCCTGGAACCGTTGGCCACGGAGACGGACATCCCGGTCGGCCGGCTGGCGAGCAGCGCGGACGTCAGCGTCCCCACCGCCACGCGCATGCTGCAGCAACTGGAGACGAAGGGCATCGTGGTGCGCCGCCGCTCCCCCGAGGACGAGCGGCGGGTCCTGATCAGCCTCACTGCCGACGGAGCCGAGCGGCTCGCCCTGCTCCGCTCCCGGCTACGGGAGCGCCAGACCCTGGCCTACGAGGCGTTCACCCCCGCCGAGCGCGTCCAGTTGGTCACACTCCTGCAGCGCCTGACCGAACTCGTCTCCGACCCGGGGGAATGAGCCAGGCCCGCCTCACCAGCAGACGCCCGGCCGGCCTCGTTCGCTACCGGCCGTGCCGCCCCGCTAAACGGTGCCGGCGGACACCTGACGGATCCGGACGGCGTCGCCGAACTCCTGCGCACGGCAAGGGAGTCGATCGACGCGGCCGACCGGCCGGACCCCGTACGCCACTGGCCACGACGCCCGCGCCGCCCTGGCCATCGCCCTCGCCGCCATCCAGTCGGCGCCACCACCGGCACCACCGGCGCCCCGCACACGTCGACTCCCAGAGGCGACGGCCGTGACTGCTTGACAGCCGGTGTCGGCGTACCTCGCAGCGGAACTCGCCGAGGCCGGCCTCATCGCCCCCCTGCGGATCGTGTATGACACCACAGCGCACGGTGTCGGCTCCGGCGCACCTGCACGCGCACCCCTCTCAGCGGAGCCGAAGTCGTTCAGCCCGCAATCCGTTCCCGACCCGGCTTGCCCGGCTTCTGGGGCAGGTGATCTCCAACAGCCGTGTGATCAACAGCGTCTGCCAGAGCCGGTGAGGCAGTCACGGGCCGCCGTGCGGAACGCCGCCACCACTCGGCTGCGGTCCGCGGCCCGGGTCGCCACGACGACCTGGCCAGGCTCCACGCCGTGCAGCGGGACGGCGGTGAGGTCGGGCCGCAGGCCGCCTGTGTGCAGTGCGGCAGGGATGATGGCCACGGCCTGCCCCGCGGCGATGCATTCGAGCTTGTCCTCGATGGTCTCGACCGGGGGTCCGTCGGGGGCGGGGCGGCCTCCCGGCCGCGGGTCGATGCGCCAGTACGCGTCCCACTCCCGGTCCGGGAAGCGGGGGATCGGCTCCGCCTCGATGTCGGCGAGCGTCACCGACTCCTGCCCCGCCAGCCGGTGTCCGACCGGCATGAGCAGCATCTTCGGCTCGTCGTGCAGGATCGTCACGTGCAGGCCGTCGGTTCTCAGCGGCAGGCGGGTGATCACCGCGTCGACCCGCCGGTCGAGGAGCGCCTCGCGCGGCTCGTGCCACTCCAGGTGCAGCGTGCGCACGTCGGCGTCGGGGTGTCGGTGCCGCACGTTCCGCACCGCCGGGGTGACGATCAGGCCCGCGGTGTAGCCGACGGTGATCCGGGTGGGCTGCGCGGCGGCCCGGGCGGCGGCCGTGGCCTGCCCGGAGATGCGCAACAAGGCGTGTGCGTGGGGGAGGAAGGCCTCCCCGGCTTCCGTGAGCCGCGTGCCCTGTCGCGTACGGTCGAACAGCCGCGCCCCCACCTGAGCCTCGAGCTGGCTGATCTGCCGGCTCAGGGACGGCTGCGCGACGCGCAACTCGGCCGCGGCTCGGCCGTAATGCAGGTGTGACGCGACGGCGGCGAAGTAGCGCACCAGCCGTAGGTCGAGATCCGTCATGCCTGGATCGTATGACGTGGTGCGGAACAGGTCTTTGATCATCGGGGGTGCGCGTCCCTAGCGTGAGATCCATGCCAACCGACAATGAGATCGCTGTCCGGCTCTTCTACGAGGCCCTCGCCACCGGTGACACCGCGCTGGTCGACGAGGCACTCGCTGCCGATTGGAACGCCGTCCCGCCGTTGCGCACCGGGAGCGGACCGGTGGGATGGAAGGCGAGCATCGCTCACCTGCGCGGTGTCTTCAGCGACCTGACCATCGAGATCGAGGACGTCGTCGCGGACGGGGACATGGTCGCGGTGCGGGCGGTCAGCCGCGCGAGGCAGACCGGGGAACTCCTCGGCGTCGAGGGCACCGGCCGGGAGGTCGAGTTCCGGACGGCCGACTTCCACCGGGTGGTCGACGGCCGCATCGTACAAACGTGGCACCTGGAGGACTACTTCGCGATCGCCACCCAGATCGGCCTGGAGTTCAGCCGTGGGGCTTGACGGAAAGACGGCGGTGGTGACCGGGGCGGCCCGGGGCATCGGGTACGCGTACTGCCGGCGGCTCGCCGCGGACGGCGCCCATGTCGTCGCTGTCGACATCGACGATCCGGCGGACGCCGTGGCGGAGCTGACGGGTGGGGGCGACAAGCTGGGGCTGGTGTGCGACATCAGCGAGCCCTCGCAGGTCGACGCCGTGGCCGGGACGGTCCTCGACCGGTACGGGCGCTGCGACATCCTCGTCAACAACGCCGGTGTCTTCCCCTTCACCGACCTCGACCACGTGACGATCGAGCTGTGGCGCAAGGTGCAGGCGGTCAACGTCGAGGCCGCCCTGCTCTTCGCCCAGGCGTTCGCGCCGGGGATGCGGGCCGCCGGGTGGGGGCGCATCGTCAACACCGGCTCGGGCATCACCCTGACGCAGAACCGCGACCTGGCGTACCTGACCAGCAAGGGCACCGTACACGCGCTGACCCGGGCGCTCGCCAACGAGCTCGGTGGCTGCGGCATCACCGTGAACGCGATCGCGCCCGGCCTGGTGGCGACGGAGGGTTTCCTGGGCCGCGTCAGGACGAGCGGCCCGTCCGCCGACGAGGTCTTGGCCCGCGTGACGGCCATGCAGACCATCAAGCGCCGGTCCGTCCCGGCGGATCTCGGCAACGCGCTCGGCTTCCTGGTTTCGGACGACGCCGACTTCATCACCGGCCAGATCCTGCACGTCGACGGCGGCGTGACACGCACAGGAGCCTGACCGTGCTCGACGCGATCACCGAGCCTTTGCGCGCCTCGCCACGCTCGCTCGTACGGCACTTGCCCGCCCCGGGCGGTCGCTCCAAGGCGCCGAGCCAGGCGATGCCGGCCTCCATCGCCCGCAGCGGCCGCCACACCGTCCAGGTCCGCGCCGCCCACGTCCGCGAGTCCGGCGGTGACCTCCTGGGCGACCACCGCCGAGCCCGGTGCTTCGGGTCTCTTCGCCCTGAAGGCGGACGACGTGGCCGGCAACAGCACAGGCGCCTCCGTCTACCGGACGTCGAACGTCCTCCAGGAGACCTCCGCCGCCCTCTGACGTCAGGCGATCCGAACTCGCGGCACGTTACCGCGTTCGACTGGCGCTGCTGGGCGCGGCAGCAGCTCTCGCCGTGGCTCGCGCCGCGGGCCGGGCCCTCGACGTTCCCCACGAACGCCGCGTACCGCACGCCTTGGCCCCGTGAGGACGACGTGTCGGCGCGAGCCACCCGCGCCGCCGGGTCCCGCCCTCATTCCGTGCTGAGCATGCCTTCACGCAGGCGTGCCAGGAGGCGCTTGATCAGGCGGGATACGTGCATCTGGGAGATGCCGAGGCGTTCGCCGATCTGGGCCTGGGTGTATTCCTCGACGAAGCGCCAGTGGATGATCCTGCGGTCGCGTTCGTCGAGTTCCGCGATCAGCGGTGCGAGGGCGTGGAAGTCCTCGACCAGCTCCAGGGCCTCGTCCTCGTCACCGATGAAGTTCGCCAGCACGGCCTCGCCGTCCTCGCTGCTGTTGATCGCCGCGTCCAGGGAGGCGGACTTGTAGCCGTTGGCGGCCAGTTGGGCCTCGACGACCTCGTCCTCCGGGAGGCACATCAGCTCGGAGAGCTCTTTGTTCGTCGGCGTCCGCCCCAGTCGGGTGCGCAGTTCCTCGTTGGCTCGCGCGAGTTGGGAGCGGGCTTCCTGAAGCCGTCGCGGCACGTGCACGGCCCAGGAGGTGTCACGGAAGAACCGCTTGATCTCCCCCACGATGTACGGGACGGCGAAGGAGGTGAACTCCACCTCACGCGACAGCTCGAACCGGTCGATCGCCTTGATCAGCCCGATCATGCCGACCTGGACGATGTCCTCCATCTCCTCCGGCCCCCGGCTGCGGAACCGGCCGGCCGCGTAGCGGACGAGGGACATGTTCATCTCGATCAGCGTGTTGCGCGCGTAGCTGTACTCGGGCGTGCCCTCCTCCAGCACGGCCAGCCGGCCGAAGAACAGCTTGGACAACTCCCGCGCGTTCTTCGGCGCGACCTTGGAAGGGTCCGCGATCTCCGGAACGCCCACCGTCCGCTCGGCAGTCCGTGTGGTCGTCGTCGGCATCATGCGCCCCTCCCGGTCGATCGGTATCGTCCTCGCCGGCCCATCGTCCGGCAGCACCCGTCTACCCCGGCCGCCGTCCAGCATTCCTCCGAGGTCCGCCAGTTCCCCCTCGGCCACCGGGGCGAAGTGGGGATCGCCCAGCACAGTGCCGGGCTCTGCAGGACCGGTCGGCCGGCGATCGCCGAGACGACCAGATCCGGTCGACGGCGGCCGCCAGTGCCTCCGGGTGGTCGCCGTGGGCCCGGTTGTACAGCGCCGACCTGGAAGGCGAACTCCAGCGGTGCGGCGCCGTCGACCCCGATGAAGTCAGGCGCTGTGCCCTCCGCGCACGTCCCTGTCGAAGGGGCACCCGTTGTGGTTCGCGCTCCGCGGGAAGCGGGGTCGGCCGAGGCCGGGAGAGTCGCGCAGCACCGAGTGCCGACGCCGCGCCAGGCCCCGAACGCCCACCGCCTGCGACTCACCTGACAGGTCTGAGCTGGGTGAACCTGGGCAGCCGTGTGGGTGCAGCCATGCACCCTTCGTAGAAAACCGAGGTGAGCCATGAACGAGGATCTGACCCCGAAGTACACGGTCCCCGGCGTCGAGCGCGCGGCCGCCGGCCGGCTGATCGGTCTGCTCCGGCTGCGGTTGCACGCCCTCAACGATCTGCACCTGACCCTCAAGCACGTTCACTGGAACGTGGTGGGGCCGCACTTCATCGCCGTCCACGAAATGATCGACCCGCAGGTGGGCCGCGTCCGGGACATGGCCGACGACGTGGCGGAGCGCATCGCCGCGCTCGGCGGGGTCGCGCAGGGAACACCCGGAGCGCTCGTGGCCGAGCGCACCTGGGACGACTACTCCCTCGGCAGGGCCGACGCGATCGCCCATCTCGGGGCTCTCGACGTCGTTTACACAGGAGTGATCGAGGGCGTCCGCGCGGCGATCAAGGAGGCGGGCGACATCGACACCGCTACGGAGGATCTGCTCATCGGGCAGCTGCGCGACCTGGAACAGTTCCAGTGGTTCGTGCGGGCGCACCTGGAGAGCGCGGGCGGCACACTCGCCACCGGAGGCTCGCGGACCGAGGAGGAAGCCGCGGCCAAGGGAGCCGAGCTGAGCTGAACGGCCGTTCGCCCCTCCGCCCCACGGCGAAGCCCTCGGACCTTCGGTCGGCGTCCGGACGACGGGCGCCGACCGGCGGTGCGGCCTACCAGTAGTGGCGTCGGCCGCCGACGGCGTGGCCGACGGAGCCGAGGAGGAACAGGATGAGCCCGATGACGAGCAGGATGATGCCGATCGTCCACAGGATTCCGATGTGCAGCAGGAATCCGACGATGAGCAGGATGATACCGAGGGCGATCACGGCGATCTCCTCCCTCTCCGGTCGGTGCGCCGACCGCTGGTGGTGATACCTGGCAGGACGTCACTCACGGTGCCGCGTCGTGCCACTTGGTTCCCCCTGTGCCGGTGGAGCCGTCAGGTGGTGAGCAGCCGGTTGAAGAACGACCGGTACCGGCGCAAGGCTGTGCGCAGGGCTTCGGTGTCCGCCTCGCCGCCGCGGCTCCACTGTTCTTCCAGTTCTCTCTTGTGCTCGTCGAACGTGGTGGCGAGTGTCTGCATGAGGTTGGCGACCAGGCTGTCGGCTGCCTGCACGGCCTCGCGGGGGTCGTCGACGAACGTGTTCTGGATCTTCTCCCAGCGTTTGCGGAAGTCTTCCTCGTCCTGCGAATTCAGCAGTTGTGGCGTCTCGTCCGCTTCCGCGGCCCGCCCTGTCGTCTTCTCCTGCGTGGCGGAGGTGTCCGCGGGCGGGGATTCCCCTTCGTCACCGCTGGTGGCCGGCTCGTCACTCTCTCCGGGGAAGACCGGCGGTGAGGACTCGGTGCCGGCCACTTCATCCGCTGTCTCGCGACGCTGGGCGAAATCCTCGGTGGTCAGGCCCCTGTCGGGGGTTTCCGGTGTGTTGTCGCGCTGCATGTCGTCTCCATCTCTGCCGGTGCGGGCCGTGGGGATGTCAGGCCCGGGCATGGCCGGTCTGGCCGCCGTCGGAGAGCAGCTCGTCGAACAGGGCGCGGTAGTGCACCATGGCGCCGCGCAGTTGCTCGGTGGTGGCCTTGTGCCCGACGCTGAGTGTGTCGATCTCATGCGCCGCCCGATAGTGCTCAAGGGTGCGGCCGTGCTCGACGGAAAGATCCTTGAGCTGCTGGTCGAAGCCTTCGGTGGGGTAGCCGCGTGCCTGCATCAACGAGGTCACCAGCCGGTCCGCGTCGTGCACCGCGTCTTCCGGCCGGTCCACGAACTCCTGCTGCACGCTGTCCCAGTCCCGGGTGAAGCGGTCCCGGGCACCGGCAGGCAGCGGCTTGATGTCGAGCTGGTCATGGCGCTTGGCCCGCTCGCTGAGTTCACGCTCGGCGGCGAATCTGTTCTCCGCTCCTTCGACCGTTCGCTCGTACTCCGGGCCGAATCGCCGGCGCAGGGACCGACGCCGCATCAGCAGGGTCAGTGCCGACGCGATCAGGGCCACGACGACCACGGCCGGAACAATGATCGCCAGAAGTGTGCCTGTGGACATAGGGCTGACGCCTCCGGGCTGCCTGGCTCCCGAAACTTGATTCAGGGCAATTACCGTATTTTGCGAATACCCTCACAATCCCTCCCTAACCACGGCGGGCGCATGCCCGCGCCGACCGCGCACGACAGCGGAAAACAGCCGTGACCAGCGGCACCAGCCCGTGCGTGGCCCCCGGTCTGCCCTCGGATTCGCGCACTCACCCGTGAGACCACGGGCTCTACCATGGAGCGACGCTCAGGCGGCTCCCCTCGGTCGGGCCCCGTTTTCCGACGCGGCGCGGGCGCTGTCCGGGCGACGCCCGGCGGACCCAGGAACGGCTTGCTGCCCCTGCCGTCGGGTACAGCGATTGGATGAGGATTATCTCTGCCGCGTCCGGAACCCAGTGAAAGCGATGTGTTCGTGACCCGTCCCGACGGCTCAGGCGACGACCGTGTGGAGAGGCCGGGCGATGGCCCGGACGCCGTCGCGCTGGAGATCGCCGACGCTGTGGACAGTCTGACGAACCTGTGGTCGCTGGCCGCTCAGGAGGCGCCCTTGCGCCTGTCCCTGCACCAGTTGCGGGCGTTGCGGACACTGGAGGCGGCACCTGGGCTGAACCTCACCGCTCTGGCCGAGCGGCTGGACATAGGGCTGCCCACGGCCAGCCGGCTGTGTGACCGGCTGGAGGCGGCGGGAATGCTGGAACGCGCGCTGCACCCGCAGAATCGCCGCGAGGTCCGGTTGAGCCTCACCGCACAGGGGCGCCGGGTACTGGCCGATGTGGCGTCACGCCGGGCCCAGGCGCTGACGGCCGCGTTGACGGCCCTGGAACCGGCGGAACGCTCGGCGCTGCGCCGCGGTATGAACGCCTTTCTCGTCGCTCGCGGCGGGGTGCCGCCCGCTCAGGGCGGGCCGCCCGGCGACCGGTGAGGGGACTGTTCGGTGCTCGATCACTCCGGCGACCGCAGCAAGCGTGGTCTCGTGCGGCGGGCTCTGCCGGGTCGCGCTCAGGATGTGGTGCAGCGCGCGCTCCCCGGACGGGTTCTCCGGTCGTCGGGCTCCACGTGGCGGGGGCCTCGCCTCCACCACGGGCTCCTCGGAAACCCGTGCTGGGTGTAGACGGCCGGGTCCCGCGAAAGCGGCGCCCGCAGGTCCGCGGTGGGCGGGAGACCAGGCCGCCGGCGCCCCGGCCGTGCCGACCAGCGCGGGGCGGGACGGGCCGGAGCCGGCGCCACGGACCGGAACAGCGCAGAGACCTGCTCGGCGTCCACCCGACGGCCGCCGAACGCGGCGGGACGAAGGCCGCCGCGGCCGGGAGACGGTATGGACTGCTTGCCTGTCCGTGCGTCCCGTCATGGCTTCGGGAGCGGAACGGTGCGGCACAGCAGGACGCAGACGTCGTCGTCGCGTTCGGAGTCGTGGACAAGGGGTTTGAGGAGGGACTCGGCGCTCGCGTCCAGGTCGTCGAGGTCGGGTTCGTGCAGTGCCGCCAGGGTCTGGGCGAGCAACTCGATCCCGGCGTCGATCCCTTGGGCACGCCGCTCGACCAGGCCGTCGGTGTAGAGCACCAGGGTGGAGCCGGGTTCGATCTCGGTCGTGTGGTCCTCGTACTCGAAGGGAATCGGCACTCCCAGCATGACCCCGGGCTTGTCGTCCAGGACACGCACGGCGCCGCCGGGCGCGCGGACCACGGCCGGCGGGTGGCCGGCGGCAGCCCACGTCACCTGGGGGTCCTCGGGCCTGAAACGCGCGATCGTGGCGGTGGCGTAGAGGTTGGGCTGCTGGTGGCGGAGCATGCGGTGCAGCCGTGTGAGGATCTGGGCGGGGCTGGTCTCCTCGATCGCGTACGCGCGCAGTGCCGTGCGCAGTTGCCCCATGATGACGGCGGCGCGCAGTCCGTGTCCGGTGACGTCTCCTATGACGGTCAGCAGGCTGCCGTCGGGCTGGAAGAAGGCGTCGTACCAGTCGCCGCCGATGTTGAGGCCGCGGGTGGCGGGCAGGTACCGGGCGGCCAGGCGCAGGCCGTCGGCGGCGGGCAGTTCGGTGAGCTGGGCGCGCTGCAGTTCCTCGGCGGTGTCCCGGTGCTGTTCGTAGCGCAGGGCGTTGTCCAGGGCGATGGCGATACGGCGGGCCAGTTCGAGCAGCATGACGCTGGTGTCGGCGTCGAAGCGGTCCCCGGGTGCCGTGAGCGTCAGGACGCCCAGCGATCGCCGGACGGTGAGGGGGATGCACAGCAGAGGCCGATCCGGCGACAGGGCGGAGGGCGGGCGGTCGTCGGTACCGGGCAGGCCGCCGGGGTGCGGTCCGGCGTGCTGCGGGCGGTCGGTGCGGGCGGCGGCCACCGCGGCGGCGGAGTGGAGGCCGTTTCCGGCTGCCTGCTCGTCCTCGTCGAAGAGCCAGACGTCGACCTGGCTCGCGTACTGCGGAACGAGCAGGTCGGGCAGGCGGCGCACGATGTCCTCGTGATCGAGCGAAGCGGTGACGACGGCGCTGGCGTTGGCGAGAAAGGTCAGCAGGCGTCGGGCCTTCTCCGCCTCGCCCCGCGCGGCACGTTCCGCGTCGAGCAGTTCCTGTTGGGTCAGCGCGGCGGCGTCCAGTTCGGCGTGCAGGGCCAGCACGCCCTGGTTGGTCTGGTGCAGTTCCTCACGGTGGAGTTGCAGCAGCTTCTCCGACTCGTCCAGGCTCCGCAGAACCGCCGCGGTCTCCTCGTCCGCTGCCAGGAGGGCTTCGGCGGACGCGGTGTCGTCGGGGAGCGCCGGGCGAGGCGGTTCCTGTGCCATGGGGCCGGGGCAGGAGAGGTCGAGGCGCCACGGCGAGGCCCGTTCCGGGGACGGCGTGGCCGGGTGTACGACAGCCTGTACGCGTACGGGCTCGTCCGGGCCTGGTTGCTGGACGGTGAGGGTGAGTTCGGCGCCGCCTTGGCCGAGGGCCTTCCGCAACTGCGCGGTGAGGGTGGTGAGGAAGCGGGCCCGTTCCATCTCGGGCGCGCCCAGACAGGCAGCGAGGTGTGCCGCGAAGGTCCGGGCTCGGGCGGCCTCGGTGGTCGTGGTGATCTTCCGGAGGTCAGGCGGGATCATGGCGTCGGTCCACGGGGTCGGAGGCCAGGACGGCCACGCTGCTGTCGTCACGCACCGGGCTGGCGGCGCTGCTGGCATCACGCAGGATGGTCGCCGCGACCACCGCCGGGTCATGGGCGAGGAGGTCCGGATCGTGGGGCGGTATCCATCGGCTGGGCAGACCGTCGCTGTGCAGGACGAGCAGGTTGTCGGGCCGCCAGGGCCGACGGCGTACGGGCACGGTGGCCGGGAACTGGGCGCCGACGATGCCCGGGTGGGAGATCAGGTGGTCCCATGAGCCGCCGGCACGCAGGCGGGCTCCGATGTTGCCGACGCCGGCGAACGCCAGTTCCCGGGTGTCGGTGTCGACTTGTGCCACGGCGACTGCCGCGCCTCGGGTGGGCCGAAGGGCATGGTGCATGCGGCGCAGGATCTCCTCCGGTGGCAGGTGGGCCGAGCGGTGCAGCTCATCGACGGCGGCGCTGGACGCGTGCGCCGCCTGCGCGCCGTGGCCGAGGCCGTCGGCGAGCATCAGGGTCAGGCGGCTGCCCGACCGGGCGCAGCTCCAGGCGTCTCCCGAGTGCTCGGCGCGGCCGAGGGGGACGTTGATCCCTCCCGCCCTCGGACCCTGCCGGCTCTGTTCCCGACGCGTTGGCGGATCCTGGTCGAAGCGGGCGACCGCGACGGTGCCCCGGAAGGTGCTGTACAGATCGAAATCGCTGGCTATCCGCAGACAGGTGCCCAGACCGGCGCCGAGTGACGCCTCGCTGGTGGTGTACCCGTCGCGGACGGCCGCAGTGACGTCGTGGATACCTGGACCGTAGTCGACGGCTGCCACCTGCACCCCGGGGGCGCGTGTGGCCCCGGGCCGGTCGACGAGGTCGATCAGGATCCGACCGCCGCTGGCGTGCTTGACCAGGTTGGTGGCCAGCTCGGTGGCGACCAGGGCGGCGACCGCGGTGCGGTGCGGGCCGAGACCGACATGGGTGCTGGCTGCCTCGACCGCCACCCGGACGTCCCGTACGCGGGTGGAGTCGTGCACCGGGATGTCCCAGACGCGCGCCATCACACCCCCGGCCGCGCCGAGGGCACGCCTGTGGTCCAGGCGATGACGGTGACGGTCGTGCCCCTGCCGGGTTCGGTGTCGATCTCGAACTCGTCGACAAGGCGTTTGGCACCGCTGAGACCAAGTCCGAGGCCGCCGCCGCTGGTGTACCCGTCGGTCATCGCAAGCTCCACGTCGCGGATTCCCGGACCGCTGTCGGCGAAGGACAGCCGCAGCCCTCGGGTCACGCCCCGGTTCAGCGGCGTGATCTCGACGTGCCCGCCGCCGCCGTGGACCAGGGTGTTGCGGGCCAGTTCGCTGGCGGCGGTGACCACCTTCGTCTGCTGCACCAGCCCGAAGCCGAGGTCGGCCGCGCTCTGGCGTACGTGCTGGCGCACCCACGCGAGGTCCGCGTCCGAGCGGATCGGCAGGCTTGTTTCGACGGCGGGGTCGGAGGCCGGCATCACGTCGCCCTCTCGCGTCCGTCCGAGGCGCCCGGCGCGGACGTCCCCACGAGGATTTCCAGTGCGCGGTCGACGTCGAGCGCGGTGGTGAGTCCGGGCAGGGTGAGGCCCAACTCGACCAGCGTGATCGCCACGGCCGGCCGCATGCCGGCGACGACCGTGCGGGCCGCCAGCAGACTGGCGCTCGCCGCGATCTCGGCAACGATCCGTCCCAGGAAGGAGTCGACGACCTCCACACCGGAGATGTCGATGATCACACCGGTCGCCCCGCTGTCGGCGATGCGGTGGCTGATGTCCTGCTGGAGTTGCTCGGCCATGCCGTCCTGCAGCTCTCCCTGCAGGCTGACCAGCAGGGTGTCCCCCAGCGCCAGGACCGGCACCACGGTCGCGCGGCCCGGGAACGGAGCCGTCACCGCATGCTCGCACGGGGAGACACCTCGATGCCCAGCCGGCTGAGGGCGTAGGCCAGGGCGTCGGCGAGTGAGGCGCGGGTGAGAACGGAACTGAGATCGATGCCGAGTTGCACGATGGTCTGCGCGATGGCCGGGCGGATACCGGAGACGATGCACTCGGCGCCCATCAGCCGCGCCGCAGCCACCGTCTTCATCAGGTGCTGCGCGACGAGCGAGTCGACCGTGGGGACGCCGGTGATGTCCAGGATGGCGTACCGGGCCCGCTGGTCCACGATGCCCTCCAGCAGGCACTCCATGACGACCTGGCTGCGCGCGCTGTCCAGCGTGCCGATCAGCGGCACGGCGACGACGCCCTCCCACAGGCTGATGACCGGCGTGGCCACTTCGAGCAGTTGCTGTCGCTGCCGTGCGATCAGTTCCTCGCCCGAACTCAGCGCCGTCTGCATCACCACCAGCCGCAGGGTGCCCATCAGGGCCGTCCAGGCCAGCAGGCCCTCGGCCGCCTCAGGCGTCGAGGGATCGGAGTACTCGGCCCGCAGCAACTCGGCGACCGGTTCCCGCAGGGCGGCCACCTCGTCCGCGATCCGGGCCGGGCTCCATCCCGCCCGGGTCTGGGTACCGGACATGCGTCCCAACTGGTCGCGCACGCCGTCGAAGCCGGAAGAGGTGATGTCCTCCAGGCGTCCGGACAAGGCGACGTGCGACAGCGCGTCCACGACGGCCTTGCACGCCTCGACAGCTTCTTCGCGCGACACGGTGAACACCGTCCGGAAGAGCGGCGCATCCGCCCAGCGCTGAGCGATCTGCTCCCGGCGGTTCTCCAGGAAAGTTCCCAGCCGGCGCGCCGTCGACTCGACAGCCTCTTGCTCCGACACCTTCATCGCCTCCTCTGTACAGCCGTCGATCGACCACGCCTGAGACGCGATTATTGCCTCATGGCAAACGTTAGCGTCGACGGTCTGATGCAAACAACACGGGATCGCCACACATCAGGCGGGCCGGACGGCGATCCGTCCTGCGGTCACATGCCGTGCCAGTCGAGGCACACGACGAGCGCGTCGTCGGCGGCGGGGGCGGCGCGACCGCGGTGGCCGGTCAACTCCCGCAGAATGGCGCGCGGGACCTCGGCGGCCGGCAGCAGCCGGGTGGCCCGGATCGCCCGGACGAGAGCGACATCGCCGTACGCCTCCCCCTTGGGATCGGCCACGGCGTACACCCCGTCGCTGACGAACACGAGCCGGTCACCGGGCTCGACTTGGAACTCCTGAGCGACATAGTCGGTCTCCTCGAACATGCCCAACGGGAGCTGCGCCTCGAAGGTGACCTGTTCCACCGTGCCGCCGCGCAGCCGCAGCAGCTGTGGCGAGCCGGCGTCCACCACCTTGGCGCGGCCCGTCGCGAGGTCGAAGTCGAACATCAGCACCGACAGGTAGCAGCGGCCCCGGTAGTGGGCGTACACCGCCTGGTCCGCCAGGGCGGCCTGGTCGTCGATGGAGAGCCCGGCGCGCCGGGCGTTGCGCAGGGCGTTGATGGCCAGGTTCGTCAGCAGGGAGGCCTCTATCCCCTCCCCCATGCCGTTGGTGACGTACAGCATGAGGTGGTCGGCCGTGGCGGACCAGTCGAAGTTGTCACCGAAGATCGCGTACGCGGGTTCCAGCTGCCCGGCCAGTTCGAACTCGGGGCGGGAGCAGGAGCGTCCGGGCAGCAGCTGCCATTGCATCTCGGCGGCCAGGGTGAGCCGGTCCTTGCGCCGTGCCTGCAGGTAGATGTCGGTGTCCCGCTCGGCGACGAGCAGCTCGTGGCCGAGGACCTCAGCGATGTCGGACAGTTCAACGAGCAGTTCCCGGGCCCCGCTCCTGTGCGACAGGGTCACGGACAGCACACCCAGCCGGTCCCCGCGCACGCTGACCGGGAGGTGCACCCGCGCGCGGCCGTCGGGGGAGGACTCGACGACCGGTTCCTGGGCACCGAAGGCGCGGCCCGCCACACTGTCGTGCACGGACACCGGCTCCGCGGTGTACGGCAGGACCGACACGGGCTGAAGCACCGTCAGCCCGTAGTCGGCCATCAGCAGGTCGACGGACTCCGCCCCGTACTGCTCGACCAGCACACGCCGGACGACATCGAGCAACTCGTGGGGTGCCGCTGCGCGCAGAGCCCGCTCAGCGGTCACATATCTGTTCACGGTGGTACACACACCAATCTTTCGGCGGACACTTGCCGGCCTCGCTCGTGACGAGGCCCCTCGGTAGCCGCGCCAAGCCGTCCAAACCATCAGTCGCCACTGCGGGCACCTAGTACGCTGGCGACCGTCCCAGTGCCTGCGAGAGTGTGACAGTGGCCGTCTTCCGCCCCCGCCCGGAACCCGTCGAGGTCGCCCGAGTGACCGCGACGGCCGGGGAGTTGCTGGAAGTCCTGTGGGGCCGGGCCTCCACAGCGCCGGCGTCGCCGTCGCAGATGCGGGTGCTGTTGGCCCTGGAGCACCAGGACGGTATCAACCTGCGCACGCTGTGTGACGCGCTCTCCTCGGCACCCCCGGCGACCAGCCGGCTGTGCGACCGGCTGGTCGCCGCCGGCTTCGTCGAGCGTGTGATCGGCAAGGCCGACCGGCGCGAGGTCCAACTGCACCTCAGCACCCGGGGCCGCGCCTTCCTCGATGAACTGCGCACACGCAGGGAGCAGGAACTGCAGGCGGTGCTGAGGCTGATGCCCGGCAGCAAACGAGCGGCCCTGCTGGAGGGGCTGGAGGCGTTCTGCGACGCGGCGACCCTGCAGATACACGACAAAGGGGCGCAGTCAGGCGACCGCATGGCCTGAACACCAGCGGATGTCACCGGGCTTCCCGGCCCACCTGGGCGTCGGTGGCCGGCGCGCGGAGGGGTCTCTGCCCACCGGGACATTGCACATCCTTTCCCGTGCGGCACGGCACGGCTGCCTTGGTCACCTTCGGTCGGCGTTGTCACATGGCCATGAACGTCTTGGCGGCGTTCACGGCTTCGGATACCCCCGGACCGCCCTCGGACGACCTTGGGACTCACCTCAGAATGGAATGGGTCTGATCACACCCCTGCCGGGTAGTCGGACAAAAGCACCCATTGAGAACGGAGGTGAGCGATCGTGCCCTCCTTCATGGAGGATGCGCAACCGTCCGCCAGGAGTCCGCGAACCGCCGAGGACGCACGAGGAATCACGCGGATCTTCCTGTCCATGCTGAAGCCCGACGACTCCGGTCAGGCAGAGGCGGTACTGCTCACGGTGTCGGAACTCGTCACGAACGCCATCCGGCACGCAGGCGGAGTCACCGGCTTCGGGCTGCGGGCAGGCGAGAAGACCGTGACCGTCCGCGTGTCGGACGCCAGCCGCACACCGCCTCACCAGCGCGACACTCCGCTGTGGGAGCCCGGCGGCTTCGGCTGGCCGCTGGTCCTGGAGTTGGCGGAAGAGGTACGAGTCAGTACGCACGGGTCCGGCAAGACGGTCGAGGCGGTGCTCGCGCTGGCACGCTGAGCCCGGCCCCGGCATCGCCACGCGCTCACCGCTCAGAGCACACTGGTGGTCGATCGCGTGCACGGTGCCGGAGGCGCGGCCCTGATGCGGTTGCCGCCTGGCCACGAGGTCGGGCCTGCCGGCACCCCCCTTTTCGCCCTTCCACGCGGCCATCACGGCGAGGAAGACGGGGAGGAACCGCCGTTCACCGCTGCCGGATCGCCTCGTGCCCGCCGGGCTCCACCGCGGGTGGTGAAGCGGGCGGCGAACGCCCATCCCGACCGGGCAGTCCTCTGCCCGGTCGGCCGTACCGAAGGACCGGCGCCGCACTTCGGCGGAGGTGCCGCCCCGCTTCATGAAGCCGGTGGTGTCCAGGATCAACATTCCCTCAGGCATGTCGAGTTGTCCGGTCCGTCAGGTGGAGCCCGCCGGGTGTCAGACGGACGCGCGCCGCGGTGCGGGCGGGGTCGGCGTGCCGGCTCGGTGGGCCTCGTCCTGGACGAGCAGCGACAGCAGCGCGGCCACCGTGAGACCCAGGTCCGCTTCGGCGGGATGCCGCAGGACCTTGCCCGGGTCGATCCGGTAGGTGGTGCCGCGCCCCTCCCGGGTGCGGGAGAGGTAACCGTCCTGCTCGAGGTCGGCGATGATCTTTTGCACGGCCCGCTCGGTCAGCCGGCAGTGGGCGGCGATGTCACGGATGCGCACGGTGTGGTCGTCCGCGACCGCCGCGAGTACACGAGCGTGGTTCGTGAGAAACGTCCATCCGCTGTGCGGCTCTGGGGCTCTGTCCATGCCTCCAGACTACGATCCAAAGTTCATGCACCCAAAAACACGTACCCATTTTCAGGTAACGGTTGACGTGTTCAGGAGTTCACGGGAAGGTGGAAGCGGTCGATCGTCCGCGCGCACCCAGGGAGTGAGCCATGCGCGTCCCCGCCCGCCGCGCCCAGTCACCTGCTTCGCCAGGCTGTGGCCCCGGGCCCGCGAACGGCGGCGGGTGGCCGTTGCCGACCGGCCTGATCACCCTCACCTACGCGTCATCCGGGGGGCGGATCCAGGTCACGGTCGCGGGAGAACTCGACCTCGACACAGGGGACCGCCTGTCCATGGACGTGCAGGCGGCACTCGACGGGTCGGTCACCGGTGTCGACCTGGATCTGAGCGGCCTCGACTTCTGCGACTGCGCCGGGCTGAACGTCCTGCTGGACCTCCGACTCCACGCCCTCCGACAGGGCAAGACCCTCGTCATCCAGACCAGCAGTTACGCCGTCGACAGACTGCTCTCCCTCACGGACACCTCTCCGCTGTTCGCACCCGAACCCGACCCGAGCGACAGTCCGTGCCAGGTCATCCGGCTTCCGCCCCACTGACGTACGCCCCGACGAGGATGCGGGCGCACCACGCGAGGGTGGTCCAGACGTCGTCGCCGACCGGCCGCCGGGCGAGCAGACCGCGGACCGCGTTGGCTCATGTCCGGGTAGGGCCCACGCGGACCATCCCGGCCCGGTGCGCGCCTTCGCCGAGCCTCAGCCGGTGACGTCGGGCAACGGAGGCGGACACCGGGCACACCGGGCAGTATGCGGCCGCCCTGCTGCCGTACGGCTCGAGGTCGTACTGGGTGTACGCGCCGTGCCCAAGGCCTGATACGACGGCTGGCGCGAGCGCGTCTTCGGCTATGGTCCCGGCGGCACGCCGCAGGCCGAGGAGGACGGTCCCACCGGCTGAGCCGTGGCCCCACGGCCGATCTGCCTTCCGCTCGGGCCTCCGGCCCAGCAGCTCGGCGGCCGCGTCGGCGACGCCGAGGGCGGTGCCACCGCCGGGAGTCAGAAACGTGAGGGGGTCCAAGGAGGCGGCCAGTGCCCGCCAGCGGCCGGCCCGGGCGAGCACGTCGAGTGCCACCGCGTGCAGCCGTGCCCGTTCCTCCGTGCTCAGCGGTTGCGGTGGTGCGGCCAGCAGTTCCTCCGCCAGCGCGGCGGCCTCGTGGGGGGTGGTGTGGGCGAAGACGAACGCGGTCCGGAGGCGCGAGGTTTCGCCGTGGAAGACAGGGTGCGTGCGCTCGGCCAGACTGCGGCCGAGCGGGCCGCTCGTCGACCGGTCGAGCAGGTGGGCCGGCATCCCGGTCAGCGCGGACAGTTCGGCACGGCTCAGGCCCGCGCCGGCCGCGGCGAGCAGTCCGGCGATCCGCCTCTCGGCCAAGTCCCCGGCGAGCAGTTCCCCGAGTTCGAACTCCGCCTCGTACCGCAGCCGGGTCGCATGCGGCGAAGCGGACAGCGGGCGCGGCGCGCAGCGCCGCAGGGGGTGGTCACCGGGCAGGTCCGCGGGCAGTCCCGGCCGCGGGCGGCTGGTGACGAGGACGGACACGCCCTCCGGGAGGTGGCGCGGTAACAGCGAGGCGATACTCGGGCGGCGCGGGGACGCGGTCTGTCCCAGGTCCTCGTCCAGGCCGTCCACGATCACCGGCAGCCTTCGGTGCCGCCGCTGTCCGCGGGCGGCGGCCTCCAGCAGCCGGTGCCACTCCCGTGCGTGCGTCCCGGGGGCGCTGCCCTGCGCCGGCGACTCGCCCGCGACGGCTGCCAGTTGAGCGGTCATGGCCTGGACGAAGGCATCGCTGTCGCACTGACCGGTGTCACGTCGCGTGACGAAGAAGGCGGCCACGATCACTCCGGCGGGCGGATGGGCGGCAAGCCACGCGGTGAACGCCGTCTTGCCGTGCCGGGGCGGTGCCTGCCACCACTGGTAGCCGCCCGGTCCGGCGCAGAACCGCAGCAGCGCCGCCATCTCCCGGTCGCGGCCCAGCAGTTCGAGCGGCGCGATGGAGCGTGCGTGCGCGCGATAGCCCTCGGCCACGCGGATGTCTCCGGCGACCGGCCCGATCGGCTGTGGAGGGGTGCCGAGACCGGCTCGCCTCAGCAGCGCGCCACCCGGCCCGTCGGCGTCTGCCGCCCAGCTGTCGGCGCGGCTGACGGTGAGGGTGCCGGACCCCAGAAGCGTACGGTGACGGTCTCGGCGCCCCTCACCACGTGCGCGGCCGTGAGCACCACTCCGGTCGCCACGAAGTATCCGGATCCGCGCAGCCGAGTGCCGTCCCGGTGAGTGACGACGACTTCCGCGGCACGGTCGGCACGCAGCCCCGCCATCGGTCGCGTCAGCGTTCCTCGACGTCGCTGACGCCGGAGATCCACACCTCCGACTGCGCGGCGCCGCTCACGGTGGCCCGCCGCGGCTCCAGGTTCAGCCGCACCGTCTGCGTGTCCTGCTTGCCGGCCTTCGCGTCCGCACCCAGCTCGACCACCCAGAACTTCACCTTGCCGTTGGCCCCGGCCTCCCGCTGCACGCTGACGGACAGCTCCAACTGCACCGGCCCCAGGGCGAACCGGAGGTCCTCACCTTCGCCCGCCGCCATCGCCCTGGTCAACTCGGCGCGCAACTGGCCGATCACCTCGGACAGTTCGATCACTGCTGTACCTCCCTAGGGCATCCCCCGCCGGCCACCACAGCATGGTATTGGCTCTGCCCTCCACGAAGGGCCCCCACGCCGGACGAAGCGAGTGCGCCGGCCGGTTCCGGGTGTCCCGCAGGCCGGACACCGCACGGTGCCACCTGCCGTTCCCGGAGCGCCCGCGCCGATCGGGCCGCTGCCGGCCCCAGGTGTCGGAGCCGGCCCGGATCGGGTGGGCCGTGCCCAGACGGCAGGACCCGCACGCCCAGGCCCGCCGACCCTGCCAGGCGGCGGTGCGCTCGCCCGCGTCCGCACCGGCGCCGAGCCCGGTACTCGGCACCGGGGCTGTGTCCGGGCTTTCCCAGGGACGTGCAGACCGTCGTGACCAGGAGAGCGAAGTCGCCGGCTGTACGACGGTGCCCGGCACGGCGGTACCGCCGCGACGGCGAGACCCCACAGGTCACGGCATCCGCGTCGCGGGCGCCCTTCGGGGCCGGTACGCGGCTTACCGGACGGCTGGAGCCCCGGCGTTTCAGTACGGCCCCCCGGATGGTGTGTGCCGTTTGCCGGCGGGATGGAGGGGAACTCCGCAGCGGAAGACGCAGTCGACGGAGGAGTGTCCATGTCCTCGCGCCGCGACAGCCCCGACGGCCGGGTTCCGCTGACGGATGCGCTGCGGAACAAGGGGGTCGCCTTCACCCGGCAGGAACGTGAGCGGTACGGCCTGGTAGGAGCGCTCCCACCTGGTGTGCTCTCGCTTGACCAGCAGGCCCGACGGGCCTGGGAGCAGGTGCAGGGGCAGCCGGATGACCTGGCGAGGAACGTCTGTCTGGAACAGCTGCACGACCGGAACGAGGTCCTGTACCACCGCCTGCTCACCGATCACCTGACGGATCTGCTGCCCATCGTCTACGACCCCACGGTGGGGCAGGCGATCAAGCGGTACAGCCACGAGTACCGGCGGCCGCGCGGCGTGTATCTGTCCATCGACCACCCGCAGGACGTACGGCCCGCGTTCGAGGCGCTCGGACTCGGCCCGGACGATGTCGACCTGGTGGTGGCCACCGATGGCGAGCAGATCCTCGGCATCGGTGACTGGGGCGTGGGCGGTATGCAGATCTCGGTCGGCAAACTGGCCGTCTACACGGCCGCCGCCGGCATCCATCCGGGACGGGCGGTCCCCGTGGTGCTCGACGTGGGCACCGACAACCAGGTGCTGCTCAACGACCCGCTGTACGTGGGCAACCGGCACAGCCGGAGGCGCGGAGAGGACTACGACGCGTTCGTCGCCGCGTACGTGGACACCGTGCGGGACCTGTTCCCGCACGCACTGCTGCACTGGGAGGACTTCGGCCCCGGCAACGGCCGCAGGCTGCTGAAGACGTACGGCGAGAAGGTCTGCACGTTCAACGACGACATGCAGGGCACCGGCGCCGTCACTCTGGCCTGCGTACTGAACGCGGCACGAGTGTCCGGCACGCCGATGCGCGAGCAGCGGATGGTCGTCTTCGGCGCGGGCACCGCCGGCGTGGGCATCGCCGACCAGCTGCGCGACGCCATGGTCCGCGGCGGCCTGGACGGCGAGGAGGCGGTGGCACGCATCTGGTGTGTGGACCGGCAGGGGCTGCTGCTGCGGTCCACCGACGGGCTGCGCGACTACCAGCGGCTCTACGCCCGCCCCGACGAGGAGTGGTCCGGCGGCAGCGAGCAGCCGATCGGGCTGAAGGAGGTCGTGGACCGCGTCCACCCGACCGTACTGGTCGGCACCTCGACCGTGCACGGCGCGTTCAGCGAGGACATCGTGCGGTCCATGGCCGCGCACGTGGAGCGACCGGTGGTGTTGCCGCTGTCCAACCCCACCGACAGGATCGAGGCGTCGCCGAGGGACATCCTGCGGTGGACGGACGGCAAGGCACTCGTCGCGGCCGGCGTCCCGTTCGCCCCGGTGGAACTGGACGGCACCTCGTACGTCATCGGCCAAGCCAACAACGCCCTGGTCTACCCGGGTCTCGGCCTGGGAGCCGTCGTGGCGCGCGCTTCCCGGGTCACGGACGGCATGCTCCAGGCGGCGGCCGAGGCGGTGGCGAGCCTGGCCGACCTGTCGGCTCCGGGTGCCGCGCTGTTGCCGCAGGTGGAGAATCTGCGCGCCGCGTCGGCGACGGTGGCGGTGTCGGTCGCCCGCCGTGCCGCGGCGGAGGGGGTGGCGCGCACCGCGCTGGACGACGTCATCCAGCAGGTGCAGGACGCCATGTGGCAGCCGGAGTACGCATGACGCAGCCGGGGCACCTGTCCCTCCTCCGCGGCCGCGCGCTCGGGGACGCCGACGGCTTTCCCGCCCTCCCCCCCCAGGACCGGGACGGAGCAGCCGGCCGACGGGCGGCCTGACCCCCGGCCGGCGTCGCGACATACCAGCACGCGGCAGCCGCCCGTACCGGTGGGAGGAGGAAGTGCTGAGCCGCGGGACAGCCGCGGTGGCGGCACATCGGTGGCGGCTCGCCGAGGTGCTGGGACGGGCCAGGGAGAGGGGCCCTGTGACTGACCGAGGTGCCGAATACCGGGTGATTCGAGATACCGGGTGATTCAAGCGGTTTCCCCACAACGTTCCAGGTAACCCGTGCACCAGGCGTCCCGGGCGGAGCAGGGCAGCGCCGCCCTCCGCCCCGTGCCATGTCTGCCGCACCGGACAAAGGATGTGAGGTGTCATGTCGCAGCCCGCGCAGCAGCAGCACCCCCCGGGTACGGAAGGGGAGATGCGGCCCAGGCCTGATCACGGGGAGCACAGTTACCAGGGGTCGGGCCGACTGGCCGGGAAGGCCGCGGTGATCACGGGCGGCGACAGCGGCATCGGCAAGGCGGTGGCCATCGCCTTCGCCCGGGAGGGCGCGGACGTGCTCATCTCCTATCTGCCCGAAGAGGAAGAGGACGCCCTCGACACCGCGCGCTGGGTGGAACAGGCCGGGCGCAAGATCGTCCTGGTACCGGGCGACCTGGCCGAACCGGCGCAGTGCGTCGAGGTGATCGACCGGGCGGAGGAGGCGTTCGGCCGCATCGACGTCCTGGTGAGCAACGCGGCGTTTCAGATGACCCGCACGTCGCTGGAGGAGATCCCCGACGAGGAGTGGGATCGCACGCTGGCGATCAATCTCAGCGCCATGTTCCACCTGTGCAAGGCGGCCGTGCCCCGCATGCGACCGGGGGCGTCCATCATCGCCACCACGTCGGTCAACTCCGACATGCCGCCGCCCACGCTCTTGCCCTACGACGTCACGAAGGCGGGCATCGCCAACATGGTCGGCGCCATGGCGCAGCTGCTGGGTGAACGGGGGATCCGCGTCAACAGTGTGGCTCCCGGGCCCATCTGGACACCTCTGATCCCCGCGACGATGCCGCCGGAACAGGTGGAGAACTTCGGCTCCCAGGTGCCGCTCAGCCGCCCCGGCCAGCCGGCCGAGGTCGCCCCGGTCTATGTGCTGCTCGCCTCCGACCAGGGATCGTATGTCTCCGGGGCCCGCATCGCGGTCACCGGCGGCCAGCCGATCCTCTGAGGAGAGCGGAACCGTGGACTGGTATCCGCTGCGCCTGACCACGCCCGTCAAACAGCACGTCTTCGGCGGCCGCGTCCTGGCCGACCGTTGGGACCGCGGGGGGTTGCCGGACGGCCCGGTCGCCGAGACCTGGGAGGTCAGCGACCTAAACGGCGAGGTGGCGGCGGTGACCGCGGGGCCGCTGGCCGGGCGCACCCTGCGCCGACTGGTCCAGGAGTGCCCGCAGGAGCTGGTCGGACGCGGCTGGCGCGGTGAGCGCTTCCCCGTACTGACGAAGTTCATCGACGCCACGGGGATGCTTCCGGTCCACCTGCACGCCGACGACGAAACCGCCCGGCGCCTCGAAGGCGAGCCTCACGGCAAGACCGAGGCGTGGCACATCCTCGAAGCGAGCCCCGGCGCCACCGCCCTGGCCGGTACGAAGCCGGGCGTCGACCGCGACCAGCTCAGGCGGGCGCTGGTGGCGCAGGACTTCGACGCCGTCCTGCGCCGTCTGCCCGTACGCGCCGGGCAGACCCTCTATGTCCCCGGCGGCACCCTGCACAGCTTCGGTCCCGGCACGCTCGTCTACGAGATCGAGCAGATGTCCGACATCCAGCAGCACGCCATGCGTCATCGGATGGAGGACGGGTCCCCGATCGCGGACGGGGAGTGGCGGACGAACATCGAACGCCTGCTGCAGGAGTGGCGCCCGGAGCCGCGTCCCGACTTCCGCTCCGGGCTTGATGTGCCGGTGGACGACGGCGTCGAGCGCACCGTGCTGTGCGCCGGTCGCCACTTCGCGCTGGAACGGTGGCGGGCCGGCACGGCCGCGCCCCTGGTACACCGGTTCGCCACCGCCCTCGTGCTCACCAACGTGGGGCTGCCCGCCACCGTGGACACCCCCGGAGGACGCGAACGACTTGCCCGCGCGGAAAGCCTGCTGCTGCCCGCCGCGCTGGGCCGCATGCGCATCGAGGGCCCCGCGGACATCCTGCTGGGCTATCTCCCCGACCTCGACACGGACATCCGCGCGCCCTTGCTCGCCGCCGGCCACGGGACGGACGCCATCGGCGCACTGGGTGAGTGACGCCAAGGATCCGCGACGGTTTCGGTGAACCGCCGCACCTGCACACCCCGCGTGACGCCCTGCCGCACGTCATCGCTGAGACCGCGTGCCCCGCCGAGCGCATCCGGTGACCCAAGGCCCCTGCCGGGTCCGGTGCGTCGCGGTTGCCGCAGGATGCGCTCCGACCGGTTCCCGCAGCGTTGCGGAACTCGTCACTCTTGCGCGGGCGAAGCGTGACATTGCGGCGACAATTGGTCACTCGGTCCGGACTCGTCAGATCGCCCCGAGACACCGCGCCAGGGGTTCAGGTGCCTGGGCGCGTCGACCGGCGCCACGCCAGGCGCGTACGACACCGGCGTATCGACGGCATCGCAGGGGTCAAGACCAAGGCGGCCTGGAAGGCGTTCTCCTACCTCGGCTCCAGCACGGACGGAAGCTGGTGCTGAGCCCGTCGTACCATCACGCCAGTCCTGATCACGTCCGACCGGGCGCTTCACCGCGGCCTCGGCCCCCAGCTCGGGGCGGTCCAGCCGACGGCGCGACTCGGGCGGTGTGAGTGAGCGGCGGCCGACGGACAGTCGGCCGCCGAAGGCGATGTCGAGGTCCATCTGGCACAGCCGACCGAACTACGGGTCGTCGATGAACCGACCCGCGTGGGGCGCCCCGGTGGCCGGCTCGTGCTTGCCGACCCCGACTTCACGTCGTCCGTACCGGTGAGCCGGACGAACCCGCCGACGCAACCGGGCAAGTCTGCCCCCCGTCAGGCGCTGACGAGCGAGTCGTCCTCGGGACGTGCTCCGGGCAGTTGGTGACGTGCGGCGATGAGCGCCGCATCGATATCACGGGTGCCCGTGGACACGCACAGCGCGTAGGCGACGTCCTCCATGCGTTGGCGGGCCGCCGCAGACCCGTCCTCGGCACACAGAACGCGCAGCGTGTCGTGCTGCTCGACCAGCTTCCTCAGCACCGCGGGATGCGCCATCAGCATCGAAAAACCTCCCAAGCCGTCACCATCAACGTCGGTACAACGCACCGCATGCCCCAGCCCTCTTCCGTCATTCCGGCGGAGAGGGAAAGAGATGCGCGGGTCCCGCGTCGACGGGTGACCGAGCGGCGACACCGACCGGGCCTCGTCCCCCACCGGCAGTCGGTGGACCTGGTGGAAGAAGGGCGAGGACCTTGTCCCGCACACGTGCCACCCGGTCGTGCTCAGTGGTGGTCCTCAGGCTTCGGTGTCCGCACGGATGCGATCGAGACGGGTCCGTGCGGCCGTCAGGAAGAGGTCCAGGGCGGCCGGGTAGGAACTGGTACGCATGGTGGCCACGAGATGAAGCGACGTGGCCGCGATGTGCGGGTGGGTGGCGGCGGGCAGCCGGCCGTAGGTGCCGCGCCACACCTCCGTCTCGGCCTCACGAGCGGACCGGGGCAGGGCGGCGCCCGCGGAGTCCAGGGCTCCGAAGGCGAGGGCCTGGTCGACGAAGGCGTGGTAGATCCGCACCGCCTCAGGGTCCGGGAACCCGGCCCGCCGCAGCACCCCGAGGATGGTCTCCACGGCCTGGATCTCATGCGCCCGGCCGGTGACCCGGTGGGCGCTGAGCATCGCCGCCCGGGGGTGTGCGAGGGCGCCGACGTGCATGCGCAGGCCCAGGTCGCGCAGGTCGGCCGACCAGTCGCCGGTCGGCCGCCAGGAGCGCATGGAACGGCCGATCAGCTCGTCGGCGACGGCCAGCATCAGCTCGTCGGTGTGCCGGAAGTACCGGTACAGGGCACTGGGATCGGCGCCGAGGGACCGGCCGAGGCGGCGCACGGACAGGGCGTCGGAGCCGTGCTCCTCGATCAGCCGGAGCGCGGTGGCGACGATCAGTTCCGCGGAGAGGACGACGCCCTGCTTGGTGGGGCGCCTGCGCTGCCGTGCGGCGGGCGGAACGACGCGTTCGCTCATGCTGGGCCTCCCTGGGACGTGCCGGGCACCTTATGACAACACCGTTGACCTGTGAAGTACACGGGCGGTTTCATCTCCGGTCACCGGGCCCGAGCGGGCCCCCGTGCGAGCGGAGAGCCGCGATGAGCGAGACACCCTTCGGCGTGGATCCCCCCGCGCAGCCCCAGTTGCGCAAGTCCCTGGGCGTGCTGGACGGCATCGCCGTCGCCGCCTCCAGTACGGCCGCGACCACGAGCATCGGCATCGGTCTCGGGGTGACGGCCGGGGTCGTCGGCCTTCATCTTCCCGCGATCATGCTGCTGGCGTTCCTGCCGGTCCTGGGGATCGCGGGGGCCTACTCCCGGCTCAACCGGGTGGAGCCGAACGCGGGCAACGGCTATGTATGGGTGGGCCGTTCGCTCAGCCCCTGGCTCGGCTTCATGGTCGGCTGGGTGAACTGCGTGGCGAGCGTCGCCTTCCTCTCCTACACCACTGCGGTCACCGGCTCGGCGCTGCTCCAGCTCGCCGGGGAGACGGGCCTGCACCGGGTCGGCCCGCTCGCGCTCGACGCCGGCTCGACGGCGCAGACGACGGCGGTCGGCATCGTGGTGCTGGTCGCGGTCACGCTCACCGCCGTGACCGGTGTGCGTACGGCGGCGCGGCTCCAGACGGGACTGCTGGTCTTCGAGTACGCGGTGCTGCTCGGGTTCTGCGGCTACGGCATCGTCACCGGGCCGCATCCGTTCCGGCTCTCCTGGTTCGATCCCTTCGCGATTCCCTCGGCGTCGGCCCTGGCGCAGGGCCTGCTGCTGTCGGTGTTCTGCTACTGGGGATTCGAGGCCGCGTTCACCGTCAACGAGGAGGTGCGGGACCCGCGTGACGCCTCACGGGCCGGGACGATCACCCTCGTGACCATGCTGGGGCTGTTCCTGCTCGGTTCAATCGCCTTCCAACGTGTCCTGTCCGAGCGGGAGTTGGCCGGACACGGCGCCGAGGGACTGGCGTACTTCGGGGACCGGCTCGCCCAGCAGCCCCTGGCCGCGCTGCCGTTGGTGGCGCTGATGTTCTCGGCCGTGGCCTCGCTCCAGGCAGGGGTCATCCCGACGGCCCGTGGGATGTTCGCCATGAGCCGTGACCGTACCCTCGGACCGGTGTGGTCCAGGGTCAGCCGCCGGTACGGCACTCCGGTGGCCGGGACGCTGCTCATCGGGGCGCTGTCCGTGGCGCTGGCGCTGCTCGCCCTGGTGATCCCGCGGCTCGCCGACATGATCGACGCGACGGTGAACGCGGTCGGGATCGTCGTCGCGCTGTCGTACGCGCTGACCGCGCTCGCCGCAGCCGTGCGCTTCCGTGCCGCGCTGCGTGGCGGCTGGCGGCTGGGGCTGCGAGCGGTGGTGCTGCCCGCGCTGAGCGCGCTCGCGCTGCTGGGGCTCGGCGGATATCTCTGCTGGTCCCTCTACCGCTCGGCCGGCCATCTGGAACTCCGCGCGGACAACGGCTGGTTCCTGCTGCTCATGCCCGTGGTGATGATCGTCTCCGGGTTCGTGGTGGCCGCGTGGGCCAAATGGGTGCGCAGGTCGCCGTACTTCCGTACCGGCGCGGGCACCGACGCGGACTCGGCCGCGTTGATCCCCTCCTCCAACTGACCTGTTCGGAACGTCGTCCCAGGGAAAGGCATCATGCACGCTGATCTTCTCTTCACCGGTGGTCCCGTCCTCACTCCCGAGGGCCGTACGGCGACCGCCGTGGCCGTCACCGCCGACCGGATCACCGCCGTCGGACACGAGGAGGTACGCGAACTCGCCGGGCCGCGCACCGAGGTGGTGGACCTCGCCGGCCGGCTGCTGCTGCCCGGCTTCCAGGACGCGCACGTCCATCCGGTGCCCGCCGGGCTGGAGTTGACCCAGTGCGATCTGACGGCGGCGAAGACCGCCGAGGAGTCCGTGACCGCCGTACACGCCTATGCGCGGGACCATCCCGAGCGGACGTGGATCCTCGGCGGCGGCTGGTCGATGGAGGCGTTCGCGGGCGGCACGCCGACGAAGGAACTGCTGGACGCGGTCGTACCGGACCGGCCGGTGTACCTCCCCAACCGGGACCATCACGGCGCCTGGGTCAACAGCCGGGCGCTGGAGCTTGCCGGGGTGGACCGGGACACGCCCGACCCGGCGGACGGGCGGATCGAGCGGGACCCCTCCGGTGAGCCGAGCGGCACCCTCCAGGAGGGCGCGATGCGGCTGGTCGGCCGGCTGGCCCCGCCCGCGACCGCCGCCGACCGGCTGGCCGCGCTGCTGCACGCCCAACGGCATCTGCACGCGCTCGGCGTCACCGCCTGGCAGGACGCGCTGGTCGGCGACTTCCTCGGCATGGCCGACCCGGCCGAGGCGTACCGCACCGCGGCGCGCGACGGATCGCTGACCGCGCGGGTGGTGGGCGCGCTGTGGTGGGACCGGGAGCGAGGCGCCGAACAGATCCCCGAACTGGTGGAAAGGCGCCGGGAGTTCAGCTGCGGGAGGTTTCGGGCGGGCGCGGTGAAGCTGATGCTGGACGGGGTCGCCGAGAACGGCACGGCCGCGCTGCTCGACCCCTATCTCCGCCCGTGCGGGTGCGCCACCGCCAACCGCGGCACGAGTTTCATCGATCCGGACCAACTGCCCCGGTGGGTGAGCGCGTTGGACGCGCTCGGTTTCCAGTGTCACTTCCATGCGCTCGGCGACCGGGCCGTACGGGACGCGCTGGACGCCGTCGAGGCGGCACGTACCGCGAACGGGCCGCGCGACACCCGACCGCATCTCGCGCACCTCCAGGTGGTGCACCCGGACGACGTACCCCGGTTCGCGCGGCTCGGGGCCACCGCGAACATCCAGCCGCTGTGGGCGGCGCACGAGCCGCAGATGGACGAGCTGACGATTCCCTTCCTCGGGCCCGAACGGGCCGCCCGGCAGTACCCGTTCGGGGCGCTGCTGCGGTCGGGGGCGCGGCTCGCGGCGGGCAGCGACTGGCCGGTGAGCAGCCCCGATCCGCTCCAGGGCGTCCACGTCGCGGTCAACCGGGTCGAGCCGGGCGGCGACGGACCGGTGTTCCTGCCCGGGGAGCGGCTGGGCCTCGCCGAGGCGCTCGCGGCGTACACGGCCGGGTCGGCGTACGTGAACCATCTGGACGACACCGGCCGGGTGGCCGTCGGGGCCCTCGCGGACCTGGTGGTGCTCGACCGGGACCCGTTCGCCGGGCCGCCGGAGGCGATCGCGGAGACGACCGTGGCGCTCACCTACGTGGGCGGGCGACGGGTGTTCGCGGCCGGGTAAGGGCGGGATGCCTCCGCGGGCCTGCCGGGACGTCGGCTGGAGGCGTGAAGCAGCGCCGTGTCGTCTTCGTCGTCTCGACTCGGAACCGCCGGAGATCGGGGAAGTCCGCCCCGTCCGAGGGGCCCCGAGCCCGGCCGGGCGGATCGGTCGAGGACCTCGTGGTGGTCTCGGGTCCGGCCGACACCGAGGTGGCCCTCGACGCGCTGGTGCGGTCCCGGCGCGAGGCTCGGGAGTCCACCATCGTGGGCCCCGTCCCACGAGTCCCCGGTGGCCACCCGCGTCGGTGCCGGCGACAGCGGTGACGGCGCCGAGTGGCTGCGCTCCCCCGCCCACGCCCGCACCTGGACATATCGGCCGACGGCGATCGGGGGGTGCGCCGGCCGGGCGGCGGACGACCGCATCGACGAGGCCGTCCCGCGAAAGTTCGCACCGGACCTGCACCAGCAGTGGGCGGCCGCCCCGCTCGGCCGGCCTCCGCCGTCGGCGACGACCGTCGCCGTCGAGGCGTTCGACAACATCCTGACACACACCCCTGTCGCCGATATCGGCCTCCCCTGGATTCGCGCGCACGGCGCGGCCCGGCCGGCCGGACGCCGCTGGGTTTCGGCCGCGGGGCGGTTGCCTGTCCCTCGACGGCTTCGGCGGTCGACCTGCCGTGGCTGGGCGGGGGGCGAGCTGCCCGTCGAAGAGCAGGAGGGTGTATGCGCCGGTGGAGCTGTTTTGGAACCGGCAGCGGTCTTGGACCACACCGCACCCGCGGCCCCGGGCCGGGCGGGCCCTGCTTCACCGGCCTGAGCATCGAGGCTCACGTCGCACCGGCCGCGTCATCGTCGCGTCCCTGTACGTCCTGGCCACCGAGCGCCGGTCCCCCGGCGGGCGGGTACGCGGCGCCCCTGCGCGCTTCGTGGGGCACTCCGTTCCCGACGGCGCACGCGATGGGGGGCCGGAGGTCCGGTCGTGGTCCTGCTTCTGGAGTCCGGCCGGTACGCGGCACCGGCACCACTGCGCTGGACCCCGTCTGAGCCGTCGTGCGCGGAGGGCGGCGCTCCGCGCTGCCGTGCACGATTACGTCGGTGCGGGGCCGCTGACGCGGCTTTGCCCTCGCGGTGACGCCACGGGCCGGCCCATGCGGCGTCACCGGCACGGCCCGGCCGGGAAACGCGTCGGCCGGCACGGCGCCCCGGGCGCGGCCTTTGCGGAAGGAGACGCGGCAGACGGCACAGCCGCTCGCCCGACCCGTCGGCCCGCTCGGCGAACGTGTGGCGTGAACGGTTCTTCCGGCGGCTGAGATACGGTCATACGCGGAGCCGGACCATTTCGGGAAATAACCCATTCTCGATCACCCTGCCCCGAGACGGGAGGAAGCCTGGAATTCCACAGCTTCCGTTCGCACGGTCGGCCGAATTCGCTCGGTGGATCTGCCTATTCTTTACCGTTTGAGGTTCGCCCTCTGGGCACGGACGGCCCAGGTGTGCCTGCAGGTCGGCCGGTCCGGGGCCGGGTTCTCACAGGGCCGGCCCCGCCCGACACCATGGCCGGAAACTTTCGGATGGGATCACCATCCCCTATGAGCTGCACAGTCCCGGCCAAAGGCGCCACCTCGCGGCCCGCGGGGCATCCGGCCGGCCAGGGGCTCAGAGCGGGGGCGAGGACACTCCAAGGCGACGGAATCACTCTTCCCCGGTGTGCGGCAGACACGGATACCGTTCCAGGAAGTCCTCATCGGTCACCGATGTCCGATCTAAAGAAGGTGCACCGAGGTTAATTCTCAATACCCCGCTAAAATAAGGCTAAAAACCATGCCCGAGGCGCCTCGTCAAGGGGTGTGACGGATATCACATACTGACCAATATGCGCTCCTCAAGGGTCAATGTATGCTGACGCTTAATCACGCACAGTTCTCTTCCATCACGTTTAGCGCCCAGCAAGAAGTGGCCACATTACCGACAGTGTTCAGGAGTGAATATTCCCTGAAGCGAATTCTCTGATCGTCAGCACCATTCCCGTTGGGGGATACTGGGGGAGGTTTGGCTTGCGATACAAAATACTGGGACCGGTACACATCGTGACCGGCAACGATTCGCCGCCGGTCGGGACGCACAAGATGGAAGTGCTGCTGCGGGCTCTGCTGATCCGCAACGGCCAGATTCTGTCGCTGGACCAGTTGACCAGAGAGTTGTGGGGCGAGAAGCCGCCCATCCGGGCAAGAGCATCCATCCATGTCTATGTGTCGCAACTGCGGAAGGTTCTCAACCGGTTCTCGCAGAACGACGAAGTCATCATCACGCGCGCTCCCGGCTACATCCTGAACCTGGGGCGCGACGAACTCGACCTGGAGCTCTTCCTCGCCCTGTCGGACAAGGCGCGCATGCAGATGAGCATGCACCAGTACACCGCCGCCACCCAGGCGCTGACCGACGCACTGGGACTGTGGCGGGAGCCGATCCAGTCATCTGCCTTCGAAGGCCCGATCATCAGGGAGTTCGCCAACTGGGCGGAGGAACTGCGCGTCGAGTGCCTTGAGATGCGGGCCCGTTCCCTGCTCGCGTCGGATGAGACGAGCGAAGCGGTCCGCATCCTGTACGCGCTGACCTCCGAATACCCGCTGCGGGAGAAGTTCCACGCGCTGCTCATGGAGTCCCTGAGCCTGTCCGGCCGCAGGGCGGACGCCCTGGAGGTCTACCAGACCGCCCGGAGCCAGATCCGCGCGGAACTCGGGCTGGAGCCGTGCGGCTTCCTCCAGAAGACGCACGAGTACATCCTGAACGACAGGCTCGACGCCCTCAGCGTCATACGCTCCCGCAGCGACGGGATGGCGCATGCGCACACTGTCTGACCCTGCCGGCCGCGGTGGGGGCCCAGCCGCTCAGCCGGAGGAGACCGCTGTGGACAGCATGGACATCACCGAGATGTCGATTCCCGGTGCGTACCGGATCAGCACGAAGCACCTCGCAGACCGCCGGGGAAAGTTCTACGAGGCATGGCGGGTGAGCGAACTGCTCCAGCAGACGGGTCACCATTTCGAGATCCGGCAGGTCAACTACTCGGTGTCGAAGAAGAACACGGTGCGGGGAATTCACGGCACCGCGATACCGCCCGGCCAGACAAAACTGGTCACCTGCGTGCGGGGTGCCGCCCTGGACGTCGCGGTCGACCTCCGCGTCGGGTCTCCGACCTTCGGCACGTTCGACATGACGCTCCAGGAGGCGGAGTCCGGGGTCGGGGTCTTCCTCTCGGACGGGATCGGGCACGCCTTCCACGCGCTGACCGACGACACGTGCATGAACTACCTGTGCGGCGCCGAGTACGTACCGGGCACCATGATCGACGTCCAGGCGTTCGATCCGGCCATCGGTATCCCCTGGAAGCTGGACGGCCCGCCGATCATGTCCGACAAGGACGCCGCGGCGCCGACCCTCTCCGAGGCGGCCGAGCAAGGGTTGCTCCCCACCTATGAGCAGGCCCTGGCGTTCCGTTCTTCGCTGGCCCGCTGAAGTGGCGCCCGCCCAGCGGCACTTCGCCGACCGAAACCTCGTACAAGGAGTCCCGATGGCACATGCGGGGAATGCCAAGCCGGTCAGAGTCGGGGTGATCGGGTGCGCCGACATCGCCTGGCGGCGCACCCTGCCGGCGCTGGTGGCCGAACCCCTCACAGAGGTCACGGCCATAGCCAGCCGGCAGGCGGACAAGGCCGAGCAGTTCACCCGGCGGTTCGGGGGCACCCCCGTGCAGGGCTACGACACGCTGCTGCAGCGCGACGACGTCGAAGCCGTGTACGTCCCGCTGCCCGCCGTACTCCACGCCGAGTGGATCGAACGGGCCCTGCGGGCCGGCAAGCACGTGCTCGCCGAGAAGCCGCTCACCACCGACCGCAAACAGGCCGAGCACCTCTTCACCGTCGCCGAGGAACAAGGGCTCCTGCTGATGGAGAACTTCATGTTCCTCTACCACCACCAGCACCGGCGGGTCGCGGACATGCTCGCCGACGGCGTCATCGGAGAGGTCCGGTCGTTCGCCGCGAGCTTCACGATCCCTCCCAAGCCCCAGGGAGACATCCGTTACCAGGCGTCGGTGGGCGGCGGGGCGCTGCTGGACATCGGTGTCTACCCGATCCGCGCGGCCGGTCTGTTCCTCGGCCCGGGTCTGGAGGTCGCGGGAGCCGTGCTCCGGCACGAGCGGCTCCGGGACGTGGTCGTCGGGGGCAGCGCGCTGCTGACCGGTGGGCAGGGGGTGACCGCCCAGCTCTCCTTCGGCATGGAGCACTCGTACACCAACAGCTACGAGTTCCGCGGCAGCACCGGACGGCTCTACCTGAACCGCGTGTTCACGCCGCCGGCGACACATCAGCCCGTGGTCAACATCGAGCGGCAGGACCATCACGAGCAGATCGTCCTGCCCGCGGACGACCAGTTCGCCAACATCGTCCGTACCTTCGCCCAGGCGGTTCTGCGGGGTGACCGCCCGCAGGAGTGGACCGAGAACTCGCTGCGCCAGGCGTCTGTCGTCGACGCCGTCCGGGAGAACGCGCGGGAGTTCTCCTTCTCCCACGACGGCTGACGCCACCGAGGTGAAAGGGCCTGCCCCGAGGATCTTCGGGGGCAGGCCCTTTCGGCGTACGGCGCCGCGGCCGGTGTTCCGCGCTACCGCGCGGCGTCCGCGAGCGCCTCCAGCGCGGGCAGGATCTGGGTCGGGCTGGGCCGGGCGGCGTTGCGCTCGGCCAGCGTCTGCGCGGCGGGCCGGACGCAGTCGCCGTCGAGCAGTTCGGTGACGGCTTCCACGACGGCGTCGGCGGTGAGGGTGTCGGGCCTGAGCGTCAGCCCGGCCCCGCTGGCCGTGAGCAGTTCCGCGCCGAGCGGCTGTGCGCTGATCTGCGGGACGACGATCTGGGGTACGCCGTGCGCGACGGCGGCCAGGACCGTGCCGGGGCCGCCCTGGCTGATGAGGGCGTCGCAGGCCGGCATCAGCATCGACAGCGGCATCCAGTCGACCACGCGGACCTGCTCACCGGCATCGCCGAGCAGCTCCCGGCCGGCCTTGCCCAGGGCCGCCACGATCTCGACGTCGAGGCCGGCCAGCGCCTCGATGGCCAGCAGCGGCGGCTTGAGCACCTCAGGCCCCATGAACTCGCTGGTGGTCCCCCAGGTGATGCACACCCGCGGCCGTCGCTTGGGCTCGTCCAGCCAGGGCGGTGCCACGACCCCGCCGTTGTACGGGACATAGCGCACCGTCTGCCGCTTCGCCATCCGGACGGCGAGCAGTTCGTCCGGGCAGGGGTCCACCACCAGGTCCGCGTACTCGGGGCCGAGTTCGACGTCCCAGTTGTCGAGGTATGCCACCAGGTCCTTGGGCCAGTTGTCGCGCACCGCGCGCTCGGAGGTGAGGTCGGCCCACAGCTGGTCGGGCATCGGCCCCCAGGTGTGCAGGACCAGCGGCACGCCGGCGGCCTTGGCGACGGCGGGCGCGGCGAACGCTGCGGGGTCCGCCACCACCAGGTCCGGCTGCCAGTGCCGAACGAACGGGACGAGGTCGTCCAGGACGGCCTCGGCGATGCGGATGTGCGGAACGACGATCTTGTCGATGCTCGGTGCGGTGCCGGGCGGTGTGCCGCCGCCCGAGTCGATGGACTTCTTCAGCTCGCTCATGAAGTCCGGGCCGCGGCCCGCCTCGACGGCGGCCAGGCCGGCGGCGGTCACGTCGCCGAGGAGGGACGGCTGGACGGCGATCCGCACGTCGTGTCCCGCGGCGCGCAAGGCCCACGCCAGCGGAATCAGCGGATACAGGTGCGAGCGGAACGTGGCCGAGGTGATCAGAACCCGCATGACTGGAACCCTTCGCAGTTGCCGAATGCGATCAGCTGGGACGTCGCCCGATCAGGTGGAACATACGCGCGGTGGACGGATAGGGCGTGCGGCCGGCCAGGGCGATCTCCAGTTCCTCCAGCCGGCTGAAGAACTCCGGGTCGTACTTGATCTCGTTGTCGGCGATGAGGTTGCAGACGTTCATCACGCCGTGGGTGCCGACGACGTCGAGGCCGGCGGCCCGGTACAGGTCAGCGATCTCGTCGGCGGTCAGAACCGGGATGTCCTTGCCGTACACGACGTTGGGCTTTGTCCTGGCGTCCACCGCACGCCGGGCCGCGTCGAGGTCGAGTTCGCGTACGGCGGCCTCCAGGGGGACGGCGTAGGCGTTGGGACAGACGACGGAGAGCAGGCCGCCCGGCTTCAGCCGGGTCGTGATCCCCCGGAACACCTCGGCACGGTCGGGAACGTACTGCAGGAGGTTGTGGCAGAGCAGCAGGTCGAACTCCTGGCCCGCGAAGACCTCGGGCACATCGTGCGCGTCTCCCTCGCGGATCTCGATGAGGTCCGACACCCCGTGCTGGGCGGCGAGTTTCTGCGCGTCGGCGAGGGACACCGGTGCCACATCGAAGACGGTGACGTGGTGGCCGAGCAGGGCGAGCCGGACGGCTTCCTTGCCGTTGCCGCCGGCCACGTCCAGCACCCGCAGGGGGGCGTTCCCGATGTGGCGGGCCAGATTGGCCGCCACCACCGAGTAGCGCAGTTGCCCCCACGGTGTTTCCTGCCATGTCTGGAAATTGGCGAGGCGGTCGTCGAAAACCGCGGTGTCGATTGCACTGCCGCTGTCGGTCATGCTGCCTCCGGGTTCACTGGTCACCGGATGCCCCCGGTCGGGCCATCGTGATCTCCGATGAATATCCGCAGTGCCTGAAATGGCGCTAAAACAGGAGCCCCTGACAAGGTTTAGGGGATTTTTAGCAGGGCGCAGAAAACTCGGCATATTCCTGTGCACGGCGTCCCGGTTGACAGCGTGCATGGTCCGGTCTGTCGCCACCACCGTCCTGCTCGATCTGGAGACGTTTGATGATTAATGTGACCCAGCCGTGTGTCGGGGCAGAGGAACTCGCGGCGATCAGTTCCGTGTTCGACAGCAAGTGGCTGGGGTCGGGGCCGCAGACGGAGGAGTTCGAGGAGATGTTCGCCCGGCACCTCGGGGTGCCGGCCGAGAACGTGATGTTCCTCAACTCGGCGACCTCGGGCCTCTTCCTCACCATGGAACTGGTGGGCGTGGGGCCCGGTGACGAGGTCGTGCTGCCGTCGAACGGGTTCGTCGCCAACGCCAACTGCGTGGTGGACGCGGGGGCCCGGCCGGTGTTCTGCGACATCGACGAGGAGGTCCTCAATCCGCGGGTGGAGGACGTTCTCGCGGTGCTCACCGAGCGCACCAAGGCGGTGATCGTCCTGCACTACGGCGGTTATCCCGGCGAGGTCGAGAAGATCGCCCAGCTGTGCGCGGAACGAGACATCGCGCTCATCGAGGACGCGGCCGTCTCGGTCGCCTCCAGTGCGCACGGCCGGATGTGCGGCACCTTCGGCGACTTCGGCATCTGGAGCTTCGACTCCCGCAAGGTCATCACCACCGGTGACGGCGGCATGGTGTACGTGCGGGATCCCGAGGTGGCCCGCAGGGCGCGGCGGCTGGCGTACCACGGTCTGGAGGACCGCAGTTCGTTCACCACCGCCGCCAGGTCGCCGCACGTGTGGTGGAGCTTCGAGATCGAGGACATCGGGCGGCGCCTGGTCGGCAACGACATGACCGCCGCGATGGGCAAGGTGCAGTTGGGCAGGCTCGCCGGGTTCGTGGACCGGCGCCGGGAGATAGGCCGACGGTACGACCGGGCGCTGTCGGGTGTGCGGGGCGTCCGCGTCCCCCCGCCGCTTCCGGAGGGGCATCTGTCGACGCACTACTTCTACTGGGTGCGGTTCGACACCGCCGCCGTCCGCGACGGCGTGAGCGAGGATCTGCTGGCCCGGGGCATCTACACCTCCTGGCGCTACTACCCGCTGCACAGGGTCAAGCGCTACGGCGCCACGGAGGCCGTACTGCCGGTGACGGACAAGGTGTCGGACACGGCCCTGCTGCTGCCGGCGCACCAGTCCCTCACCGACGACGAAGTCGACCTGATCGCGCGGGAAGTGATCCGGTCGGTGCAGGCACGTGCCGCGGCCCGCGTCTGACCGGGGGTCTCCCGCCTGCCGAACGAATGGGGGTTAGGCGGGAGCAAGACCGGTTTTAGCGGTCCCGGTGACCATGAACGGACGACCCCCGAGCCGACCGGCCTCGGTCGGCTGTGTGAACGGCGACCAGCCCTGAACAGGAGCGCGCACATGGCCGACGTGGACGAGCACAGAGCGAGAAGGCTTGACTCGCTGACCGGGTTACGGTTCTTCGCGGCTTTCGCGGTGTTCCTCTTCCATGCGGGGAGCATGCGGGTCTTCCGTACGAAGGGCCTGGAACCCGATCCGTTCTACCGGATCACGACGCACATCGGTTCGGTGGCCGTCACCTTCTTCTTCGTGCTGAGCGGTTTCATCCTCACCTGGTCGGCGCGTGAGGACGACGGCGTGCGGCAGTTCTGGCGGCGGCGGTTCTTCAAGATCTTTCCCAACCACGTCGTGACGTTCGTGGCGTCGGTGCTGCTCTACGCCTCCCTCACGGCGGCGGCGGTCCCGGCGGTGCTCAACGTGACGCTGCTGCACGCGTGGGTGCCGAGGATGGACGTCTTCCTCAGCTTCAACTACGCCACCTGGTCGCTCTCCTGCGAGGTGTTGTTCTACGCTCTCTTCCCGTTCCTGCTGAGGCCGCTTAGGCGCATCCCGGCCGACCGGTTGTGGTGGTGGGCCGGCGGTGTGGTGGTCCTCGTGCTGTGCGTGCCGCTGGCGTCGCAACTGCTGCCCACGCAGCCGAGGTTCCAGCTGTGGTTCGGCGGCGAGGGCTTCCACGAGCCGATCTACCAGTACTGGTTCGTCTACGTCTTCCCACCGATGCGGCTGCTCGACTTCGTGCTCGGCATCCTGATGGCGCGGATCGTGCTGGCCGGACGCTGGATCGGCATCGGGCAGCCGACCGCCGCGGTGCTGCTCGCCGTCGGGTACGCGGCCGCGTCCTACGTGCCCTACAACTACTCGCTGGACGCGGTGACGCTCGTACCCGTGGCGCTACTCGTCCCCGCGGTGGCGAGCAGGGAAGTGGACAAGGGCCGCTCGTGGCTCACCGGCCGCTTCATGATCTGGCTCGGTGAGACCTCCTTCGCTCTGTACCTGGTGCACCTGCTGGTGCTCATCCGCGCCCGCCACGAGATGGGAATGCGGAACTTCCTGTCCCCGGTCGCCGGCATCGGCTGGATCGCCTTGATGTTCCTCATCTCGCTGGTGGCGTCACGGCTGCTGTTCGTGCTCGTGGAGCGGCCGGTGTCACGGCGCTGGGGCACCGCCCGGCGCCACTGCCCACAGCCCAGCCCGGTGAGCGTCCTGTGAACGACGACAAACCGGTCCGTTTCAGCATTCCGATGCCCGAGCTCAGGTAGCAGAGGTGCAGCCAGTGAAGGGAATAATTCTGGCCGGGGGGACAGGAACGCGGCTTCACCCGCTGACCGTTGCCTTCTCCAAGCAATTGCTCCCGGTTTACGACAAGCCCATGATTTACTATCCGCTGTCCACGCTGATGCTGGGCGGGATACGAGAGTTCCTCATCATTTCGACGCCCACGGACCTTCCGATGTTCCGGAAGGTGCTCGGTGACGGTGCGGAACTCGGTCTGGACATCACCTACGCGGAACAGGTGCAGGCCGCCGGGATCGCCGACGCGTTCCGGATCGGGGCCGGCTTCATCGGCGCCGATCCGGTGTCCCTCATCCTGGGCGACAACATCTTCTCCAGCCCGGACCTGCCGGACCTTCTGGCCCGCGCCGTGGCCGACGTCGACGGCTGTACGCTCTTCGGCCACACGGTGCCCGACCCGAGGCCCTACGGGGTGGCTGAGAAGGACTCCGAAGGGCGTCTGGTCGGCCTCGAGGAGAAGCCGTCCCGGCCACGCAGTTCGGAGATCGTCACCGGCCTGTACGTCTACTCCAACGACGTGGTCGACGTCGTCCGCGACATCACCCCGTCGGCGCGCGGCGAGCTGGAGATCACCGATGTGAACCGCATCTACCTCGAACAGGGCCGGGCGCGGATCCACTCGCTGGGCAGCGGCGCCACCTGGCTGGACGCCGGCACCTACGACGGGCTGCTGGACGCCGCCGCCTTCGTCCGCGCCGAGGAGCGCCGGGGCGAGCGGCTGGGCTGCCTGGAGGAGATCGCGCTCCGCCTGGGGTACATCGACGCGGACGCCTGCTACGCCCTGGGCAGCAAGCACGCCCGGTCCGGCTACGGCCGGTACGTCATGGCCATTTCGGGCAAATCATCTGAGACGAGTGCGGTGACATGTCGTTGAACCAACGGGTGGTGGTCACCGGGGGCGCCGGATTCATCGGGTCGCACTATGTGCGTCAGATGATCACGGGTGCGTATCCGGCCTTTGCCGACGCCCGTGTCGTCGTCCTGGACAAGATGACCTACGCCGGAAACCCGCAGAACCTGGCGCCGGTGAGCGACGACCGCCGGTTCGAGCTGGTGGTCGGGGACATCTGCGACGCCGAGGTACTGGCTCAGGTGCTGCCGGGCGCGGACGTCGTGGTGCACTTCGCGGCGGAGTCCCACGTCGACCGCTCGATCGCCGGCGCGGACGACTTCATGCACACCAACGTCCAGGGCACCCACACCCTCCTGCAGGGCTGCCTGGACGCGGGGGTGGGGCGGGTGGTGCAGGTCTCCACGGACGAGGTGTACGGCTCGATCCCGGTCGGCTCGTGGACGGAGAGCGAGCCGCTGGAGCCGAACTCGCCGTACTCGGCCTCGAAGGCCGGCGCCGACCTCATCGCGCGCTCCTACCACCGCACCTACGGGCTGTCCGTGTGCGTGACCCGGTGCTCGAACAACTACGGCCCTTACCAGTATCCCGAGAAGATCATCCCGCTGTTCATCACCAATCTGCTGGAGGGCGTCCCCGTCCCGCTGTACGGCGACGGCGGGAACGTGCGCGACTGGCTGCACGTCGACGACCACTGCCGGGCCGTCCAGCTCGTGGTGGAGGGCGGCAGGCCCGGCGAGATCTACAACATCGGCGGCGGCACCGAACTCACCAACCGCGACCTCACCACGTGGCTGGTGAAGGAGCTGGGAGCGGACTGGTCCTCGGTCCAGCACGTCGCCGACCGGCCGGGGCACGACAAGCGCTACTCGGTCGACTGGACGAAGATCCGCACCGAGCTGGGATACCGGCCGCGCACCGGTCTGGAGTCGGGGCTGCCCGACACGGTCCGCTGGTACCGCGAGAACCGGTCCTGGTGGGAACCGCTGAAGAAATAACCGCCCGAACGGAGCGTCATGTCCACACTGACGGCATACCAGGTCCCGCCGACGGGCCTCCAGGAGCCGGTCACCCCCGCGGGCCGCACCCTGCTCGAACGGCTCACCGACTACCTGCCGCGCATACGTGCCACCGCGGCGGAGAACGACCGCAGCGGCAGCTTCCCGGCCGACACGTTCGACGCCTTCCGCAAGGACGGTCTGATGGGCGCGACGGTCCCCGCCGAACTGGGCGGACTGGGGGTCGACCTGCTGTACGACGTCGCGGCCGTGCTCGTGCACGTCGCGCACGCCGACGCCTCGACGGCACTCGCGCTGCACATGCAGTTCAGCCGCGGCCTCACCCTCGGCTACGAGTGGCGGCACGGCGGTCCCCGGGCGCGCGCTCTGGCCGAGCGGCTGCTGCGGATGATGGTGGCGGGCGAGGCGGTGGTGTGTTCGGGCATCAAGGACCACCACACGACGGTGACCCGGCTGTCGCCCGACGGGTCGGGCGGATGGCTGCTGTCCGGCCGCAAGACGCTGGTGAGCATGGCCCCCATCGGCACTCACTTCGTCATCAACGCCCAGACGGACGTGCCGGGTGAGGCGCCGCGGCTGGTGTCACCGGTCGTCACCCGCGACACCCCCGGCTTCAGCGTGCTGGACAACTGGGACGGCCTGGGAATGCGGGCCTCCGGCACCGTGGACATCGTCTTCGACAACTGTCCCATCCCCGCCGGGGACGTCTTCGTACGCGATCTGGTCGGCGCCCGCAACGACGCGGTGCTCGCCGGGCAGACGGTCAGCTCGATCGCCATGCTCGGCGCCTACGTCGGTGTCGCGCAGGGCGCCTACGACCTGGCGGTGGGGGCGCTCACACGCCGTTCCGAGCCGCCGGCCGCCGCCGCGCGCACCCTCGTCGCGGATCTCGGCGCCCGGCTGTACGCGCTGCGGGCCACCGCCGCCACGGCGCTGGCTACCGCCGACGCGCTGAGCGCGGACCTGTCCATGGACCCCGTCGAGCGCGGCCGGCAGATGATGCAGCCCTTCCAGTGCGCCAAGCTGACCGTCAACCAGCTGGCCCCTGCGATCGTCAACGACTGCCTCACCCTGGTCGGCGGTGCCTCGTTCACGGCGGCCCACCCGCTGTCCCGGCTCTACCGGGACGTGCGGGCCGGCGGCTTCATGCAGCCCTACGCCTACGCCGACGCCGTGGACTTCCTGAGCGCGCGGGCGCTGGGGATCGAGCGGGACAACAACTACATGAGCGCCTGGGCTCTCCGCTCCAGCCAGACCGGAAACTCCGCGGATGCAACCGCATCCTGACCCGACTCACGGTGAGGATCATGACGACTCGCGTATGGGATTACCTGCCTGAGTACCGGCAGGAGAAGGCGGATCTGCTCGAAGCCGTCGAGACGGTCTTCGAGTCCGGGCAGCTGATTCTCGGCAGGAGTGTGCACGGCTTCGAGACCGAGTTCGCGGCGTACCACGGGGTCTCACACTGCGTAGGTGTCGACAACGGGACCAACGCCGTCAAGCTGGGCCTCCAGGCGCTGGGCATCGGCCCCGGCGACGAGGTGATCACCGTCTCGAACACCGCGGCCCCCACCGTGATCGCCGTCGACGGTGCCGGCGCCACCCCGGTCTTCGTCGATGTCCGCGAGGAGGACTTCCTCATGGACACCGAGCAGGTCGCCGCCGCGATCACCCCGCGCACCAAGGCGCTGCTGCCGGTCCACCTGTACGGCCAGTGCGTCGACATGGCCCCGCTGCAGCGGCTGGCGGCCGAGCACGGGCTGTCCGTCCTGGAGGACTGCGCCCAGGCGCACGGCGCCCGTCACCACGGCAGGCCGGCCGGGACGATGGGGAACGCGGCCGCGTTCTCCTTCTACCCGACGAAGGTGCTCGGCGCCTACGGCGACGGCGGAGGCGTCCTCACCGATGACCCGGACATCGACAAGACCCTGCGGCAGCTGCGCTACTACGGCATGGACAAGGTCTACTACGTCGTGCGGACGCCGGGGCACAACTGCCGGCTCGACGAGATCCAGGCCGAGATCCTGCGCACCAAACTGCGCCGGCTCGACGGCTACATCGCGTGCCGCCGGGAGATCGCCAGGCGGTACGAGGAGGGCCTGGGCGACCTGACCGGCCCCGGCGGGCTGCTGCTGCCGTCCGTGGCGCCGGGCAACGAGCACGTGTACTACGTCTATGTCGCCCGCCATCCCCGCCGCGACGAGATCATCGAGCGGCTCAAGCGGTACGACATCGAGCTGAACATCAGCTATCCGTGGCCGGTGCACACCATGAGCGGCTTCGCCCGTCTCGGCTATGCCAAGGGCTCGCTGCCGGTCACCGAGCGGCTCGCCACCGAGGTTTTCTCCCTGCCCATGTACCCGTCGTTGCCCCTGGATCTCCAGGACAAGGTCATCAGCGCGCTGCGCGAGGTACTGGCGGAGCTCTGACTCACCGCATAGGAGTTCGATCATGACCGATCCAGCCGATGTGACCGCACCGGTCGCCTGCCGTGTCTGCGGTGGCGAGGTGGTGGAGTTCCTCGACCTGGGCCGCCAGCCGCTGTCCGACCGCTTCCTGCTGCCGGACGCCCTCGACGGCGAGTTCTTCTACCGGCTCGCCGTCGGCCAGTGCGGTGCCTGCCGCATGGTGCAGCTGACCGAGGAGGTCCCGCGGGACCTGATGTTCCACGAGGAGTACCCGTACCACTCCTCGGGTTCCTCCGTGATGCGCGAGCACTTCGCCAAGCTCGCCCAGCACTTCCTCGACACCGAGCTGACCGGGGCCGACCCGTTCGTGGTCGAGATCGGCTGCAACGACGGCATCATGCTGGGGGCCGTCCAGGACGCCGGCGTACGGCACCTGGGCTTCGAGCCCTCCAGCGGGGTGGCCGAGGTGGCCCGGGCCAAGGGAGTGCGGGTCCGCACCGACTTCTTCGAGGAGTCGACCGCGCAGCAGGTACGCGCCGCGGAGGGACCGGCGAACGTCATCTACGCGGCGAACACCATGTGCCACATCCCGTACCTGGACTCGGTGTTCCGCGGGGTGGACGCGATGCTCGCCCCGGACGGCGTGTTCGTGTTCGAGGATCCCTACCTCGGTGACGTCGTCGCCAAGACGTCCTTCGACCAGATCTACGACGAGCACTTCTTCGTCTTCTCCGCCCACTCCGTGCAGGCCGCGGCCGCGCGGTTCGGTTTCGAGCTGGTACACGTGGACCGGCTGCCCGTGCACGGCGGCGAGGTGCGCTACTGGCTCGCCCGCAGCGGCGCGCGCACGCCGTCGCAGGCCGTGGCGCGGCTGCTGGCCGAGGAGAGTGAGCAGCGGCTCGGCGAGTTGGACACGCTGCGGGCGTTCGCCGCGGACGTCACGAAGATCAGGGACGACCTGAAGGCGCTGCTGACCCGGCTGCGCGTGGAGGGCCGCAGCGTGGTCGGGTACGGCGCGACCGCGAAGAGCGCCACGGTGACCAACTTCTGCGGCATCGGCTCCGACCTCGTGTCGTTCGTCTGCGACACGACACCGGACAAGCAGAACCGTCTGACGCCGGGCATGCACCTCCCGGTCCGGCCGCCGACGGCGTTCAGCGAGCCCTACCCGGACTACGCGCTGCTGTTCGCGTGGAACCACGCCGAGGAGATCATGGCCAAGGAGCAGGAGTTCCAGCAGTCGGGCGGCCGCTGGATCCTCTACGTGCCCGAGGTGCACGTGATCTGACGGGGAACCAGCCAGCGGACATCCGCGCGTGTGACGCGCCCGGGTGTCCGCCTGCCTTTTTTCGGGCCGGTGCCCCCGGCCTTTCTTAGGTCCAATTAAGGCCTGTTGACCATGATTTCTCGATGGTCCCGGACAGGACCGACGCACTGCCGCCGTCCGATGGGGAGAACTGATTTCCATGTATCTGGAGAATCTCCGCGAGATCTGCCACACCACGGTGCACCGGGAGACCCGCCCGGGCGTCGGGCACCACTTGACCTTCACCGAGGAGCTGTACGACGCCGACGGCAACCTGGTGTCCACGTCGGAGGGCATGTCGGTGGTGTACGGCAACCCCGAGGACGGCGGTCTGATGCAGCTGATGACCGCTACCGAGAAACTCGCCGACGGAGTCATCAGCTGGACCGGCACGGTGGCCCAGGAGGACCCGAACGGCACCGAGTTCCGCGTCAACAGTTTCCCCGCGATCGGCGTCAGCGGACGCTATGCCGGAAAGACGGGGACGCGAACGTTCAAGTTCGTCGAACGGCCCGACGAACACACCACGATCTGCGTGGCGACTCTTTTCATGGAGGACTGAGTCGCCGGTTCCGGCAATGTGCGGAGCGGCCCGGAATCCGCCTGGCCGCTCTGTTCCCCATGTCACCTGAGATCTACCAGCTGTGCGAGGAAGGCGGCCAGGACCCATGACCGATGACGTCACCCTCTCCGGCGGACCGCTCCCCGAACCGGGCGCCGCGATAGCCATCGTCGGACTGTCCTGCCGCCTGCCCCAGGCGCCGAACCCGTCGGCGTTCTGGCGGCTGCTGACGCAGGGGCGCAGCGCCGTCGCGGAGACCCCGCCCGACCGCTGGCCCGGCGCGGCCGGGCTCGGTGCCGGGCTCCGCCACGGCGCGTTCCTCGACGACGTGGACCGGTTCGACGCGGCCTTCTTCGGGATCTCACCCCGCGAGGCCGCGAGCATGGACCCGCAGCAGCGGCTCATGCTGGAACTCGCCTGGGAGTCGCTGGAGGACGCGATGATCGTCCCCGCCGACCTGGCCGGTGCCCCGGTCGGTGTCTTCGTGGGCGCCATCGGCGACGACTACACCGCCCTGCTGCACCAGCACGGCCCCGATGCCGTCGGCCCGCACTCGCTGACCGGGACCCGCCGCGGCATCATCGCCAACCGGATCTCCTACACGCTCGGGTTGCGTGGGCCGAGTCTGACCGTGGACGCCGCCCAGGCGTCGGCGTTGGTGGCCGTGCACCTGGCCTGCGAGAGCCTGTTGTCGGGCGAGTCGGCCATGGCGCTGGCCGGCGGCGTCAACCTGAACCTGGCGACGGCATCGGCGGTGGAGACCGAGCGGTTCGGCGGGCTGTCGCCGGACGGCCGCTGCTACACCTTCGACGCGCGTGCGAACGGCTATGTCCGGGGCGAGGGCGGCGGCTTCGTCGCGCTCAAGCCGCTGGCCCGGGCGCTGGCCGACGGCGACCGGGTCTACGGCGTGATCCACGGCTCGGCGGTGAACAACGACGGGGCCACCGACGCACTGACCGTGCCCAGCGCCGACGCGCAGCGGGACGTGATCCGGCTGGCGCACGACCGCGCGGGGCTCGTGCCCGGCACGGTGCAGTACGTGGAACTGCACGGCACCGGCACCAAGGTGGGCGACCCGATCGAGGCCGCCTCGGTCGGTGCGGCGCTCGGGGCGGCCCGCACGGACGGGCCGCTGCACGTCGGTTCCGCCAAGACCAACGTAGGTCATCTGGAGGGCGCGGCAGGGATCGTCGGCCTCATCAAGACCGCGCTGAGCGTGTGGCACCGCCGGATCCCGGCGAGCCTGAACTACCGGACGCCGAACCCGGCCATCGACCCGCAGGCACTCAACATCGAGGTGCGCACCGAGGCGGGGCCGTGGCCCCGGCCCGACGCACCGCTGCTCGCCGGCGTCAACTCGTTCGGCATGGGCGGCACCAACTGCCATGTGGTGGTGGGCGAGGCCCCGCGGGCCGACGCTCCCGCCGCGCCGCCGGAGCCGGACGGGGCCGCCGGGCAGGTGGTGCCGTGGGTGCTGTCGGCGCGGGACCGGGCCGCCCTGCGCGAGCAGGCCGCCGCGGTGCGGGCCGCCGTCGAGGAGCGGCCGCAGCTCGGCGTCGCCGACGTCGGCTGGTCGCTGCTGACCACGCGGTCGGCCTTCGAGCAGCGCGCGGTCGTGCTCGGCTCCGACCGCGAGGAACTGCTGGCCGGGCTTGCGGCGGTGGCCGCGGACGAGGCCGCGGCGCAGACGGTGACCGGCCGGGTCGGTGAGACCCCCGGCAGGACGGTGTTCGTGTTCCCCGGGCACGGTACCCAGTGGACCGGTATGGGCCTGGACCTCATGCGGACCTCACCGGTGTTCACCGAA